>JALGTG010000066.1 GCA_029821495.1 Candidatus Hebobacteria bacterium
CACGCATTCATCCCCGGGGCATCGCCGCCGCTAGTGAACACACCGATTGCCTTCATTGGCACTCTCTTCTCAGTATCTCGCAAGCAGATAGATGGCCAGACCGAACGGCCCCAGCAACAGCACAAACGGCCCCCACATCAGTCCACCAGTCCTGCGCGTTTCCGCGTCCTGGTAGCACCATCCTGCCGCAAAGAAGCTGACGGCAAACCACAGATAGCCCAGCGACTCTCCCCTAAGGGAGACGACGAGCGCCAGGAACAAGGTTATCACGCCCAGCCCAGCCAACGCCGTGTAGAAGCGCCCTGACCGATACCAGGTGTCGCCCGCCGACAGCAGCGCGCTAACCGGGCCGCCGTCACCCCCCTGCGCACGGCCGGTGACCTGCCGTACAACTCCCTCCTCAATCTCGGCCCGTGCCTCTCTCGCGCGCGCGACAGCCCCGGGAGCTATCGCATCCGCCCCCGCTGCTTCCGTCGCCTGTTGTGCGAGGGCCACCGCTCCCACCAGGTCGCCCTTCCCGCGCAGGATCTCCGCCAGCAAGCTCAGCGCCGATGCGTTCTCGGGCGCCCGTTCCAGCGCCTCTCGGAGCAGTCGCTCCGCCTCCTCCGGTTGCCCCCTCTGCTGCGCCAGACGGGCCGCGCGCACTGTGAATGCCGCCTCCGGGTCCCCTTCGGCCACGGGTTGAGGCGCCGGGGCCGCGGGACGATCCGGCGCCTTCCCCAGCGCCGACCCGCACGACCAGCAGAACTGGTCCTCCTCATCCACGAATGCTCCGCACGCGGAGCACCGAGACACGCCCGCCATCGCACCCTCTCGGGCGGTCCGCACCAGCCGGCTCCTCCCGTAACCGCCCTCCGGATCTCGCCTCGGAGTTCCCGGCTGCGCGCCCGCGCTCGCCACGACGCAATGAGCGCCGCCCCACCTTCCCCGCCCGCCGCCCCCCACGCTTCGCTAACTTTGGCGACGCCAGCCATGTTTCCTGCTTCGAGGCGCGAGACGCGGCAAAGGACCGCGCCCGCCCCGTGCAGAAAGCCACTCTGACGAATCCAGCAAGCTCGCTGCCTACCAGAGGACCGACCCTGATGGCCACTCGCCCCAACGTGCTGGTGCTCCCCCACGGCGACCAGTTCGAGACGATCTTCCCCGATTCTGTTCGGCGGGAGCTCGAGGTCTTCGCTGAGGCCCGCTACAATGACCTTGGCAGGGAGATGACTGAGGAGGAACTCCGCCACCGCGTCTCCGATATTGACGCCTGCATCACCACCTGGGGTTCGCCGCGCTTCACGCCAGAGGTCGTCGCGGCCGCGCCGCGCCTCGCGGTAATCGCCCACGCCGCGGGTACCGTAAAGCCCTATGTGAGCGACGCGGTGTTTTCACGCGACATCCTTGTCACCAGCGCCGCCCCGATCATGGCACCTTATGTTGCCGAGATGGCCCTGCTCTTCACCCTCGCGTGTCTCCGCAACCTACTGCGGCATGACCGCGCACTGAAACACGATCGAGCCTGGCAAGTGGAGGATCTGGGATCCCCGGACACGCTCCGTGACCAGCGGGTCGGGCTGATAGGCTTCGGCGCCACGGCGCGCGAGTTCGCCGCGCTGCTGAAGCCCTTCCACGTGGACCTCCTGTGCTCGGATCCCCATGTTGACCGGGCAATCCTGGCAGCCCATGGCGCACGGCCCGCCGGCATGGAGGAGATCCTCACAACCTGCCGAGTGGTCTCCCTCCACGCCGCCAGCTTGCCTTCCACCCGTCATCTTCTCAGTGCTGCGCGACTTCGCCTCATTGCTGACGGGGCGGTGCTCATAAACACCGCACGGGGCGCTCTCATCGACACCGATGCTCTCGTGAAGGAGCTGCAGACGGGTCGTTTCACTGCCGCCCTCGACGTGTTCGATCCCGACGAGCCCCTGCCGGCCGATCACCCCCTCCGCGACCTGCCCAACGTGATTCTCACTCCCCATGTCGCAGGCCCCGTCAGGAGCAGGTATTGGGAAATGGGCCGCCAAGCCGTCAACAACATCCGCCTCGTCTGCGCCACAGATGGCCCCCCGTCAACCCACGAGTTGAGCGGAGTCGTCGCCGCCGAGCACTTGGACTGGCTGGCATGAGCGACTTCAGCTATCCCCGCACTCGTCCGTCTCTGTCGCGCAGCGCCGTCTCCTGGGCCGGCCTTGTCTGCGCCGTCAGCCTCGCGGCATTCTGCTCGAATCCTGTCGCGGCGACGATCCTTGACCCCCGCACCATCCATTCCGCCACGCTCAACAACGGACTCCGCCTCGTTGTCTGTGAAGACGCCGATGCGACGGTCATCTCCGTCGATCTCGTCATCCGCGCAGGATCTGCCGCCGACCCGCCCGACAGGTCGGGAATGGCACACCTGCTCGAGCACGCCCTCTGGTCCTCCGCAGGCGACGACGATCCCCGCCGGCGCGTCGAGGACCTGGGCGGGGTCATCAACGCGGGGGTCCTGCGCGACTTCACGCACTTCTACCTCACCGTCCCTGCCGCCCACCTCCAGCTTGCCGTAGAAGCTCTATCCGACCTGGCCCTCTCGTGCACCTTCGGCCCCGCCGACCTCGCCCGCGAGCGCGCCATCATCGAGCAGGAATCTCTGAGCCGTCTCGACAACCCCCGGGCAATCCTGAGCGACCTGGCGTTCGAGGAGCTGTACGGGCCGGATCATCCCTACGCCAGGCCTACAGACGGCGAGGCCGACGCAGTCCGCACCATTGGCCCCGCGCAGCTCTCTCTGTTTCACCAGACCTGGTACGTACCCAACAACATGGCCCTCATCATCACCGGGAGAGTTACGTTCGACCAGGCATTCTCCCTCGTCCAATCCAACTTCGGTCATCTCACACCGGTGGCCCTTCATCCCAGGTCCTGGCCTCCGCTCATCCATCCCCCCCGCGGACGGGAGAAGGCTGTGCACACCGGCCTTGCGGAGGCATACGTCATGGCCGCGTTTCTCGGCCCCACGGCCTCCGAGCACAGAGAAGTGTGCGCCACCGATCTCGTCGCCACGCTGCTGGCACATGGCTCCTCGGGGCGACTCGCGCGGGAGTTGAGGGAGAAGCGCCAGCTCGTATCGAGAGTAGGTGTTGACTTCCTCACCCAGCACGACCGGGCACTCTTCGGCGTCTGGGCCGTTTGCAGACCGGAGGACGTTCCTGCCGTGAAGCAGGCCATCCTTGCCGAGCTGCGCCGCGTTTCCGGGGAGCCGATCCCTCCCGACGAGTTCGCCGCCGCAAGGCGGCTGCTCGCCGCCGGCTATGCCTTCGCCAACGAGACGCCGGCAGATCGCGCCGCCGCCCTTGGCTTCTACGAAGCTATCGACACCTATCGAACGGCATCCCAGTATCTGCCCAGAGTCAGCCTCCTGACCCCCTCCGACGTCGCCGCGGTCGCCGTCCGGTACTCGGTTGAGCCGGTCTGGATCGTGCTCAGCCCGAAGGTGGCGGAGCAATGAAACGCCTCTGGCTCGCCGCCGCGGCCCTCCTGCTTCTGAGCGCGCCGCACGCCGCCGCAGGCGCCGCCAAGCGCCTGACGCTTCCCAATGGCATGCGGGTCATCGTAAGTCCCACCTGGTCCACCGAGGTGGTCGCAATCGAGCTGCTCCTTGATGTCTCCGCCCTCGACGAGCCCTCTGGCAAGACCGGCATCCGATCCCTCGTCCAGCGTCTCCTGCTTCGGGGCACGAAGCGCCAATCCGGCGACAGCATGGCCCGACAACTCGCCGCCGTCGGCGGCGTCATGGACGCCACTGTCGGCCTCGACTATGTGGAGCTCTACGCGCTCGTCCCCGCCGATGGATTCGAAACGGCCATGGCGGTACTCGGCGACGCCGTCCGCAACCCGTCTTTCCTCCCCCAGGAGACACAGAGCCAGACCGCCGTCGCTCGGCAGGCCGCGCGGGCCGCGCGGGAGGACCCCTTCCAGGAAACCTACCTCGCTTTTCGAGCGGCGCTATATGGCGACCATCCCTACGCCGCGCCGACCTTTGGCACCCCTCGATCGCTCGCCTCGATCAGCCGGCAGGACATAACCACCTTCCATGCCCGGCACTACCTGCCAAACAGCGCCGTGCTCGCTGTCTGCGGCGGGGTGGGAGAAGTACGCGCCACGCGCGCCGCGCGCAAGGTCTTTGGCGGCTGGATACCCCAACCCCCTCCCTCCCGCCCCGAGCCCGAACCGCTGCCTCTCGCGGCCTCCGTCGTTGCCGCCCGAGAGCTTCCCGTCAAACAGACCCACCTCATCCTGGGGTTCCTGGCCCCCGCCGCCGGCCAGCAGGACTACTATGCTATGCAAGTCATCGATAGTCTGTTGAGCGGGGGCGCGAGCTCCCGTCTCCCTCAGCGCCTAAGGGAGGAACTCGGCCTCGTGTACCACGCCTCATCCTTCTACCCCACCCTGTACGGCAGAAGCCACCTTGTCACCTACGCGGCGACTTCACCGGGCAACCTCAGCATGGTGAAGGCGGCCGCAGTGCGGGCACTGGCACGCCTGACCGAGCAACCGGTTCCCGCTGACGAGCTGGGCCACGCCAAGCGCTACCTCCTCGGCACCTATGCCCTCAGCCACCAGCGGATGAAGGACCAGGCCTATGCCCTCGCCTGGTACGAGCTATTGGGGCTGGGATGCGATTTCGCAGCGCACTATGAGGCCGGCATTGAAGCCGTCACCGCTTCCGACGTGCAGAGAGCCGCTCAGGCCGCCTTCACGCGCTTCGCACTCGCAGTCACGGTGCCGCGGACCTGAAGAACGCTGTCCTGCCACCGACACAGAACTGCCCACCGCCAGCAGGTTCCGAAGGCCCGCCGTCGAAATCAACCAACGGCCGCACTCTCCAGCGCCCTCGCGCCCGGGCGCACTCGTGTCGGCGGGCGGGGCGCCAAGCCGAAAGGAGAAGCGTTATTGAGTTCTACTCAGCCCAATAGGCCTATCACCCCTCCACCTTCCACAGAGCCGCGGGAGATGTTCAGCGCGCCTCGCATGACCCGCAAGGAGAGCGTCGTCAAGCAGGAGATAGACCACTACCGCGTCAGCGAGGTAGATGAGACAGAGGTCATCTACGTCGGCACGCGCGCACGCTCCATCTACCGGAGCCTGGACCTCCCCGATGCCCTGTGTGATGGCTATACCTTTAAGCAGCGCCTCGTCCGCACCGATGGCGGCGACTGCCTTCTCCTCGCCCGCTGGAAGCCGGATCGCCACATGCGGCGCTCTGCCTCCGCGTGGTCGCAGAAGTGGTTCGTCGAGAAGGAGCTCTTCCCACCTGATTCAGATAGGCTCTTCACTCGCGTCGCCAAACGCATCGAAGAAGAGCAGGAAGACAGCGAGGAGAGCTGACAGCCCGGAACGCCTTCGCCGCCTCGCAGGCCACAGCCGCACAGAGGGCCCCTTGTCCAGAGCCAGCCCCCGGAAGCGGGCTGGCTCCCTGCACTCCTCTCGGGCGGGCCTGAACGGGCCCAGGCGCTTGACAAGCCACTATCGCCGTGTATGATTAGGGTCGCGGCGCGGTCAGAACGTTGAAGATCGACTTGTGCGACATCGCAGGGACGCCAGGAGCTCGCGGCCGCTACTCCATCTCCGAACGTCTCGCCTCCGCAGAAGGGCCGTCGTCCGTCCGGCCCGTCACCGGCGAGATGACGGTGGAGAACACCGGTTCTCTTCTCCTTCTGAGAGGCCGGCTGACGGGGGTGCTTAAGCTCTCTTGCACCCGCTGCCTAAGCGAGTTCGAGCAGCCTCTGGCGATCAACGTCGAGGAGGAGTTCGCGACAGAGAACACCGCTCCGGATATCGAGACCGTGGACCGGGACGACCCCGAGGCCTCGGCCATGTCGGACTATGTGCTCGACGTGTCCGAGCTGGTGCGGCAGCAAGTCGTGCTGCACGCGCCAATAGCCTCGGTTTGCCGGCCGGACTGCCGTGGGATCTGCCCGCAGTGCGGGCACAACCTCAACGAGGGCCCGTGCGACTGCGCCCCTCAGACGGCGGACAGCCCCTGGGCCAAGCTCCAGTACCTGCTGTCCGACCGGCCGCGCACAGAAGAATAGAAGGCAAGCAGACCATCACATCCTTGGAGGCGTTTCGCGTTGGCACTGCCCAAGAGAAGACATTCTAAGAGCAGGCGAGACAAGCGCCGCGCCAACTGGCGGATCAAGGCACCCGACCTCGTCCCGTGCCCCGACTGCCGCGCGCTCAGGTTGTCGCACCGCGCCTGTCCCGCCTGTGGCAACTACGGCGGCGAATCCGTTGTCGAGATCAAACAGCGCGTCCACCGCGGTCGCTCCTGACGCCGCCCTCTGACCGGCCTCACATGAATGGGCCAAGCCCTTCGACCGTCATAGCCTTGGACGCCATGGGCGGCGACGACGCGCCCGAAGTTACCGTCGCGGGTGCAGTCCGCGCCACCCACACACTCGGCGTCCGCGTACTCCTCGTCGGCGACCGCACACGAGTCGATGCCGAGTTGGCGCGCCACCCGGACGCACCCGCTGCAATCCAAGTCATCCATGCTGAGCACGCTATCGGCATGGACGAAACGCCCGGCCCTGCCCTGCTACACAAGCGCGGCGCTTCCATCGTCGTCGCCACCGACCTCATTAAGGAAGGTCGCGCCTCCGCCGTCGTGTCCGCCGGAAACTCGGGCGCGGCCATGGGCGCCGCCGCCCTCCGCCTTGGCCTCCTGCCCGGCATCGATCGTCCTGCGATTGCCATGCTCCTGCCAAGCCGCACAGGAGCCGCCGTCGTCCTCGATGGCGGCGCCACCCTCGATCCTCGCCCGGAGAATCTCAGGGACTTCGCCTGGATGGGGTCCATCTACGCTCAGTCCCTTCTGCACATCGAGCAGCCGCGCGTGGGCCTCCTCAATGTCGGCGAGGAGTCCACCAAGGGCAGTGCTCTTGTCAAGCAAGCGTACGCGCTCCTGAAGGAGCTGCCGATCAACTTCATCGGCAATGTCGAGGGGCAAAACATCGCCGCCGGCGACGTTGACGTCGTCGTCTGTGATGGCTTCGTGGGGAATGCGATCCTGAAGGCCATAGAGGGCTACGCGGAGCTCTTCTGGAGTATGCTGAGGGAGCGCACCGGCAGCGACCTCCGCAGCCGTCTCGGCGCTTCGCTGCTGCGTCCCGCCCTGCAGGGCCTCGCGCGCCGCTTCGACTACTCCGCCCACGGCGGCGCCCTTCTTGCCGGCGTTAACGGAATCTGCGTCATCGCTCACGGCCGCTCAACACCTCTGGCTGTCGAGAACGCCATCCGCGTGGCCAAGGAGCTCTCAGACCAACGGGTGGTGGAGCAGTTGACTTCCTCCTCTCGGCGAGTCGCAGCGTCGTCCGCACCGCCTGCTCTAGACCGAGAGCAAAGCTCATCAGGTGACCGGTCCCATTGATTAGCAATCTGCTCCCTGCTGGTATCATCGCCACTGGATCCTACGTGCCCCCCCGCGTGCTCACCAACCTCGAGCTGGAGAGCATGGTCGATACCTCCGACGAGTGGATCCGCACCCGTACCGGCATCATCGAGCGGCGCATCGCGGACTCCGATGCGGCCACTTCCGACCTCGCCCTTGCCGCCGCTCGCGCGGCACTCGAAAGCGCGGGCGTCGATGCAGCCGACCTCGACCTCATCGTGATCGCAACTGTTACCCCTGACATGTTCTTCCCTTGTACCGCCTCAATCGTCCAGCAGGCGCTGGCCGCCAGCCGAGCCGCGGCCTTCGATATCCTGGTCGGCTGCACCGGCTTTGTCTACGGGCTGGCCACGGTCGGGTCGCTCATCGCCTCCGGGGCCTACCGCTGTGCTCTCGTGCTCGGGGCGGAGGCGCTCTCGAAGATCACTGACTGGCAGGATCGCGGCTCCTGTGTGCTGTTCGGCGATGCCGCCGGCGCAGTGGTCATGGCCCCCGTGGAGCAAGGACACGGTATCCTCTCCTATTCCCTCGGCAACGACGGCTCCGACGCGGACGCCTTGAAGATCCCGGCCGGCGGATCGCGAATGCCGGCCAGCGAAGAGACCGTCGCCAAGCGGCTGCACTATCTCACAATGAACGGCCCTGAAGTATTCAAGTTCGCAGTGCGCTCAATGACGGAGTCCGCCGAGGTGGCCGTCGCCCGCGCCGGGATCTCGATGAAGGACATCGACGTCGTGATCCCACACCAGGCCAACCTTCGCATCATCGATGCCGCCGCCAGACGACTCAACATTCCCTACGAGCGCTTCATACGCAACCTCGACCGCTACGGCAACACCTCCGCTGCTTCCATTCCTCTCGCCCTCGACGAAACGGTGCGCGAGGGCCGCATTCACTCCGGAGACCACATCCTCCTGTCCAGCTTCGGCGCAGGCCTCAGTTGGGCAACCATGGTGCTCCGATGGTGACCTCAGCCCCTCCGACTATCGCTTTCCTCTTCCCCGGCCAGGCTTCCCAGCGCGTTGGCATGGCCGCCGACCTGCTTGAGACACAACCGTCCGCGCGCCCCATCTTCCAGCAGGCCGGCGAGGTCCTCGGACTGGACCTCGCACAGGTTTGCACTAGTGGCAGCGACGCCCTTCTCACCCGCACCGATATCGCTCAGCCGGCGCTCCTGACAACCTGCGTCGCCTGGCTCGCCGCCGTGCGGGACCGAGGCATCGCCCCGCGTATGCTTGCAGGGCACAGCCTGGGCGAGTTCGCCGCCTGGGTCGCCGCAGAGGCGCTCGACTTCGACTCCGCCCTCCGTCTGGTCCGCCGCCGCGGCGAGCTCATGGCGGAGGCGGCCCAGCGAAGCCCCGGCGGCATGCTCGCCATCATCGGCCTCTCCGATGACAAGGTCATTGAGCTGTGCCAGGCAGCACAGAACGCTGGCACTCTGGTGGCCGCCAATTTCAACTCCCCCGGCCAGGTGGTGGTGTCGGGCGCTCCGGGCGCACTCGAGGAAGCTGCCCGGCTCGCCGACGCCTCGCGCGGCCGGTCCATTCGCCTCCGAGTGTCCGGCGCATTCCATTCCCCACTAATGGACGACGCCGCCCGCGTCTTCGCCGATCTCGTTGCCGATGCCCCCATCAAGTCCCCCGCCGTCCCGGTCGTCGCAAATGCCACCGCCGAGCCGGTCACCGAGGAGGGCGCAGCCCGCGAGGCGATGATCAGGCAGATGACCAACCCCGTTCTCTGGTCCGCCTCCGTGCGTCGCATGATGTCCGCAGGCATCGACCTCTTCGTCGAAGTCGGCCCCGGCCGCGTGCTGACGAACCTAACCCCGCGTATCTCCGCCGACGCGCGCGCCCTCCCGGTCGGCGCCCCCTCTCAACTGGACAAGCTCGCGGAGGAGGTAAACGCGTGACCCAGCCTGCAGCATCCGCCACACCCGACGCCGAGATCGTTTCCCTTGTGACGGGCGCCAGACGCGGCATCGGCCGCGTCATCGCCCTCCGCCTCTCCCAGCACGGCCCAGTCGCCCTGAACGACATGGAGCAGGGCGGCGACGAGTTGCGGCAAGTCGCCGAAGAGATCCACTCCCGGGGAGCGAAGGCCGTCGTCGCTCCGGCCGATGTCACCGACGCGGCCCAGGTCGACGCCATGCTCAAGCAAGTCGTCGACCGGTTTGGCCGCCTCGACGTCCTGGTCAATAACGCGGGCATCACGCGCGACGGCCTCGTCCTTCGCATGAGCGACGACCAGTGGCGCTCTGTGCTCGACGTCAACCTGACCGGCGCCTTCCTCTGCAGCCGCGCCGCTGCCAGGATTATGGTCCGCCAGCGCTCCGGTCGCATCATCAACATGTCGTCCGTCGTCGGAATCATGGGCAACGCCGGCCAGACCAACTACTCGGCATCCAAGGCCGGTCTCATCGGCCTCACCAAATCCCTGGCGCGCGAGCTCGCACCCCGCAGCATTACCGTCAACGCAGTCGCACCCGGCTTTATTGTCTCGCTCATGACCGACCAGCTCAGCCCCCAGGCGAAGGAGAAGCTCTCCTCTCTCATCCCCCTCGGTCGGCTCGGCCAGGCCGAGGATGTCGCCGAAGCCGTCGCTTTCCTCGCCTCCTCTGCCGCCGGCTACATCACTGGCCAGGTTTTGCAGGTTGACGGCGGAATGCATATGTGATATTCGTCTACCCCAGAGAACGAGTTGCGTCGGAGGGGTCGGGGTTCCTGACCACAGGCGCAGCCTAGCTTATGCTCGTAGGGAGGTAGCAGCGCATGGACGAAGCCGTCCTCGAAGAGGTGCGAACACTAGTCGCAGAGCAACTGGGCGTGGACAAGTCCGTCGTCACCGCAAACGCGTCCTTCGAAGAGGACCTAAGGGCTGATTCACTCACCCTGGTTGAGCTCCTCATGGCCCTCGAAGAGAAGTTCGATCTGCCCGACATCCCGGAAGAGGAAGCCGACAAGATCAAGACAGTAGCCGACGTCGTCAGCTACGTCGAGACAAAACGCAGCCCCGGAGGGTAGTCCGGCCCCTCTTGGCCAGTCTGCCCCGCGTGCCCCGCCCGCGACGCGCGGGCGCGCGCGGACACTTCCAGGAGATCCTATGGAGCGACGCGTTGTCGTCACCGGCCTCGGCGCCGTGACTCCCCTGGGTATGGGTGCACAGCCAACCTGGGATGCCATGCGGGCCGGTCGGTCCGGCATCACCAATGTGACCCTCTTCGACGCCTCCGCCTTCGCCTCCCAGGTGGCGGGCGAGGTGAAGGACTTCGACCCGGCGGCATGGATGGAGCGCCGGGACGTCCGCCACACCGACCGCTTTGTCCAGTTCGCGATCGTCGCCGCCAAGATGGCCGCCGAAGACTCCGGGCTCGACTTCGATACCGTCGATCGCAACCGCATGGGTGTTCTCATCGGCTCCGGCATCGGCGGCACCTGGACCTGGGAGGCCCAACACCGGATCCTGGTCGAGCGCGGCCCCGGCCGAGTCAGCCCCTTCTTCATCCCCATGATGATCATAGACATGGCGGCCGGCCGCGTGGCAATGCTCTTCGGTGCCGGAGGTCCAAACTCCGCAGCCGTCACCGCCTGCGCCACCAGCGCCCATGCTGTAGGCGACGCGGCAGAGATCATCCGACGCGGCGACGCCGAGATGATGATCGCCGGCGGCGCCGAAGCCGCGGTATCGCCGCTCGCGCTGGCGGGCTTCTGCGCCATGCGCGCCCTCTCCCGCCGCAACGACGACCCGCCCGCCGCCAGCCGCCCCTTCGACCGCGACCGCGACGGCTTCGTCATGGCCGAAGGCGCGGGAATACTCATGCTCGAAGATCTCGACCACGCGCGCCGGCGCGGCGCCGCCATCCACGGCGAAATCGTCGGATACGGCATGAGCGCCGACGCCTACCACATCACACAGCCCTCCCCTGACGGCAGCGGCATGGCTCGCTCCATGGAAGCCGCTCTCCGGCGTGCCGGGATCGGCGCCGACGACATCGACTACATCAATGCCCACGGTACCGCTACCCCGACCGGCGATCCTGCCGAAACCCGCGCCCTCAAGACCGTCTTCGGCGAGCGCGCCGCCCAGATCCCTTGCAGCTCCACGAAGTCCGTCACCGGACACCTGCTCGGCGCGGCCGGCGCGGTGGAGCTGATCGCCTGCCTGTACGCCATCCGGGACCGGGTCGTGCCTCCCACCATCAACCTCGACAACCCCGACCCGGAGTGCGACCTCGACTACGTGCCCGGACAGGCCCGTGAGATGCGCGTCCGAACCGCAATGACGAACTCGTTCGGCTTCGGCGGCCACAACGCCACTCTCATCGTCCGGGGCTACGATTGACATCCCCGGCCAATCCGCGACCTGGCGGAGAGCCCGGCTCCCCCGCCATTGAGGCAGTCGTCCTGGACGTAGATGGGACCGTTGCCACCTGCCCGTACGACTTCGACGCCATGCGTGCCTCCGTTCGTGACATCGCCGCCAGTCGCGGCCTCGACGCCCGAGCGCTCGGCGTTCGCGGAGTGATCGAGCAGATCGACGCCCTCGCCCGCCTTCTCGGAAACACCGGGGAGGACTTCCGGCGGGAGGCATACCGCGCGGTTGTCCTCCTCGAAGTCTCTGCCGCGCGGCGCGC
>JALGTG010000270.1 GCA_029821495.1 Candidatus Hebobacteria bacterium
TAACATGGATTCCGGGCCTTGGCTCCCCCTTCGTGGAGGGCACGTGCGGCGCTCGACCCGCCTAACAGAGACGAGTAAACGCCGGTATAGAGTAAAAGCTATCACTCGTGATGGGACTAAGAGAACGAATGATTACTTAGACGTCGCACCGGCGTCGGATCCACTGTCCATCAACATGCCTGGGGCGCCGGTTTCGCGTGCCCGTGCCGCAGCATCTTCCCTGGCGGCTGTGTGGATATCTCCCATTGACGGGCACATATGGTAGCAGGAGTGACCGGAGGGGTGTGTAACCCTGGCCTCGGTGGTCTTGGTTGGCCCGGCCCATGGGTTCGTGCGGGGCATAGAGGATGACTGCTAAGCCGGCTCTCAGTGGTTTACCGGCGGGGAGCAGACGCGCACCGAGCACGGCTGTAATCAACGCCGGAGGGAGCGTGGAGTATGAGCAAGCGCGTGCTAGTGGTGGATGATGAGCCCCCGACAGCGCGGCTGATTCAGACTACTCTGGAAAAGCACGGCATGGAGGTCTGCACGGCTGCGGACGGGACGGAGTGCCTGCAGGCGATCGCCTCAAATCCCCCGGACCTGGTTATCCTCGACGTCATCATGCCGGTGATGGATGGGTTTCAGACGCTCCGCGTGCTGAGGGAGAAGGCCGAGACCAAGGGCCTCCCGGTCATCATGCTCACGGCCCGGCGGGAGGACTCCGATGTGCTTCGCGGCTGGATGACGGGGGTGGACCTGTACTTGACGAAGCCCTTCAAGATCGAGGAGCTGGTCACTGCGGCGAAACGCATACTGGCAGCGGTCGAGGAGGAGGGGAAGGCCGACGAGGGGGACGCGACGACGGCCGGCGGCTAGTGGTATGCCTGAGGGGGTCTCGGTACGAAAGGCGCGGTCGGGAGACCGCGCCCTACAGTAGCAGGAGCAAGGCGCCCGAGGCGCCCAGGGCCCCTGCCCTACGCGATCGAGACACGGGAGAAGCAAGGGAAACGGCGAGATTCTTCGCTTCGCTCAGAATGACAGGAAGGGGCAGGAGCAAGCTCCTGCCCAACGGGTATGAGACAACTACTTGGCGAGGGGGGCGGCGCGAGTCGCGGGATGCCGAGCGAGGGCGCGGTGCCTCGGGAAGAGCGATGAAGCGGCGCGGTCGGGAGACCGCGCCCTACAGTGCGGCTGGGTAGGCACCCAGCCGCATACTGTCACGGGCTGCCGCTCTGGACACGCGGCTTGGTTCCCACGAACCCGTAGGAAATCGCATCCTGGGGACAGACGTTAAGACACCGCGCGCAGCTGAAGCAGTCGGCAGGTAGACGCTTTCCCTCAACACGTCCCTCGGCGGCCTGGAGCGGACAAGCGCGGCTGCAGGCTCCGCAGTTCGTGCAGCGCTCTCGGTCGATCTTCACCCGGAACAAGCTGATCCGCTCCAGGAGCCAGCTCAGGAGCCCGAAGGGACAGACCAACTGGCAGAACGGCCGGTACAGGGCAAGTGACAACACTATCGCGGCGACGATGGTGATGCCAACGGAAGCGGTCTCGATGTCGAGGTTGAACATGTTGAAGGGGTTCACGAAATGGTACAAGACGAGCCCCTTCCGGCCGCCGACGACGCCGAACAGCAGCAGCAACACAATGACGAACAGGACGGACCGCACGGCATTAGTGGCGGCAAACGGGAGCTTACGCTGCTTGAGTTTCCTCAGGATCGGCAGGGAGAATGCCAGTTCCTGCAAGGCGCCGAAGGGGCAGGCCCAGCCACAGATGAGCTTGCTGCCGACGACTGCGAGAACGGCGAAGAAGAGGAATGCCACCACTTTGTCGAGCACCGAAGGGTAAAGCCCGACGAAGCTCTTGAAGAGCTTGACGGCTCCTTCCATGGGGTTGGGCGACTTGCCGAGCGCGAAGCCGCACAGTGCCACGGCGATAATGAGCACGACGATGTAGGGCCACCGCGGGTACCACATCTTGCGGTCGGCCGCGGGCGAACCGTCGGGGCGGCCGAGGCGGGCGAGAAACACGAGTGCAAAGAGGACGAGGGCTACGAAGGCGTAGTACTTGAGCGTGCTGTCCCGGTGCCCAAGAAGATGGTGAACGACGTGTTCGAGCTGCTCGTCCGTGACGCCGAGTTCCTGGAGCGGCTTCTCCTTGGGGATGTCAAGAGGCAGACCCAACTCACGGGCGAGGCTCTTGCCCGTCACGCCGAGCTGCGGGGCTATCTGTTTCGCAGTCATTGTTACGCTGACGTCAACTGGTGGAGGCTGTCCAGCTGCCCCCTGTCGAACGGCGCCGACAGCGATTATCACGAGCCCCACCACCAATGTGAGGGCGAGCCAGAGGCGCTGCCTGCCCGATAGGCTGGCCAACCATCTCATGCTGAGTCTCCTTCGCTCTGCAGGTCGTCAGCGTTCGTGAGACGAGTGGGGAGTTAGGTTGGACAACTCCTCACGTGTTCCTGCCCCGGTTGTCTGCGCCGCCCGATCCAGTCCGCGCCTCGCCATCGCTTGCTGGGGCTGTCGTGGGGAGACTACTCTACCTCGCCTTCGCTGTCCTCAGTGCCCAGCAGCCATTCGATCCGAACTACGAGGCGTGCAAGGCTTGACAACGAACACAGTATCTACGGTGGGCCGGGAGGGGGGCTGGTCGCGATGGGAATGTGCCGGAGGCACATGAATGTCGCTCCTACGGGGTGGAGGGGTGCGAGCTGGTCGCGACAGGAATGTCGCTCCTACGGGCATGGAGGGCCGTAGGCAGAGCCGGGTTGAAGAGAAGGCTGAATGAAGAGGCGAGGGAGAGCCGCGAAGGACAAGGCGGGCGCGGGAGCGGGGGCCGCGATGAGGTGGGCGGCGGTGCTGAGGGTACTGCCCCTTGCGCTGGCGCTGGTTCCGCTGGCCGTCGCTGTGTGGGCGGCGGCCCGGTATACGGTTGACATTCCCTGGATGGACGAGTGGGAGCTGGTGCCGCTGGTCGAGCGGTCGTACCAGGGGACGCTGTCGCTGCGGGACCTGTGGCTGCTGCACAACGAGCACCGGTTCGTGTTTCCCAGGCTGATCCTCAT
>JALGTG010000271.1 GCA_029821495.1 Candidatus Hebobacteria bacterium
TGGACATGGCTCCCAGGGGCCCGCAGTCGTGATGCACGCACCCGCCGCGCATGGTGAGGGGCTCGCCGTTGAGCAGGAACCCCTCCGCCGCGCTGAAGCGGATGCTCCGAACGCCGAAGGTGGTGGCATCCGCGTCCAGCACCTCTCCGCCCGCGCGCACCTCCACCTGTAATCGGTAGAGCGCGGGGTGATCGGGCGACCACAGGCTCGGGTTGGAGAGTGGCAGTTGTTGGGTGAAGGCGTGGGAGCCGCCGGCCGGAATCTCGGCCTCCGCCTCGCGCAGGCCGCATTTCTCGCCGTCCGGTCCGAGCACGACCCACTGCACGGACGCCGGCTTGGGCGCGTCGGACTCGTTAACCACAGTCGTTTCGAGGCGAACGAGTGCGGAGGCGGCCGTCACTTCGGGTGTGGTCACATAGAGGCCGCCGTCGGATACATGCACGGGATCGCGAACCAGCAGCCACACGTGACGGTAGATGCCGGAGCCGGAGTACCAGCGGCTGTGCTTCGGCGCCGAGTTGTCAACGCGCACCGCCACCAGGTTCTCCACGCACACCTCAATGTGGTCGGTGAGATCCATGGTGAAGCTGGAGTACCCATAGGGATGCCGACCAACATAGCGATCGTTCACCCAGACTTCCGCGTTCTTGAACACGCCCTCGAAGGTGAGGGCGACGCGCTTGTCCCGCCAGGAGTCCGGGGCGGTGAAGCGCTTGCGGTACCACCCGACGCCATCCACGAAGAAGCCGCCCTCGGAGCGGCCCGGGCTGTCAGGGTCGCGCGGCAGCTCGATGCTCCAATCGTGGGGCAAATCGAGACCGCGCCACGACTGATCGTCGAACTTACGCAGCAGCCACTCGGACCAGAAGGAGGTCGGCTCCTCGCCGAGGTGGAAGCGCCAGTCTTTGTCAAAGCACGTCTTCATGGGTCAACTCCATGGCCCGCCCCTCAACGCTACCGCCTGCCACGTCAGTCGAGAGGTGTACGGGGCGCTCCCGGGTCTTGGTTCATCCGGGATGGAGGGTATTCGAGCGGCGTGCGGCCCGCTCCTGCTGGGGCGAGACGGCAGAGGCGCTGTCCGGAGAAGCGCGAGCGGAGTCTGGAGGTGGTCGGGTGGTCTGCGGCTCGGGTGGCGGAGTCGTCGTCACGCGCCGATCAACTCAGGGCGACTTGGTGGGCCGTGAGGGGTTCGAACCCCCGACCTCGGGATTAGGCTTGTCCTATAGGCACGGGCTTGTGGGATAGGGCTAAGACCCAGTAAAGGCAGCAATCTACTGGGTTCTCTCCAGTTCGAGAGAGGCCGGAAATGTCCCTCGTGGCCCGTCACATCCCCAGCGGATAGCGTCCGTGGAGCCACCAGAATGAGGAGGCGTCATGGGCGCTCTGTTTTACGAGGAGAGCATCCGGGCCGACGGGCAGGATCCCGCTGCCCGGCTCAAGTACCAGAGCGTGCACCAGAAACCCGTCGAGTCGCTCAACCAAGAGGAATGCGGCAAGCTGATCCGATGGGCCACCACGAAGGCCCAGAAGGAACGCTTCGGCGGCCATCGGACGGCCGTCCTGGCATTGCTCCTGCTGGACACGGGGCTCCGCGTGGGAGAGGGCTGCCGACTCCAGGTGGATGACATCGACTTTGCCGAGGGCCGGATCTTGGTTCGCAAGACCAAGACCGGTGACTTCCGGATCGTGCCCCGCTCCCTTGCTATGAAGAAGCACGTGCGACGGTATCTCCGCAGGAGGGAGAGGGGCCTTCTGCGGAAGGAGACCACGTCCGATTCCCTCTTCATTTCGGAGTCTGGTGTCCGTGTTAGATGGCGATGAGGCACCTCTGACAGTGCGGGCCGCAGGTGCCAGAATTGGGCCGGTTTCGGCCTGTCGGAGGCGACTGGCTGATTCCTGGTCACCATCTCTGTATCCTCTCCGAAGTGGGCCCATAGGTCGGGGTCGCGGTCCAGCGGTTGCGGAGAGGTAGCGCTTTGGCGGCGGTTCGGTAGCGCCTGCGAGGGCGAATGGCCTCGAATGGCCCTGTCTCTCTGCCCCGGGTGCCTGTGGAGACGTGGCAGCACGGTGCGCGTGTGTCGAGGTCCTGTGAGCCCCAGCTGAGACCAGAGCGCCAGGCCGCTGCCTGAGTCCAGCCCCCCATGCGGATGGTCGCGTGATCCCGCGGCTGGGTCGCCGGTGCAACGCCAGTCCCGGGGCCGGGGATCCACTTGCGGCATGATCATTGATCCCTTGCAGAATCTCGTCCCGCGCAGAGCCAGGAGTTGCTGAAGAGCTACGGGTTGACAGACGAGGGGGGCGGATGGCAGAATGCGGACGCGGGCCCGAGCCCGAGCAACGAGGACCGGAAACACCGGATGGATACGCGGGTCGAGCGGGAGGCCCCTTGCGTCGCAGCCTGCCCCGTGCACACGGATACTCGGCTGTACGTCGAGCACATCCTGCACGGGCGCTATGAGGGCGCGCTTGACCTACTGCTAACAGCCAACCCCTTCTCTTCTGTCTGTGGGCGCATCTGCCATCATCCCTGCGAGGAAAGCTGTAGGCGCAGCAAGGTGGACGCGCCAGTGGGACTGCGGCAGTTGAAGCGGTTCGTGGTGGAGGCGACGGGGGACTACCGGGCGCGCCGCCGGGGCGCGGCCAGACGGACTCGTAAGGAGAGCGTGGCTGTGGTGGGCGCGGGGCCGGCCGGCTTGACGGCGGCGCACGACCTGGTGAGGGCGGGATTCGGGGTGACCGTGTTCGAGGCCGGCCCCGAGCCGGGGGGGATGCTCGGGACGACCATTCCTCGGTACCGCCTCCCGTATGATGTGGTGCGGGAGGATATTGACGACATCCTGGCGTTGGGCGTGGAACTGCGCGTGAACTGCACGGTGGGGAGAGACATCGGCCTAAGGGAACTGCAGCGGAGATTCTGGGCGACGCTGATCGCGACAGGGCTCAGCGAGAGCCGGACGCTCGGGGCGCCGGGGATTGACAGCCACGGGGTGCTGCTGGCGCTGCCGCTGCTGCGGGCGATACTTGCGGGGGAGGCGCCGCCGCTCGGA
>JALGTG010000067.1 GCA_029821495.1 Candidatus Hebobacteria bacterium
GCCGACGGGGTCGGCGGTGGCGGGGGACATCATCGACGTGGCAAGGAACGTTCGGTCGGGCTCGACGGGCCGAGTGGCGTGCACCTGCTTCGAGGATAAGCCGGTCAAGCCGATGGCGGAGGTGACGACGCGGCACTACCTGCGCCTCCAGGTTGCGGATCGGCCCGGAGTATTGGCAGCGATTGCGACGGTGTTCGGCGAGGAGGGGGTGAGCCTGGCGTCGGTGCTGCAGATGGATGCGTCGGGGGAGACGGCGGAGATCGTGTGGCTGACACATCCGGCCGAAGAGGGGAAGATGCGGCGGTCGCTGGAGCGGATCGAGAAGCTGGACGAGGTGAGCGAGATCAGCAGTTGGATCCGGGCGGAGGCGGAGGGGTAGGGCCGCGCGATCCGAGGTGCGAGGGCCTGGGGCAGGATGCGCCCTTCCTTCGACAGGCTCCCGCCGTCGCTGAAGCTATGGCGGGCAGGCAGGACAGGCCTGCCCTACGAACTGATCAGACGGCGACTTCGAGCGAGACCACCTTTGCCTCTACGTCGTCCTCGCGAACCGGACGCCCTTCTTCATGGAGGGAGGCCAGGTGAAAGGGGATTCCCTCTCGCGCAAGGGCGAGGACCTCTTCCTCGGTGTCTCCGCACGCGACGTATCCGGGCAGCGCAGGGACAGTTAGTGTCCACTTGCCCTCCGGGTCTTCCTCTACGACAACCTTGAAGGTCCTCATCTGCGCTTCCTCCGCGCTGTCTCGAACTCCTGACGAGTGACGCCTGCCTGTCGCAGAATGCTCGCCAGGTTCCCTTGGGACAGGTCCCGGCCTGCATGCACGCTGACGGTCACGTGAGCCTCCGGTCGTTGGGGATGAACGAGTCGAACGTGGCTCCCAACTTGGCGGCGAACGACGAAGCCCATGCGCTGCAGTGTCCCTATGATCTCTCGAGCTGTCACGCAGAGTGTTCCCCGTTCGGGGCATCCGCCGCCCCACTTTGGCCACGCTAAGGGCTCCCGTCTGCATCAGGTATTGTACCCGACGTGCGGTTTGGCAGCAAGGTACCCGCAGACGGGGCGTCGGAATGACTGTGTGGCAGGAGGCAAACCCGCCTGAGGCGGGCAAGCTCTGGGCAGGAGACACACTCCCCTCGGTTGAACTCAGGGCAGGCGTGCCTCACGAACTACGAAGTGGAGTAGCGCAGAAGGGGGCGGGATGAGGATCCTCTTATGAGCGCAAGAGTCGGTTGGCCCGGGATAATCGAGGTGTATCGGGAGTTTCTGCCGGTGACGGAGGAAACTCCGGTCATCACGCTACGGGAGGGGGATACGCCACTGCTGGCCGCGCCCGCCCTGCAGGAGCGAATCGGGCTGCCGATTCCGCTGTACCTGAAGTACGAGGGGGCGAACCCGACGGGGTCGTTCAAGGACCGCGGGATGACGATGGCGGTGTCGAAGGCGGTGGAGGAGGGGAAGCAGGCGGTGATGTGCGCGTCGACGGGGAACACGGCGGCGTCGGCGGCGGCGTATGCGGCGAAGGCCGAGATGAAGTGCATCGTGGTGGTGCCGCGGCAGTGGATTGCGATGGGGAAGCTGGCGCAGTCGGTGATGCACGGGGCGAAGGTGGTGGCGATCGAGGGGAACTTCGACGACGCCTTTCGGATCGTGGTGGAGGTGACGAGCAACTACCCCGTGCAACTCGTCAACTCCATCAACCCCTACCGGATCGAGGGGCAGAAGTCGGGGGCGTTCGAGATCTGCGATGCGCTGGGCGACGCGCCGGTGTATCACGCGATTCCGGTGGGGAACGCGGGGAACATCACGGCGTACTGGAAGGGATACAAAGAGTACCACGAGGCGGGGCGGAGCCGGCGGCGGCCGAAGATGCTGGGGTTTCAGGCGGAAGGGTCGGCGCCGATTGTGCGGGGAGAGCCGGTGCTCGACCCGCAGACGATAGCGACGGCGATCAAGATCGGGAACCCCGCGAGCTGGAAGTCGGCGGCGGCGGCGAGGGACGAGTCGGGCGGCCTCATCGATATGGTGAGCGATGAGGAGATCATCGAAGCCTACAAGATGCTGGCCAGCGTCGAGGGAGTGTTCGTGGAGCCGGCCTCGGCGGCCTCGGTGGCGGGCGTGGCGAAGCTCGTCCGGGAGGGCTACTTCGTAAAAGAGATGAAGGCTGGGGTGACGGAGAATGCATCCGTCGTGTGCATCCTGACCGGCCACGGATTGAAGGACCCGGACTGCGCCATCGAGGCGGCGGAAGAGCCGGTGAGCGCGGAGGCAACAACGAAGGCGGTCGTGGAGCTGCTGGGTCTGAGGGCGGAGGTCGGGGCGGGGGTGTAAGCCGTTCCTGTAGGGCGAGCGCGCCCATGTCCTCTAGCGGCTGCTTCACTGCCTGCCTCGTGAACATCGTGCTGAATTACGTTTGTTTGCCGTGAAGGACGGGGATGTGATATAGTCCGAAGCATTCCACTAGGTCTGGGAGGGAGTAGATGCGCGTCTGCACGGGTCTTCTCGTGGTGATCATCGCGCTGGCTGCTGTGCTGACTATCTCGTTGGTCGCGTCGGCAGAAGAGTACGAAGATGTTCCCCAGTGGCATTGGGCGTGGAGTTATATTCAGGGCGTGTCGAACGCGGGAGTGTCGTCGGGGTATGACGATGGGTACTGGCGGCCTTCGCTGGTCGTGTCGCGGGATCAGATGGCGGTCTTCATCGCGCGAGCGATGTGCGGTGGGGATGAGTACGTGCCGGCCGGGCCGGGTACGGCGAGCTTTGAGGACGTCCCGAATACGGGATACGGCCCCGACGAGACCGCTCCGTTCTGGGCATATGACTACATCGAATACGCAGTGGCGAACGACGTCACCTCGGGCTACGATGATGAGCTGTACCATCCGAACTGGGAGGTGACGCGAGGGCAGATGGCGGCCTTCATCGCGCGCGCCATGTGCGGTGGAGACGAGTACGTGCCCGACCCGAGTGGGGACCCTCAGTTTCCTGACGTGACGGGTACAGAGAACTCCTGGTGTTACGAATACGTGGAGTACATCGCCGGCGAAGAGGTGACACTGGGGTATCCCGACGGGAACTACTACCCGGACATCGCCTGCGAGAGAGACCAGATGGCGGCCTACCTGTGCCGGGCGTTCGACCTCGCAACGCCGACAGCGCCCGCCTACTCCATCACCGACTACTTCCCGCTGGGTGAGGGCGATACCTGGGTGATCGAGGAGGATGACGGCGAAGTGTACACCAGGACCGTATCGGGTACGGTCGAGCTACATGGCAGAACCTGCGTGCGGATAGTGGACGAAGCGAGCAGCGCCGGCGATTACTGGATCAGCCAACCGGACGGCCTGTACCACTGCGGACGGTTCGACAGCGATGACGACATCAGCTTCGACCCGCCGATCTATTTCCCCAACGGTATCGTGCCTGGCGACTCAGGCAGCCCGACCGCGACGGTATACCTGTTCGGCGATAACGTGGGCACGGCGACTTTCAACTGGGAGTTCGTCGGAGTCGAGACGGTCACGGTTCCTGCCGGCACTTTCGAGGGTTGCATGAAGATGCACCTCAACATCGATATTGCCAGCGAGCAGGAGGATATCCACATCTGGTTCGCGGATGGCGTCGGGATGGTCAAGTGGGAGAGTCTTGTGGGCCCGGATTGGTGGGAGCTGCTGTCAGCCAACGTCGGCGGGACGCAGTATCCGTAAATGCAGAGGCTGATGCAGCATGAAAGGTTGTGCGAGAAAGGCAGGAGACCATCTCCTGCCTTTCGAATGGCCTAGAGCAGACGTGATGGACGATTCACAGGGTAGGGGAGACCATGTCCGAACCACTGCTTGAAACGAACTTCACCGATGTTCCACTTCTGGCCCGCGGCAAGGTCCGCGACATCTACGACCTCGGGAGCCAGCTAGGACATCGTGGAGAACCACCTGGTGACGGCGGACGCGACGGAGTATCCGGCGTGCATCGGGAAGTATCTGGAGACGCTGGCGGGGCGGAGCATGTTGGTGAAGCGGGCGGAGGTAGTGCCGGTGGAGTGTGTGGCGAGGGGGTATCTGTCGGGGTCGGGATGGCGGGAGTACCGGGACAAGGGGACGGTGTGTGGGATCGAGCTGCCGGAGGGGCTGCGGGAGAGTGAGAAGCTGCCGGAGCCGATCTTCACGCCGGCGACGAAGGCGGAGTCGGGGCATGACATCAACATAACGCCGGAGCAGGCGATGGGGATCGCGGGGGAGGAAACGTACCGCGAGCTGGAGCGGCTGAGCCTGGCGGTGTACGGGCGCGGGGCCGACGACGCGCGGGAGCGGGGGATCATCGTGGCGGATACGAAGTTCGAGTTCGGGCGGTATGAGGACCGGCTGATTCTGATAGATGAGGTGCTGACACCGGATTCGTCGCGGTTCTGGCCGGCGGATGAGTACGAGCCGGGGCGCTCCCAACGGAGCTTCGACAAGCAGCCGGTCCGGGACTATCTGGATTCAATCGGCTGGGATAGGAATCCGCCCGCTCCTACGTTGCCCCCCGAGGTCGTGAAGAGCACCAGCGCGCGCTATCGAGAAGCATTGACGCTGCTGACGGGGAGGGGGCTGGAGGGGTAGCTCCGGGACTTGATGCTGCTCTGCGAAGTGCCTACTCCGCCGAAGGCTACGAAGGCTGGAATCTTCGCTACGTAGCACGAGAGTCCCGGAACACCGGCATGGAAGGCGGCGGGGTCGGGAGGGCCCGCCGCAAAGGAAGGGGCAGGAGACGCGCTCCTCCCCTACGAGTTCACAGCACGAGGCGGCGGGGTCGGGAGACCCCGCCCTACAGCAAGGGGCAGGAGGCGCGCTCCCGCGGTGCGAATCCCTGGGCAGTGATCTGATGTGAGGAGGCGAGTGGCAGTGACAGGGAAGATTCGAGTTACGCTGTGGAATGAGTTCCGGCACGAGAAGACGCATGATGCGGTGAAGAAGATCTATCCGGATGGGATACATGCCGCCATCGCCGGACACCTGAAGAAGGAGGATGGGATCACGACGCGGCTGGCCGCGCTGGACGATCCGGAGCATGGGCTGACGGAGGCGGTGCTGAAGGAAACGGACGTGCTGGTGTGGTGGGGGCACATGGCGCACCACGAGGTGAAAGACGAGATTGTGGCCCGGGTACAGGGGCGGGTGCTGGAGGGGATGGGGCTGATCGTGCTGCACTCGGCGCATTTCTCGAAGATCTTCCAGCGTCTGATGGGAACGACATGCAATCTGTGGTGGCGCGAGATCAACGAGAAGGCACGGTACTGGGTGGTGGCGCCCAATCACCCGATTGCGGCGGGGCTGGGGCCGTACTTCGAGCTGCCGCACGAAGAGATGTATGGCGAGCACTTCGATATCCCGGCGCCGGATGAACTGGTGCTGATAGCGTGGTTCGCCGGAGGTGAGGTGTTCCGCGCGGGGTGCTGCTATGAGCGCGGGCACGGCCGGGTGTTCTACTTCCAGCCGGGGCACGAGACGTACCCGAACTACCATGACGAGAATGTGCTGCGGGTGATCAGCAACGCGGTGCGCTGGGCGGCGCCGAGGGCGGACGCGGTAGCGCGGGAGTTCGGGCATCGGGCCGAGCCGCTGGAGAAGCTGGGCTGAGAGCGGCTGGACCGGTACGGTAGTCAGATCGTAGGATGGGCGAACGGAGAGGCGGGCCCGAGGGGGCCCGCCTCTCGACGCAGAGGAGGTGAAGCTGTCCGGCTCAGAAGGAATCTAGCCGGCCCTGCGAGTGCGCAGCCAGGCGGCACGCCGTCGAGTTCTCGCCGACTGCAGGAGGGCGTCGAGATGGTGCTTCTGCTCTGCGTATTTCCGTGCTTCTTGCCGCATCTGCTGTGCTAGAGACGTGGTGGCGATGGCCCGGGGGCAGGACGGGGTGTGCCCGGGGATGGGCTCGGCGTCCTCCCGGAGAGCTGTGGTCGGCCGCGCGGGGGTTACCGCGGGCGGCGCGGCCCCCGATGCGGGGGCTCTCGTTTCCGTTGTCGTCAGCTCGATTCCTGTTCCGAACATTGCCGTTGCCCTTGTCGCTCTTCGCCTGACAATGACATAGACGCACTAGGGGAGCAAGAAGTTTCACGCGGCGAGGGAAAATCTGTGCAGACGCGGAGGGGTCCGGGGACGGGAGAGCGGGCCCCAGGAGGAAGAGAGAAGGGGCGGCCCGGGTGGGCCGCCCCTGTGGTGTGCTCTGCGATTCGAGGCTACCTGCTGCGCCGGATCATGGGCACGGCGCGCATCATTGGCTGGATCATGGTGAGCAGTATCGGCTCTACGTCGGTGATGACGTAGCCGTACTTGGCGTAGGTGCGGATGTAGTCGTAGGAGAGGTAGACGTAGCCGGCCTGGCCCTTGCTGGTGCCCCAGGAGTTCTTGACGATGAAGTACTCCTGGTTGCGATCGTAGCCGACGACCAGCATGGCGTGGCCACCGACGCTGGGCAGCGGGTTGCCGCCCGAGGTCAGCTTGACATCTATGATCCCCGTGTAGGGGGTGACCCACCCGGCCACGTGAGTTCCGAAGACGATGTCGTGGCCGGCGCGAAGGAGCGACTCCAGGTAGCGGGGGTTGTTGATCCAGATGCCGGTGTCGGTGGTGAGGGAGTCGTTGCGCCAGATCTTCTGGTAGCTCTTGATCTTGTAGGGGCGGTGGGACACTGCCTGGACGCGCATTGGAGGGGCAGTGATGGCGCCGTTGTTGCAGTAGGAGGGGAAGTTGTACTTGTCGTTCTGATAGGGACAGATGGTCTCCCTGCAGACGCCGTCGTTTGCGAGGTAGTTGGCGGAGTCCGTGGTCTTCAGACCGGCGTCCTTGCAGCCGCGGCTTTGGGCCGTCATGTAGAGGTAGTTGGCGAATTGCTCAGACAGGTCCAGGCTCCCGCCGCCGTAGGCCACCTCGAGTCCCGCCATAGAGGCGAAGCAGACACAGGTGCCTCGGTTATTCTGGTTCTTGACCGAGGTCTGATCCGGTCGATGGTCCACGACCTGTGGAATCGCCACCAGCGCTCCGGCGTTGATGTAGGGGAGGTGAGAGAGGATCTTGGGCAGCACGCGCGTGGCGCGGGTGATCTCCGCCTGGGTCGGGTTGTACTCCATCTTCTCGAGGGAGATGAGCTCGAACTCCTCGCCCGGGCCGCCCCGGATGAAGGGTACGTTGTTGCGGACGAAGTAGTTCTGCTGGAGCTGCTGGATGTTGGCGACCTGCTTGCCCTGCTTCACCTGTGCGAGGCGCTGGGGCGGAAGCATGATCACCTTGTCCGGGATGCCCAGCATGAGGGTCTTTGCGGCGGGTGCGCGTACTCTCAGCGCGACGGCGGAGGCGAGACCGGCTGTGAGGGCGACAAGGGTGAGCAAGGCAACGAGCGTCAGCATCGTGCGACTGGTGCGGCGCGTGTCTAGCATCGTGCTTCCTCCTGTTCATTCATGGCGGTGCAGCGCGCCAGGGGGCGGTGCACCGATTTCCGCGGTGGGTGAGGGAGCTAGTCTTCACATGCGGGGGGCGCTGCCTCGACGTTGTAGGTGCGGGCATCTATGACGGCGCCGTCCATGTGTACGAGTTCGACCGTGAGGGTGGCAGCGCCCGGCTCGAAGGCCTTGAAGAAGTAGATTCGCTCCATGGTGCCCTCTTTGTGGGGGAGCGTTTCGCCGATGAGCTCCACTCCGGCTCCCTCCTTGGAGGCGCGGAAGCGGGACTCTAGGTTCTCCGGGACGAGGGCCAGGGGCCAGGTCCAGAGCTCGATTACGTCGCCGGGCTCGACGCGCAGGGATCCCTGGTAGTCGTGGGGGACGATCCAGACGGTTCGCTTTGACACTTCAGCGGTCTCCGCGTATAGGAGGCCCACCCCGAGGAGGGCAAGGCCGACGAGCAGCCAGTATGGGCGCCGCATAGGTCTCCACCTCCGAAGATGGCCGATATCGCTCGAGGCTCGCTCTGAGTTCCTGGACAGTTCTAAGCGGCGGCCACGGTTTCCTGCCTCGTTGAGCCGACAAGGGGAGGAAAGCGCGAAAAGCTGGACAGGGACGGATCAGGGGGGCGGGGCGATCTCAGAGAGGTAGGAATGGGAGTAGGCCAGGGCCTGGGTTATGTGGTAGGCGGCTTTCCAGGCGGATCCCTTGTGGGCGTCCCGGAGCGTGCCGTCTTCCTCTGTCGACGCGTACCACTCGCCGTGCTCGGGGTCGTGGAGGCAGCGGAGGCAGAAGTCGGTGACGTTTCGGAAGGCGTCCCAGTAGCGGCGGTCGTCGAAGACGAGGTAGGCGAGTAGGAAGGCGACGAGAGCTTCGGTTTGGACCCACCATGTCTTCTCGCGCTCGGTGGCCGGCTGGCCGAAGGGGCCGTGGGAGAAGACGCCGCCGTGGTCGGTGTCGAGGCCGAAGCGGAGGACGCAGTCGAGGAAGTCGCGGGCCGTGTCGCGGTAGGCGGGGACGCCGTCGGTGCGATGGACTCGGAGGAGAAGCCAGGCGGCTTCGAGGTTGTGGCCGTAGTTGACGAGGCCGCGGCTGAGCTCGGTGCTGTGGGTCCAGTCGGGGTGGAACTTGTCAATACCGCAGCGATGCCGGGGGTCAACCATGTGCGTGACGATCAGGTCGCAGATGGCGCGGAGGCGGGGCCAGTAGCGCTCTCCGCCGCCGGCTTCGCTGAGGGCGAGGAGCGCTTCGACGGCGTGGAGGTGAGTGCCCATCGAGTGGTCGGGGTCCTTTGAGTTCCAGCCGCGGTCGGCGGCTTCAATGAGGCCGTCGTGGTTGGGGTCCCAGAGGTAGTTCTCGACGAGGCTCCAGGTATGGATGGCGGCGGCGAGGGCGCGCTCGTCGTGGGCGATGCGCCCGTACTCGGCCAGGGCATAGGTGGCGAAAGCATGGCCGTACATGCGCTTATCGGGGTTGGTGGGCGCGCCTCTGCGGCTGACGGCCCAGAACCAGCCGTCGTACTGGACATCGCGGAAGTGGCGGAGGAAGAAGCGGACGCCCTGGTCTGCTGTGGCGAGCCATTCTCGGGGGCCGCCAAGTTCGGCGCCGGCGGCGAAGCTGTAGAGCATGCGCGTCTGCGCGACGAGGAACTTCTGAGAGGAGTCTGTGACAGAGCCGTCGCGGGCGATATCGGTCATGAACCCGCCGTGGTCCCTGTCTACGCTGCGGCGCTCCCAGAAGGGCAGGATGCGAGTGAGGAGGTGGTGCTTGAGATCGGGGACTTGGTGGTCGCCGGAATCGGACATGGGGCCCGCCTGACCCAATGGTTCAATGGGAAGTAGTTCGTCGGCGAGGAGAGGAGTCCTGCGTGCTGGAGGGGCCGAGCAGGGACATCGGGAACTACTAAGCGGCTCCGGGGGAGAGGCGCGGCCCGCGGGTGTCCAGTTCGCGGGGAATGGAGCGGCTGCGATGGAGATTGAGCTTGGGTGCTTCACCAGGCCTTGGGGCGGTTTCTCCCTGGAGGAGGCGCTTTCAGGGGTGGCGGGCGCTGGCTACGAGAGGGTGGGGCTGGCGCCGCTGAGGGATGGTGCGGTGTTCTCGGCCGACTCGACGGCGGAGGCGATCGCTCAGCTGAAGTCGCGGGTTGAGGCTCACGGTCTCGCGGCTCAAGTGACGTTTGGGAATCCCGACCTATCGCTCGGTGTGAGGGAGGCGGGGTTGCGGTTCCGCCGGGAGATCGAGCGGGCAAGTTGGCTGGGTATTCGGTACATCGTGCTGCTGGGGACGGCGCAGGAGGAGCTGTACGACAGGTGGTTCGAGGCGGTGGCGGAGTGTCTCGATCTCGCGCAGGAGCACGGGGTGGCGTTGCTGCTGAAGCCGCACGGCGGGTTGAGCGCGCTGGCGGCGGATATGCTGCGGGCGGTGGAGAGGGTCGGGCACCCGAGCTTCGGCATCTGCTATGACCCGGGCAACATCTACTACTACACCGGGGAGCAGGCGGAGAAGGACTTGCCGAAGGTGGTGGAGCACGTGAGGGCGATGTGCGTCAAGGACGAGCGTGGGGGCAAGCATGGGGAGGTGGAGATAACGCCGGGGACGGGAGTGGTCGACTTCGATCAGATCTTCTCAATCCTGGACGGCGCCGGCTTCTCGGGGCCCTGCTGGGTGGAGTGTGTGGGCGGAAAGGCTCTGGCGGAGATCAACGCGGAGGCCAAGAGGGCGTTCGAGTTCGTGGGGCGCCTGGCGGCGGCCAGGTAGGCGCGAAGCGGCCGAGCGGGAGGGGTCGGTCCCGCTCAACGGTGGTCGAGGACGAACTTGTCTACCTCCAGGCCGGTGGCGTAGTCGAAGACGCGGCGCTCATATCCATCGTCCGCCCGGACGCGCATGACGCCGTTCCAGTGGCGGGTTCGCCGGGGCTGCCAGGGCCGGCGCTCCCAGACGGGGCCTCGGAAGGGGTCGCGGGTGCGGTCCATCCAGTCGAGGACAGCCCCGTGGAGGCGGTCTCTGACCTCGGCGTGGGCGTCTGAGTCGATCAGGTTCGTCATCTCCTGGGGGTCCTGCTGAAGGTCGTAGAGCTCGTCGGTGGAGATCAGGTTGACGGCGAGCTTGAAGCGGCCGTCGAAGGCGCAGCGAATGGGCTGGAATCCGCCCCAGCTATCGTGGTCCACCTCGTAGCGGTTGAACTCGATGAAGATGACGTCGCTGGGCCGGGCTGCCGGGTCCTTGAAGGCATGGAGGATCGTGCCGCCCTCGAGGAAGGGCGGTGTTTCGAGGCCGAAGGTCTCGAGGATCGTGGGTACGACGTCTATGTGTGAAACGGGGTTTGGGTTGACGCAGCCTTGGGGGGTGTTTCCCGGCCAGCGGACGATGAAGGGGATGCGCGCGGTCTCGTCGTACATCGCCGGGCCTTTTGTGGGGATGCCGTGACTGAGGAGAGGCGTTCCGTGGTCTGAGGTGTAGATGACGAGGGCGTCGGGGGCATATCTGTCAATGGCGTCTATGACGCGGCCGATCTCGTGGTCCACGAAGGCGTTGCAGCCGAAGTACATGGGGCGTCGGAGGGAGGTCTCACCTTTGGGAAGCCCGGCGGCCTCTGCCCATTCCTGAATGTGGGGCGGCTTGTCGGTGAGTGGGTCGGAGGCGTTGTCGCCGAGTGGGTAGTCGAAGTCAGCGAACATGTCGCAGTAAGCCGGAGGACATGTGAAGGGGTGGTGAGGCTCGTCATAGGAGACGACGAGAAGGAAGTCATCGGTGTGGTGTTTGGCCAGGAAGTCTACGGCGCGGTCGGAGACCTGGTGCGCGAAGGTGAAGCCTTCCGTGGTGCCGTGCTGGTGCGCTTTGTCGGGGGTGTCGAGCTCTCGGGAGAGCTTGCGGTCCTGCGGGGGCATGGCGTCGAGGTAGCATCGCATGTCGAACCAGTAGGCTGGGTCCCATCCATCGGGGCATCTGCCGGCGCCGAAGTAGTCGGTGGCGTCGAGGTGCCATTTGCCCATGTAGGCGGTGTGGACGCCGGCGTCGCTTAGGCGCTGCCCGATGGTCTTGACGTTGAGGCCGATGGGCATGTTGTTGCCCCAGCTTCCGTTGGTGTGAGGGTAGGTGCCGGTGAAGAGCGCGGAGCGCGCTGGGCCGCAGACGGGGGAGGTGGTATAGGCGCGGTCGAATCGCATGCCCTCGGCGGCGAGGCGATCAATGTGGCGCGTCTGCATCTCGGGGCGGCCGTAGCAGCCGACGACGTTCGCGCCCTGCGTGTCGGTCATAATGAGGACGACTTTCCTGGCTTCGCTCATTGGAGGTGCTCCATTCTACGGCTCACGGTTGCGCCCGTCTCAGACGGTACAGGCTGACGCAAAACACAGCGGATGTCAAGGTCGAGGGAGTGGAGCGACGGGATCGCGCTATCCCTTCACGGCACCGAGCTGGACGCCTTTGACGATGTGTCTCTGGCCGAAGACAAAGAGGAGGATTAGGGGGAGGATGTTCATGACGCTGGCGGCCATGATGAGGTTGGTTTGACGGCCATACACGGTGTCGAAGAAGAGCATTCCGATGGGTAGTGTTCGCAGGTGCTGGCTCTTGATGAGGATGAGGGGCCAGAAGAAGGAGCCGTAGTTGCCGAGGAAGGTGAAGATGGCGAGGGTAACGAGGCCGGCGCGGGAGAGAGGCATGATGACATCCCAGAAGATCTGCCAGGGACTGGCGCCGTCCATGGCGGCGGCTTCGTCGAGGGCGGGGGGGATGGTGAGCATGAACTGGCGGAGGAGGAAGGTGCCAAAAGCGCTGAAGGAGGCGGGGATAACGAGGCCGGCATAGCTATCCAGGAGGTGGAGCTTCACCATGAGGGTGTAGTTGGGGATCATGAGGACGACGCCGGGGATCATGAGGGTGGCGAGGTAGAGTCGGAAGACGGTGTCGCGTCCGCGCCAGCGAAGGCGGGCGAAGGCGTAGGCGGCCATGGCGCTGGTGAGGCACTGGAGGAAGGTGACCCAGCCGGCGATGAAGACGCTGTTGAAGTAGTAGCGGGCGAAGGGGATCTGCTCGAATACTCTGAGGTAGTTGTCGTAGCGCCAGACCGAGGGGAAGGGGCTGAGCTGCTCGACCTCTTGGAGGGGCTTGAAGCTGGCGAGCACCATCCAGGCGAAGGGAATGAGCATGGTTGCGGCGATGACGATGAGGACGAGGTGGCTGGCGCCGAAGCGCCCTCGCCGATACCACCAGGCCGAGAACCCAGCGGACGGAGTCGCCTGTTCAACTCGCTGCGGGGCGCTCAATAGTTGAGCTCCTTGCTGCCGAGGCGCCAGTTGACCATAGTGACGACGAAGATGGCGGAGAAGAGGATCCAGGAGATAGCGGCGGCGTAGCCGATCTGGAACTCCTCGAATGCCTTGGTGTAGATGTAGTAGGAGATGGTGGTTGTGGTGCCGGCCGGTCCGCCGACGGTCATGACGCGGGCCTGCTCGAAGCCTCCCTGTAGGCCACCGATGAAGCTCATGACGACGATGAAGAAGGTGGTGGGTGCGAGCTGGGGCCAGGTGACGTTGCGGAAGATGGCCCACTTGCCGGCGCCGTCGAGCTGGGCGGCCTCAAGGAGCTCCTGGGGGATGTTGCTGAGCCCGGCGAGATAGAGGAGCATGTTGTTGCCGCCGATGGCGATCCAGATGCCCATGATGATGAGGGCGTCGCGCGCGCCGATGCCCCATTGGGCGGCGGTGAGTCCCACCTGCTCGACCTGGAGGCCGAAGACGTTCTTGGTGGAGAGCAGCCAGGTGGGTGCGCTGACGCCGGCTCCGCCGAAGGCGCGGACGAGGTTGTCAATGTGGAAGCTGTCGATGGTCCAGTTGATGGCGGCGTTGAAGGCACCGAACTCGGGGTTGTAGAGCGCCTTCCAGAGGAGCATGAGGGCGACGCCGCTGGTGAAGGTCGGCAGGTAGAAGAGGGTGCGGTAGACGACGATGGCGCGGAGCCGCTGGCTGAGCAGGATGGCAAGGAAGAGGGAGCCGGCGATGGCGACGGGTATGCCGAGCATGAGGTAGACAGTGTTGACGGAGTAGAGCCAGAAGTCGCGATCGTTGAAGAGCTCTACGAAATTGCGGAAAGCGATCCACTGGAAGGGAATGGTGCGGTGGAGGTGCCAGTTGGATATGGAGATCGCCAGCGAGAAGAGGACGGGACCCGCGGTGAATATGGCGAAGCCGATGAAGTTCGGGAGGAGGAAGCCGAGCGCGGCCCGGAACTCGTGTCGACGGGTCCTCATTCGGGGCGTTCCCTGCCAGTGAGCCGGTAGTACTTGATCCGCAGCGACGGATCTCTCTCCAGGGTCTTGGCGATCTCTTCGTTGACCAGTCGGGCTGCATCCCGGAGTGCGTCCGGAACCGGCTTCTGGTCGTTCTTGACGAGATCGAGCTGCTTGTCGAGGATGCGCCGAGCAGTCTGGCCGTTGACGAAGGGGCTCCAGTCATCGGGCCGGCCGTACTTCATGACATCGCGCCAGACCGCGTTGTAGTCCTCTTCAGGATACTCGGGGTTGTGGAGGAACTCCGGCGTGTAGTTGTATCGGACGACAGCGGCGACGGCGTCGGCCTGGCGGTTGATTAGGTCGTTGTAGTCTTTCCCTGCCTCGTAGGCGAGGAAGTCGAGGGCCTCCTGGCGCCTAGGGCTATAGCGATTGATGAGGGTGGCGCGGCCGTAGGCGCGATAGATGCGCTTCCCGACGTGAGGGATCTCGACGACGCCGAGGCGCAAGCCCGCGTAGTCGGGATCGCGCAGGGTGCAGAGCCACCACCGGCCGCCGAGGGCCATGGCGCCCCTGCCGGCGCCGAAGTACTTGATCGTCCCGGATCCGTAGCCGCCCGCGCTAGCCATGGTGGCCTCATCCACCGGAGTCGGCATGACGTGGTACTCGTGCATCAGGTCGTGCATGAATTGGATGGCCTCGATTGCCTCGGGGCTGTCCACTGTGCATCGTGTGCCGTCTTCGGAGTAGATGTGGCCGCCGAAGAGCATGACGAACTGAGTCCACTGCCACCAGTCGCAGAGGAGGCCGAACTGCTTGATGCGACCCCGCTCGTCGCGGAGGGTCAGTCGCTCGGCGACTTCGATGAGTTCGTCCCAGGGCCACGGGCCTTCAGGGTATGGCTCTCCGGCGGCGTCGAAGAGGTCCTTGTTGAACCAGATGGCGTCTACGGCGGCGTTAGTGGGGAAGCCATATGCGCGGTCTTCCCTGATGCTTGTTGAGAGAATTGCAGGCCACACTTCCTCGTGCAGGACAATGCCGCGCTCTGCCAGCTCATCAGTGATATCCCAGGCCACACCTGACCGAACGTAGGTGTCCAGGTCGGTTGAGCCCCACGCGTCGAACAGGTCGGGGCCAACTCCGGCCAGGCACTGGAGCATCACCTTCTCGAGGCCGGCCGTGTTGTCTCGGGGGTCGAGGCGTAGGTCGTACTCGGGATGCAGCTGGTTGAAGAGCGAGATCTGATCGCGACGGGCAGGGTTGTCGTCGCTGACCCAGACCAACGGTATCTTGCCCTTCGGCGGTCGGGGCTGAATCAGCCAAGCGACGCCGGAGAGGAATGCCAACACGCAGAACGTGATTCCGAAGAATGCCCTCACGAGGCAACGCCTGTCCGGGGAGCCAGCGGCTCACCTCTCTTCGAACCGTCCACGGCCGTTACAGTGAACCTTTCGGCGTTGGGGGTGGATGCACCTCCAGGCGCGAGCATCGGTCGCTTCGAGACGCCGTCCGGGCCCGCTCTCGGGGGCTCTTAGGCTGCTTCTATCCTCACACTGTCTCCCGAGGGCACTGCCTTGAGCGCGGCCGGGTCTCCTTCGACACGCCCGATGATGTTGACGGGGCTGGCGGGGCGGATCTCGTCTCCCTTTCCTTCCCGGTCGGCGTGCATTATAGCACGGCCGCGGCGGCCGCACTGGATGGGTGTAGGTGGACGGGAAGGGGTTGTCGAACGCGCGGGAGACTGAAGATTCTGTGGAGGCACTGATGGCAGAGATCTACTATGACGGGGATGCCGACCTTTCTGTCCTGGACGGTAAGAGGGTGGCTGTTGTCGGCTATGGGAACCAAGGGCGGGCGCAGGCTCTGAACATGCGGGACAGCGGGGTGGAGGTGGTGGTGGGTGGGTTGCTGGACGCGACGCTCGCGGAGGCCAAGGCGGACGGGTTCCCGACGATGTCCACGGCGGAGGCGGCCGCGGCCGGTGACGTGATCTGTCTGCTGGTTCCGGACGAGGTGCAGCAGCAGGTGTATCGGGAGGATGTGCTGCCGCAGCTCAAGCCTGGCAAGGCGTTGGACTTCGCGCACGGCTACAACGTGCACTATGGTTTCATCGCGCCGCCGAAGGAGGTTGATGTGGTCATGGTGGCACCGCGGATGATCGGGGTG
>JALGTG010000068.1 GCA_029821495.1 Candidatus Hebobacteria bacterium
GGCGGCAGAGGCATGGGCATGAGGGGAGGCCAGCAGCAACGGAGCGGCACCGCTGGGCGGGGGGTTGCAGGTCCGGGGCGTGCCGGGGCCGCGGCAGGCACTCTGGAGCGCGTGCGCCTGGTGGAGCTTGAAGGGACCCGGAGGAGCTACCTAACGCGTGAGACGGGACACGTTCTGCAGATGGAAGACACCATTCTGGGGAAGGTGGAGTTCCGCGTTGCGACGCGGGTGGCTTCGACATCAGGCGGCGAGGTGTACAGCGTCGAGCTTACGCAGATGGGAGGCATGCGCGGGGGTATGCGCGGAGGTATGGGTGGCGGTATGCGAGGGGGGATGCGCGGCGGCATGGGTGGAGGCATGCGAGGGGGGATGCGCGGAGGAGCTGGCGGGGGTACGCAGGGCCGCGGCAGCATGGGTGTGCGCGGCCCGACCGGGGCTCAGGCAGGCACCCAGATCCCGCCGAAGCTCGACTATGGTTTCCAACTGACCATGGACCGGGAGGCTTCTGACTAACCGGCCCGGGCCAGTCAGGCGAGTTGCTGAGTAGCCGCGCCTGCCTTCCGTTTGGCAGGCGCGGCGGTGTTAGGTGCTACGGAGAGTCGGAGAGCGGGGGCCAGCCTCGGTCCTGCAGTGGGGTCAGCGGCGCCGCCAGTCTACGAGGATGGGTCTTCTACGGCGCGGCTCGAAGCGTCGGATGAGGGCCCATCCTGCCAGGAAGCCGCCGATGTGGGCAAAGACCGCCACGCCGCCGCCCCCGTCAATGGCGGCTGGTTTGAGGCTGTTGAGGATTTGGAACAGAAACCAGAGCAGCAGGACGAGACTCGCCGGCAGCGTGACGACAGTCACAAAGAAGAAGAGGAATACGAGACACCTCACTCGCGCATGGGGGAACTTGATGTAGTACGCTCCGAGGATGCCTGCGATCGCGCCGCTGGCGCCGATCATGGGGACCGAGGAATGTATGCTCACGAGGATCTGAGCGCCAGCGGCGATGGCACCGCACAGGGAATAGAAGATCAGGAATCTGACGTGTCCAAGCGCGTCCTCGACGTTGTTACCGAAGATCCAGAGGTAGAGCATGTTGGCACCGAGGTGCAACAGCCCGCCGTGTAGGAACATCGAGGTGAAGATGGACAGCCAGATGGGGTCGGGGGGCGTGAATGGCGCGCCGCTGGCGGCTAGTTCGCGTACTAGGTCACCCCGGCCAATACTGCCGACGACGAGGGCCGGTATTGCGCCGTAGGCATAGACAAACAGGGCGCCGCGGGGGTCCGGGAGTATGAGCTGGTAGAGGAAGACGAGCACGTTGGCTGCGATGATGGCGAGCACCACAATGGGGAACCTGCGAGTTGGATTCTCGTCTCGGAAGGGAATCATGGGAGTGCCCGTGGCGAGCCGACTTGAGCCGGATTCTATCATTCAAGAGGGCGCGGGTCAAACGTGGTGTGCGCTGCGCGGCCCTGTGATTGACAGTCGCCGGACCTAGCTGCTAGAGTGAGATTGAGCCGTTAGCTCAGTTGGCAGAGCACCGGACTTTTAATCCGGGTGTCCTGGGTTCGAATCCCAGACGGCTCACATGTCTATGGGGCATGCCTCTCTTCGTCCCCCGAGCACCAAGGCGCTGAAGGTCGGCTGTTGAGATGGGCGGAAGATGGGGAGCGATGGCCGGTCCACCGTACGGCCGTCATGTGGAAGCGACAAGTGGCTGGCGACTCAGAGAATACAAGCGGCACCCGTGTCATCAAGCAGCACCGGGTGGTAGAGAGGGCCCCGGCGGGGGCAGTCTCCCACCTCCGGCGCGCGCTGGGGACGGCCGGTGTATATGCCATCGGCTACGGGAACGTTGGGTCCTCGATCTACTACGCGCTCGGCATTGTGGCTGCGTATGCGTTGGGGGCGACCCCGATTGCCCTCGGTCTGGCAGGCATCATCTTCATCTTCACGGCCATGACGTATGCCGAGGGTATTGCGATGGTGCCGACCGCGGGCGGGTCGGTGGCATTCGCGCGCCGGGCGTTCAACGACCTCTTCAGTTTCGTGGCCGGCTGGGCGTTCGCCCTGAGCTACGTCGTCACCACCGCCATCTCCGCCGTAGCCGCCGCCTTCTACCTCTCCTACTTCTGGGCCCCCTTGAAGGAGGATCCGAAGATAGCCGCGCTGGGCGGCATCCTGCTGACGTTGCTGCTCATGCTGCTCAACATCCGCGGCGTCAGGGAGACCGCCCGCCTCAACATCGCGTTCGCGATCATCGACCTGACAACACAGGTATTGCTTGTTCTGCTTGGCATCAGTCTGGTCCTGGGAGGATGGCGAAACCTGCTGAACTATCGCTTCATGGGACCCGAGTACTGGCCAGACGCCCACCAGCTCATCTTCGCGGTGGCGATGGCGATGGTGGCCTACGTAGGTCTGGAGTCCGCCGCGATGATGGCGGAGGAGACAAAGACGCCGACTCGCACCGTGCCTCGGGCGCTCTTCTGGTCGGTCATTACGGTCCTGTTCATGTTCGCCGCGCTCCCCGTCGTGGCGCTCTGCGCCATGCCTCCAGGAGAGCTGGTCGCCAACTGGGGCAACGATCCCGTCGCGGGGATCGCGCACCACCTGCCGGACTGGGATCTCTCGACGTCATTCGCGCAGGGCAGTCTCAAGCTCTCCGTGCTCATGATGCCGTGGGTCGCTGTTCTCGCCTGCACCATCCTCCTGATCGCCGCCAATGCCGGCATTCTTGCCGGCTCCCGCCTCGTCTACAACATGGCCCAGCACCGGCAGCTCTTTGCCTGCTTCAGCCGCGTACATCCGCGCTACCAGACACCCACCTTCGCCATCACAGCCGTCTCAGTGCTTGCCGTGGGCATCATTGGGCTCGGGATGAAAGCGCACGATCTGCTCCTCAGACTCGGGGGGCTCTATGTCTTCGCGTCCATGCTGTGCTTCTCGATGGCCCACCTTTCCGTGTGGTGGCTGCGCTTGAAGGAGCCCGACGCCCCCCGCCCCTTCTGGGCATGGCCCACTGCTCGCATCCGAGGCAAGCCTATTGCGGTGACGGCCACTCTCGGCTTTCTCTGCTGTGCTGCGATCTGGCTGTGGCTGGCTGTCAGCCCGGAGCACTCCTTCGGTCGTAACATTGGCCTCATCTGGCTCGCTCTCGGACTGATCTTCTACGTTTGGTATCGACGCCGACAGGGGCTGGATCTTCTCCGCCCGGCTGTCACGGAGGAGATCTCGCCTTTGGTGACCAGCGCGCCCGCTCCACGCCGCCAGGAAATGTCCCGCCAGATTCGGCACATCCTCATACCCGTCCACACTCGCGAGTATGCCGATCAGATGACTCGCATTGCCTGCGACCTCAGTGCACTCTACACGGCTGAGATTACAGCGCTGTACGCCATCAAGGTGCCGCGTTCTCTCCCGGTCGACGCCGACCTTGGCGAGCTGATCCGAGATGCCGAAGGTGTTCTGGAGACTGCTGCGCACATCGCGGACACGGTGTACGATAGGAGAATCGAGACCGTGACGCTGCAGACACGCAGCGCTGGCCTCGCGATCGTGGAGTACGCCACGCAGAGAGGCGTGGACCTGATCCTGCTGGGAGCCCTGCGTGCCCGCGACAGAACGAGAGACGCCTTCCTGTTCGGCGGCACCGCGGACTACGTTGCGCGGAACGCGCCCTGTGCCGTCTGGACGGTGCGGGGCGATCCGCCCGCCCCCGACCCCGGGGCCGACGCGGGCGGGGCCTCGCCACGTGAGGGCGAGGCAGGTCCTTCGGCGCGGCCTGGCGCGGAGGGAGAGGGCCAGTGAAGCTGGTGTGTGTACGTTCCCGGCTGCGCGGGGAGGTGAGAGTCCCGGGGTCGAAGTCGCACACTATTCGGGCGGTCGCGATTGCGAGCCTGGCGGAGGGAGAGAGCTTCGTTCGGGCGCCGCTGGACTCGATGGACACGCGCGCCGCGGCGGCGGCGTACCGGTGCCTAGGGGCCGAGGTGGAACTCGAGAGAGATGGGTGGCGGGTGGTCGGCACAGCGGGGGAACTCCGCGTTCCAGAAGATGTTATTGACGTCGGGAACTCGGGGGTGACGCTTCGCACGGCGATGGGATCTTGCGGTCTGCTGCGCGAGGGCATGGCAGTTCTCACGGGGGACGAGCAGATCCGCCGGCGTCCGGCAGGGCCTCTGGCGGCCTCGCTGAACGACCTGGGAGCGAGCGTCCGTTCGACGAGAGGAGGGGGCACTGCTCCCTTCGTGGTGGGCGGGCGCCTGCGCGGGGGCGAGACCAGCATCGAGGCGTTCACGAGCCAGTACCTCAGCAGCCTGCTCATCAACTGCCCGCTCTCCGACGGGGACACGGTGATAGGTGTGCCCGTGCTGAACGAGGCGCCGTATGTTGAGATGACCCTTGACTGGCTCCGTCGCCAGGGGATCAGCTTCGAGCAGGAGGATCTGCAGCGCTTTCACATTCCCGGCGGCCAGCGGTACCGGGCGGTGGACCGCGCGATACCTGCTGACTTCTCGTCTGCGACGTTCTTCCTGGGAGCCGGCGCGCTGGGCGAGAATGAGATAGTTCTCCGCGGCCTGGACATGAGCGATGCGCAAGGCGATAAGGCCGTGGTCGAGCTGGTTCGCGAGATGGGGGCCGAGGTGGCTGTGGGTGAGGAGACCATCAGCGTGCGAGGCGGCGAGCTTATCGGGAGTGAGTTCGATCTCAATGCAACTCCAGACGCGCTGCCGACGCTGGCGGTGCTGGGCTGTTTCGCTCGGGGTACGACGCGTCTCCTCAACGTTCCGCAGGCGCGCGCCAAGGAGACGGATCGTATCGCGGTGATGGCGGCCGAACTTGCCCGCCTCGGTGCGCGGGTGGAGGAGCTGGAGGATGGGCTGGTCGTTCACGAGAGCGAGCTGAGGGGGGCGGAGGTGGACGGGCACGGGGATCATCGGGTGGTGATGGCGCTGGCGGTGGCGGGATCTGCGATCCCGGGCACGACTGTGGTGCACGGGGCGGAGGCTGCGGCCGTGACGTACCCTGAGTTCGTGGATCACATGGTGTCCTTAGGTGCGCAGATCGGCCGCGAGGAGTAGCCCGTCGTATAGGAGGTGACGCTGATGCTCGGCTGCGACATGGGGAGGCTGTTCCGGACTACAGTTGCCGGCGGCTCGTACCAGGAGGGTCTGACGGCACACCTGCAGGGAGTACCGCCTGGTCTGCTGATCACGGAGGAGCAGATCTACCGGGACCTCCTGGTCCGCAAGCCGGGACAGGGAGAGCTGTCATCGCCCCGGCGGGAGCCCGATATTCCGATCATCTACAGCGGGGTCAACGCGGCCGACACCATGCCTGGGTTCAGTAACGAAGGGCGGACCAACGGCACGCCCTTGGTCATATTGATCCCGAACCTCGACCGACATTTCGAGCATATCGAGCAGTACCAGGTCACCAACCGGACGCCGCGTCCGGGGCACGCGTCCTACGCGTCGTATCAGAAGTATGGCGAGTGGGACGATGCGATCGGGGCAGGTTTCTTCAGCGGCCGGTACACCGCGACCATTGTCGCGGCCGGGGCTGTTGCGAAGCTGGTACTATCTCAGCATGGAATCGAGGTGACAGCATATGTCAAGGAGGCGGCGGGCGTACGGGCGCCCCAGCTACCTCTGGACAGGATTCGCGATAAGGTGGCAGCCTACAAGGAGGTGCGCCGCCGGCACGACCCCGTCTACCAGGCGATCTTCGGCTCAGGGAGGCTGAAGCCGGAGATGCGGTTTCTCGAGAAGATGGCCGTGCTGGCCGATTTCGAGAAGGAGATACCGGGCCTGAAGTGGCCGCCGATGGATGAGGACGCGATTCGGAAGGAACAGGGAGTTCACCCGAAGCTCAACTGCCCGGATCTCGACGCGGCCGACGAGATGTACCGCCGCATCATGGAGATCACCGAAGGGGGGGATTCGAGCGGGGGAGTGGTTGAGCTGATTGCGACCGGGGTCCCGGCTGGAATGGGGGAACCTGTCTTCCGGAAGCTGGATGGCGAGCTTGCCCGCATGATGAGCATCGGTACCGTGAAGGCGGTAGAGATAGGCGGGGGCATGGCGGCGAAGGACAGCACCGGATCTCAGTTCAACGATGAGATGTACGTCGATAGGGGGAAGGTGGCGTTCCGCTCGAACAACGCGGGGGGCGTGACGGGCGGACTAGCTACGGGACAGCCGATTATCGTGCGATTGACGGTCAAGCCCACTCCGACCATAGCGAAGGACCAGCAGACCATCGACAAGGTGTCTGTGGAGGATAAGGCACTGAAGGCCGTCACGCGACGCGATCCGACGATCGTGCCGCGGGTGTGGCCGGTGGCGGAGGCATTTGCGGCGCTCGTCCTCCTCGACCAGTATATGATCCACCTCTCCTATCAGTCACTCGGCGGCAAGACGTGAGAAGGGAGCACGCCGTCCTGTGAACTCGCTGGTCCTGGCCGCTCTGAGTTGCGGTGCGCTGTACGTGGGGTACCTGACTTACACGCGGCTCATTGCCCGCCTCTGGGACTTCCAACCGAACCGCCCCACTCCGGCCGTGGAGTCGCCGGACGGCGTGGACTATGTGCCCGCGCAGCACTGGACTGTGCTGTTCGGCCATCACTTCGCCAGCATCGCGGGCGTTGCGCCTGTGGTCGGGCCAGTGCTCGCCTGCGCGCTGTGGGGCTGGCTTCCCACCTTGCTGTGGGTCGTCATCGGCGCCATCTTCTTCGGGGCGGTGCATGACTTCTCGAGCTTGATGGCTTCTCTTCGCGCCGGCGGCCGGTCCATTGCCGACCTTGCAGAGGCACATCTGGGCCACCGGGTGAGGATCGTCTTCGGCGGCTTTCTGTGGCTGACGCTAATCCTGGTTGTGGCCGTCTTCGCTCGCTTCGGGGCGATGACGCTCAATAACGAGCCGCGGGTGGTTATCCCGACGTTTGGGGTGATAGTGGTGGCCGTGCTAGTGGGCATCATGATGTACCGCTGGCGGCTACCTCAGTGGCTGGCGACTGCACTGGGGCTTCTGATGCTCGGCGGCCTGATAGTGGCTGGGTTCAATCTGCCGATCAAGCTCCCTTGGGCTGACTACAACGTTGTGTTCAATGTGCACATGGGCTACGTGGGGATAGACACCGCACAGGGTCCGGCATCGGGTGGGGACTGGCTGAATGCCGGACTCGTGCAGAACGCCAACGTGCTCGCTTGGACAGTGATACTGCTCGCGTACGCGTACTGCGCGTCGATCACACCCGTCAACTTGCTGTTGCAGCCACGGGACTACTTGTCGACTTTCGTGCTCTACATCGGCCTATTGCTGGGATATGTGGGCCTGGTGCTAACCCGGCCGGCAGTGGAGGCTCCGCCGATAGTCGGGATCGCCACTGCGCAGGGGCACCTGTGGCCGATGCTGTTCGTCGTGGTGGCATGCGGCGCGATCTCGGGCTTCCACAGCCTGGTCGCAAGCGGCACCACGGCCAAGCAGCTGGCGAGGGAGAGCGACGCGCCTCGCATCGGGTATGGCGCCATGGTTCTGGAGGCGGCGCTGGCGGTGCTTGCCATCATCGCAGTGACGGCGGGACTGAGGTGGAACTCGGGGCCGAACCCGCTTACCGCGGTGCTCCAGAAGGACAATGCTGCGAGCCCCATAGTCCTCTTCGCGAACGGCTTCGCGGTGCTCACCGAGCCGATCTTCCGCGACCCGGCGCTGGGCGCGCTGGTCGCGATCACGGTTCTCAAGACATTCATCATGACGACGTTGGACTCCGCGACCAGGATCACGCGATACATTGGTGAGGAGCTGTTTGGCGAAGGCCTCGGGATCACGTTTCTTCGCAACCGCTTCGCGGCGACACTGATCATCGTCGTGCTCGCACTCTATCTCGCCATCGGGCCTTGGCAGAGCATCTGGCCGGTGTTCGGAAGCGCAAACCAACTGATCGCAGCGCTTGCGCTGCTCGTCCTTACCGTTATCCTCTGGCGGCGAGGCAAGCCAATCATCTACACGCTGATTCCGTTCGTCTTCATGCTGGTGACAACGGTCGGCGCGCTGGTGTTCAACGGATGGAGCTTCGTGAAGGGCGGGAAGATCGGACTGGCAGCGATCAGCGCCGCGCTGCTGGTGCTCGCAGTGCTGATGGTCTTCGACAGCCTGGTGGCGGTGTTGCGCGAGCGGCGGCGAGCGGAGTCCAAAGGCTGACGCCGAACCCGCGTAGATGAAGCAAGTGCGGCCGGCCTCGCGCTGGGCGATTCTCGGCTCCTCCCCTACCCCATCGAGGTCCTCTCTCCGGTCTGAGGACAAGTCGTCGAGCACACGAACCGGCTTGCTCTACTTCACCAGGGCCTCGACGAGATGGGAAGCCAATGGACCTCGGGCGCCGGTGACCAGCTAGATCGGCTGCCCTCGCGTGGCACCCAGGGGCTGGGTCACTGCTTCTTGCCGCTTCGTCTCAGCCATGTCCTTGCCCACCGCCGCAGCTCAGCGCCGTGCTCAGAATCAGCGAGGCTCAGTTCGAGGAATGCCCGGAAGTAGCTCAGGAAGTTCCCGATGTCCAGCCGGTGCTCGCCCTTGTGCAGCCGGACGCACACGATCTCCTTGCCTTCTTTGAGCAGGAGGCGAAGCGCGTCCGTGAGCTGCAGCTCTCCCCCCACCCCCGGCTCGATTCGCCGGATCGCATCGAAGACCGCGGGCTCGAGCACGTAGCGGCCGGCGGCCGCTAGGTTGCTGGGGGCCTCTCCGGGCGATGGCTTCTCCACGATGTCCTCAATGGTGAAGACGCTGTCCGCCTTTCCCTTGGGCGCGACAATCCCATATCGATCGACGGCGTCGTGCGGCACCTCTTCCACCGCGACTGTTGCAGCCGGGCGGCGCTTGGCGTGCTCGCTGAGCATTCGGCTGAGCAGTGGCACGCGGCTGTGGGAGACTATGATCGAGTCACCGAGCGCGACGACAAAGGGCTCGCTCGCCGTGAACGGCTCGGCCACTGCGACGGCGTCGGCCAGGCCGCGAGGAGTGCTCTGCCGGGCGTGGAAGAAGTGCAGGTCCATCCAGGGCTGATGCCCTTCGCCGCTGCTGTTGGTGTTCCGGTCGAGATGATCTTCGATCGCTCGTTTGCCCTGCCCGGAAATCAGCAGCACCTGTCGCATGCCCGCGGCCGCGATCTCTTCGACGACATGCTGGATGGTGGGCTTGCGTCCGACCGGGAGCATTTCCTTGGGCTGCGAGCGGGTGGCCGGCAGCAGGCGCGTTCCGCGCCCAGCGGCGGGGACAACCGCCTTGGCGATGGAGGTTTCGTCACCGGCATGCGCCATCCCGAGTCTCTCCCGCGCGGCCTACATCACCCGTATGGGCCTGAAGCTGTACCCTCTGGCCGCGTATGTGTCGGCCATCTCTCGCTCGGCGTCCTCGTCGGTCAGCAGGATCAGCGCGGCACCGCTCGACCCCGGCAGCTTGGCCGCCAGCCCGAATTCACGGGCGATCTCCACGAGCTCTATGTTATGTTTGCCGAGCACGTCGTCCCCGAACACCCCGCGTCGCAGCTCGAAGTTCTTGTTCATGAGCCGACCGAGGGCCCTTTCGTCATGCGCGGCCAACGCTTTTCTGCCCGCAGCCGCGCAGCGGGCCAGCTGCCGCATGGTCCTCTTGACGTCGATGTCCCCGCGCTGCCATCTACTGCGAACCTGCGAGTGCACCTGCCCGGACTCGAGTGTACCGAAGTGCTCTTCGGCCAGGTAGGCGAGTCCGAAGCGCGGCATCCAACGGGAGCTGAGCCGAGTGTGCTTCCCCTTCGCACCGGAGAAGTCCATGTAGGTCATGCCGCCGTAGCTCTGCACTATTCGATCTTGCAGTCCGGCCGCGATCCCGAGCTCCTGTGTCTCCACACTGAGCGCGAGCTCGGCCAGCTTGCGGGGAGGGACCATTGGTGCTGGGACGCGATGGAACTTGAGCAGGGCGCGCAGCAAGGCGATGATCACGGCGCTCGACCCGCCCAGCCCGGACTGCCGCGGGATGTTGGTCTCGTACTCGACGGCGAAGTTCGCCTTACGGAGACGGATGTTCCGCTCGCGGCAGTAATCGGCAAACCGGCGGCAGGTGGCGAACAGCACGCGCTGCATCCCGTAGTAGCCGTGGCGCCGCACGGAGTCAACGAGGTCCGCCAGATCGTCGAACTCGTTCCGGTCGTGCTCGGGATGGAGTCTCAGGGCGAGGTGGGGGCTTTCCCACAGGCGCACACGCGCGGCGAAGTCCTCAATGAGGACTGAGAGCACCTTGCCGCCGAACATGTCCGACGGATTTCCCAGCAGCCCGGCGCGTGCGTGGACTTCAGTTCGGATGATCACGGCTGTCCATGCTCGATGTCGATGTGAGTCACATCGCCCACGTGAGAACGGGTTGCAGCATGTGCTGTCGGCCGGCGAGCGCTCCGGAGCGGATCTCTGCTCTTCTGTTCTGTGAAGAGGGAGCCGCCACCTGCTGGGCGAATCCACAGCCGGCGATGGAGCAACTCAGTGCCGCGTTCTGCCTCCGCACAACTCGACATCTGCATCGTCTCCTGGCGCACGAGAGACCTCCTGCGCGGCTGCCTCGGATCGGTCGTGGGTCAGCCGGAAGTCGCGGAGGTGGTGGTGGTGGACAATGGGTCGGGCGATGGCACGGTCGAGATGGTGAAGGCCGAGTTCCCGAGTGCGCGCGTGATTGCCAATGCGGAGAATCTGGGGTTTGCAGCCGCGAACAACCAGGCTCTGCGGGCGACGCGCTCGCCCCTGGTTCTTCTGCTCAATCCGGATACGGAGGTGCAGGAAGGAGCGCTTGGCGCCATGCTCGGAGTTCTCGCTGAGGAGAGTCGGGCCGGAGCCGTGGCGGCGCAGTTGATACTGCCGGACGGCTCTGTGCAGCGGTCGTGCCGCAGCTTCCCGGAACCGGGAGCCATCGTCTACGAAGCGCTCGGGTTGGCGCGCCTCTTTCCGAGCAGTCGGAGGTTCGGTCGATACCGGATGAGGTACTGGAAGCACGACACGCGGCGCGAAGTGGAGCAGCCGATGGCTTCAGCGCTGGCTGTGCGTCGCGCCGCCCTCGACGAAGTTGGGCTGTTCGATGAGGATTTCCCGCTCTACTTCAACGACGTGGACTTGTGTTACCGTCTCTGCCAGAGCGGGTGGAAGATCGTCTATGAGCCTGCGGCAAACGTCAGCCACCACCACGGCCGGAGCACTTCGCAGGTGCGACCGGCGGCCATCCTCGAATCCCATCGAAGCCTGGTGCGTTTCTATCGCAAGCACTACCGCGGCCGTGTTGGATGGCTTGCATACTGGGCAGTCATCGCTGCTGCTTGGGTGACGATGTACCCGCGCGCCGGGCTCGCCTGGCTGGCACAGCCGTTCGCGCAGCGCTGATGCTCTGCTGTACGAGGCGTCGCTCCCCCGCGCCCACACCATAGACACGCGAGGCCAGGTCGTCGATCTCGGCCACGAGCGTCTGCCGTCGGTCGCCGTCGGTCTCGTCCAGAAGCGCCCCCGCCAGCTCGGCCAGCCGGTCTGTTTCATTTGGCCTCGGCACTGGGACCACCTTGAGCTTGGTGACTTTCACCTGTGCAAACGGTCGCCCGACTTCTGGCGCCACCGCTTGGTAGAGCACGGCGAAGATTCGCGAGTTCAGCACGGCCGCCAACCAGAGAAGATCGCGATCAGATCTCCCTCTGATGGCGATGACGCTGCGCCCAAACCACACGCCCCGCCGATCAACCGTTGCCACCGGCCTATCGCCGGTCTGGCGCAGCAGCAGCTTCGGGGTGAGGCGGTAGATGTGCTCGCGCACCGACGGGCCGCCGGTGGGTCTGGTTCGCCTGCGCCAGTCGCGCCGCAGCCAGGCAGAGTGTCCGATCCTGGTCAGCGGGCCGAAGTCCCGGCCCCGCACCACGGGAATGTCGCGGGGGC
>JALGTG010000069.1 GCA_029821495.1 Candidatus Hebobacteria bacterium
GATACACCGGCCCGGCGAAGCTTGTCGAGTAGTTCCTTCGTCTGATGCTGGCGGAAGAAGACGGCGACGGACTCAGCGATGACGGGGCCGACCTCAGGCGTCTCAGCCAGCTCGCCTTCGCTGGCGCTGGCGAGCTGTTCGAGGGAGCCGAATCGCTCGGCCAGCACCTCTGCTACGTGGCCACCGACGTGACGTATGCCCAGGGCATAGATCAGGCGGGCGAGCGGCGGATGCTTGACCGACCGGACGGCGTCGAGGATGTTCTGGGCAAGCTTGTCGCCCATGCGGTCGAGGGTAAGGACCTGCTCCTTCGTGAGGAAGTAGAGGTCCGCGGGGTCCTTGACAAGGCCGCGCCGCAGTAGCTGAAGCACGATCCTCGGCCCGATGCCATCTGCGTTCACACCACCACGGGAGAAGAAATGCTGTGTTCTCCCGTGGACCTGGGCCGGACAGGCGATGCCGGTGCAGCGCCTGACCGCCTCTCCCTCGGGTCGGATGGCATCAGCGCCACACACGGGGCACTTCCGGGGCATCCTGAACTTGCGCTCCTTGCCGGTGCGCTTGCTGGTGACGACAGAAACGACCTCTGGGATCACATCGCCCGCCTTGCGAACGACGACTGTATCGCCTATGCGCACATCCTTGCGGGCGACTTCGTCCTCGTTATGCAGCGTCGCCATCTGGACGGTGGAGCCGGACACCACGACTGGCTCCATCACAGCCACAGGAGTGAGCGCGCCCGTGCGCCCGACGGACACCATGATCTTCTTGACTACGGTGGTCTGCTCTTCGGGCGGGAACTTGTACGCCACGGCCCAGCGCGGGCTGCGGGAGACCTGGCCGAGCTCGCGCTGGAGCGCGAGGGAGTCCACTTTGAGCACCACACCGTCGACGCCATACCCGAGGCTGCCATGCTCCTGCTGCCACCTCTGGCAATAAGCAGCAGCGTCATCTACACCGTGACAGATGTCCCGTTGAGGGCTGGCGCGGAAGCCCCACTCTTCGAGATGATCGAGGATCTCGCTGTGCCGCTCGAAGGTAACGCCCTCGACCGCGCCGACGCCGTAGATGATGATGTTCAAACGCCGGCGCGCGGTAATCCTCGAGTCGAGCTGACGGACAGATCCGGCGGCAGCGTTGCGCGGATTGGCGAAGAGTGGATCGCCTGCCTTCTCTCGTTCCCTGTTGATGCGGGCGAACTCGCGGCGGTCCAGATACACCTCACCGCGCACCTCAATGAGCGATGGCGGCTCGTCTGCTAGCATGCGCAGCGGAATGGAGCGAATCGTGCGGAGGTTGATCGTAATGTCCTCGCCGGTTGCCCCGTCGCCGCGTGTGGCACCGCGAACCAAGACACCGTTCTCGTAGGCCAGGGACACCGCAAGGCCGTCTACCTTGAGATCAGCAAGGTAGTCTATTGACTGCTCGGCCGGCATGTCGAGGTGGCGCTTGACCCTCTCGTCGAAGGCCCGCAGCTCCCCTTCATCGAAGGCGTTGCCCAAGCTGAGCATGGGCACGCGGTGCCGGACAGTCGCCAATTCCTCGACAGCCGGCGCGCCGACGCGCTGCGTTGGGGAGTCGGCGGTGACTAGGGCCGGGTACTGCTCCTCGAGAGCTTGGAGCTCCCGGAAGAGCTCGTCGTACTCCGCGTCGCTGATCTCGGGGGAGTCGAGGACGTAATAGCGGTGGTTGTGGTGGTGGAGCTGGCGCTGCAGCTCTCTGGCTCGGCGCCGCATCTTCTGCGGAACGGGATCAGACACCGCGGCTACCTCCTCCCGAGGGAGAAGCAGTGGTTCTTCGTGCATCCTCTACGTCGCGCGTCAGGAAAGTCCTGTCAGGGATTGTCTCGAGCCGCCCGGGGGATGCGATCGGGCCGACTCGTGCAGGAATGCGGTTTGCACCTCCGCTGTCAGCCATGATACCATGACCGGCGAGTAAGACATGGAGAGGTGTCTGCCAATGCCGAGATCGTGCCGAAGATGCTGGTGGTTTCTCGTGGTCCTTCTCCCTGCCGTAGTGCTGCTGGGCTGTCAGGAAGTCGAGCAACCAGGGGCCGAGACATCCATTCCAGATGCGGCGCCGGTTGATGAGGAGGTGGCCATGGCTGACGAGGAGGTCGACGTCGTGGATGCCGCGCGCGGACTGGGGACGCCAACAGAGGAGGGCGACGTCGTGGCGGCCGCGCGCGGACTGGGGACGCCAACACAGGGCCCGGTAGTCAGTGCAGATTCGGGGCTCCAGTACATCGAAATCGAAGCAGGCGAGGGCGCGGCTGCGAAGGCCGGGGACACTGCAGTGGTGCACTATACCGGGTGGCTGGTGCAGGGCAAGAAATTCGACAGTTCGGTCGACCACGGCCAGCCGTTTCTGGGATGAAGGCGTCGCTGGTATGAAGGTCGGCGGCGTCCGGAAGCTCATCATCCCCGCGGACCTCGGGTACGGTAGCCGGGGCGCGGGGCGCGGCCTGATCCCCCCGAATGCGACGCTGATCTTCGAGGTGGAACTCCTGGCAGTCGAGTAGGAAGGGCGTGCGAGCCAGGCCTCCGCTGAGCGCTCGGCCCACGCCGTGGCAACCTGGACTTGAACTACTCCCCCGCCTTCGTCGCCTGTGCGAGGTCCATGCTCCGGAGGCGGCGGAGCGCACCCCAGGACGAAAGGCCGACAAGTACGTAGACCATTAGCACAGTGGCGACGTAGATCCACAGCGGGAGAACCGCTCGGAAGGCCAGGCTCTCAGTGCTGAAGCTCTGGATGTAGAGATGATTGAGCCACTTGCCGAGTGGAATGCCTACGAGTAGCCCGAGCGCCGTCAACACGCACAGCTCAGCGGCCGCGATCCCCGCGGTCGTTCTGGCGGAGAAGCCGAGACTGCGCAGAGTGGCGAGCTCCCGCGTTCTCTCGAGTATGGAGACCGTGGCGACACTATGGATCGTCGACCCGGCCAGCACCAGGCCGAAGCTCAGCAGGACGCCGACGAAGATGAGCATCAGCGCGAACTGCTCCTCTATCTGCTCGGTAACGTCCTCCGTCGTCGAAACTGACACGACCTCGTCTGATTCGTCGAAGCGATGCTTGAAGGCATCGACCCGAGATGGCGCGCACGCGAAGAATGCCCCATACGAGCTCTCCGGGTAGGCATGGTCGGAAAACGAACGGCGTATGTCGTCGAACTCCCCGTATGCGGAGTTGCCAATCGCGACATCCACAAGCCCGGCAACCTGGAAGGCGCGCCTCAGCGGCCGTTGTCTACTGGACTCCACCCACTCCACCATGACAGGATCCCCCGGCTCCACCATCAACCGGTCGGCCAACTGCTGGGGAATCCAGATCTCGCCGGGCGTGACATCTACTGGCTCGCCGGACTGCGACCGAATCCTGAGCAGATGTTGGCCGCGCTCCACTCCCGTGAGCATCATCTCTCCTGAGTCCCAGCTGCTCCTGGCGCGGACGGGGATGCTCGTGGTGAAGCTGACTGCTCTGGCGCCCGGCAGCGCCGCAGCGGACCTCGCGAAGGCGAGTGAGCTGGGTCGCCTGAACTGGATGTCTATGTCGTACTTGCGCGAACCAGCAAGGAAGTCGCCGAGGGCATCCATTGTGGACGCGTGCATCCCAAACGTGGTGACGATTATCACCACCCCGCCGGCAATGCCGCCGAGGGCAAGCAGCGTGCGAGATGCGCGCCGGAAGACCCCTCGCAGGGGAATCAGATAGATGACGGTCCGAAGCCGACTCCATTCGACCAGGCGGCGCTGCGCGGTAATCCCTCGCGCGCTCTCCATCTCCCCTCTCATCGCCACGGCGGGAGGCAACCGCGCTGCGGTGCGGGCCGGCAGGTAAGCAGCGGCGAAGCCTGTCGCGATCGCCAGGAGAAAGCCGATCGAGAGAGTGTCCCAGTGTATGCCGGCCTTCATGATCGGGATGTGGAGAGCATCGGCGTACATTCCGTTTAGCCAGACGGCCAGCCAGTGGCCCAGGATGCTGCCCGGTACGGCTCCTGCCACAGCGATCAGGACGCCCTGCATCACGTACTGAACCAGGATCTCGCGGCTCGTGAAGCCGGATGCCTTGAGCATCCCGATAATGGTCACCTGAAGCCTGACGATTCGTGAGAGGGCGCCGTAGAGCGAGAGCCCGGCCGAGAGCAAGAACAGGATGGGGAAGAAGACGCTGAGCTTCCTGAATCCCTGCTGGTCTAGCGTGAGAAGGCGCTTGCTGGGCTGATCTTCCTGGACGAAGGATGTCTCCAGCCCGTAGGGACGCGCAAGGGCCTCCAGCTTCTCTAACACTTCTTCGTCGTAGCCGGCGTCCGTCAGGCAGTGAATCTCGGTGATCCGCCGCCCGACTCCGAGCCACTCCCGCGCCCGATCCTCCTCCACGAACACCACTCCGAAGGTGCCGGGCGACACGAATGGCGAGTGCTCCGAGGGGACGAGATAGACGTACTCGGGACTCAACACAAGCCCCGCGACCGTGAAGTCACGTTCGCGGGAGAGGTAAGAGCACTTGATCACATCGCCGACGTGGTAGCCGTTCTCGGCCGCGAATTGGTGCTCAAGCAGTGCTTCGTCGGCGTCAGCGACATAGTGTCCCTCGATCACCCAGAGATCGTTGACCGTGGGCCGGTGCTGGCGTGGCACGCCGACGAAGCGGCCGACTACCCGCTTTCGCTCCCGGTCGCGCTGGATGATAGAGCCGTCCTTGACGAGGCGACCCATGGCCTGTCGGACATGAGGTATCGTCTCGGCGCTCTCCACTAGGCTCTCTGGCGCGGCACTGAGAAGGACCGACGCGTCGGCAAACTCGGTGGTCTCGTAGATCCAGTCGTAGGCGTCGCCAAGATTCTGATAGGCTTCGTAGAGCCCGACGTAAAGCGCGACTCCCAGGCAGATGAGCACGACTAGTGCCGATGCTTGGCGGGCGAGCGCGCCGGTGTCCGCCCAGAGCTTGCGCCAGAGCATGGGAACCCCGGACCGGCCCGAGGAGCTACGGGGTGATCTGGCTTGGGGGGATTGCCTCACCGGGCTCTGTCCCTACGACCTGTCCGCTGCGCAGGCGGACGACTGTGTCGCCCATTCGCGCCAGGATCGTGTTATGGGTGACCATGATGACCGTCATCCGTCGGCTGCGCGTCTGCTGCCATAGCACCGAGAGCACCTGGCGTCCCGTCTCGAAGTCCAGTGCGCCGGTCGGCTCGTCGGCTAGCAGCAGGTCGGGCTGTTTCACCAGCGCCCGCGCGATCGCCACCCGCTGCTGCTCGCCCCCGCTGAGCTGAGAGGGCAGGTTGCCAGCCCGGTCGGCGAGACCGACGTCGGCAATGGCTTGGTCAGCGAGATGGTCGGTGCCGACGAGCTGCGCCACGAGGCGGACATTCTCCAGTGCCGTCAGAGTCGGCACCAGGTTGAACATCTGGAAGACAAAGCCTACCGTCTCGCGTCGGTAGGCCGTCAGTTGTGCCTCGTTCATTCCGTTCAGTGCGCGCCCGAATACCGCCAGTTCGCCCTTGGTAGCGGCATCGAGTCCGCCGGCCAGGTTGAGCAGTGTTGTCTTGCCGGAGCCGCTCGGGCCGAGCAGGACCACAAACTGCCCGGCCGGAAGCCGCAGGTTGACGCCCCGGAGCGCGTCAACCGTCACATCGCCCATCGGATACTGCTTCCAGAGGTCTCTGGATACGAGTGCGTCTGGTTCGTCCTGTCGTCGCTCTTGCACGTGCTCGGTGCCTCCGACCCACTACTCGGAGATCGGCTCGGGCAGAGACTTCGCGTTCACGCGCTGGCCTTCTTCCAGGCCCTCTTTGCCGCTGACAACCACCCGGTCACCTGGCTCGACACCCTCGCGAATCTGAACCAGGTCGAAGTTGTTGGGGCCAAGCTCAACCTGACGGGCGTGCACGGCGCCGTCTGTGACAACCCACACCTCCTCATCACCGCCTTGGTCCATGACGGCCGCGGCGGGGATCAGCACGGCGTCGTCGGCCAGAACCACGCGGGCATCCACGTCAACCTCTGTCCCCGGGGCCAGGGGGAATGCTCGGTCGGCAACGTCGCAGCGAACGCGCACCTGGCGCGACGAGCCGGGCAAGTCGAGGCGCGGCACGGCCTCCCTTCCCACTGCCCTAACAATGATCTCCCAGGGCTCGCTCAGGTAGCCTCGCGCTCGGCACTCAAGCCTCTGGCCCGGTGAGAGATGAATGGCATCCTCGCCATCTATGAAGGCAGTCACCCACGGTTCTCCGGCCGACACTAGACGCAGGACCGGTTGACCAGGACCGGCGATGGCACCCTCTCTGAGGTAGATGCTGACTACCGTGCCATCATATGGCGCCTGGATCACATCGCCGGTCCCGCTTGCCCCCTGTAGTCCCGGAAGTGCTGAGGCGCGCGCGAGCAGGTCCGTAGCAGCTACTCTGTCTCCCTCCCGCACATACAGCCTCACCATCTTCCCTCCGGCCTGGAACGCGAGGTCCGCACTCTCATTCTCGACCAGCCCGGAGGCCGCAATGCGGAGGTACAGTGGCCCGACGCGGGCCTCCGCCGTCGCCACCTCGGGACGGCCGCCGCGGGCAAGCACGATCGCTGCCAACGCGATCAGCACGATGGCCGCCAGAAGATACCACCTACGGCGCCTGATCCACTGAGTCATCACAGATCACCGAACCCAGTCACGATAACCGCACGCATGGGTATGCCACGGAGCGAGGTGATTGCTCTCATGCATGCATCGCCCACGAGCAGCAAGGCTTCCCCTTGGCTGTTCGCAAGATTGTCAACCGTGCGCGATGTCAACGGATCTTCTCCAGAGTGGCGTACTGAGGGTCGAGCTTCTTGATGCCTTTGTCTGGGAAGGCAACAGAGATGAGCGCCTGATCGCCGCTTCCCGTGACGGACACGATCATCCCGTCGCCGAAGCTTGGGTGTCGCACCCGGTCGCCGGCGCGGAATGGCTGCTCCCCTGCGCCGGCCTCATCCAGTATCTGCTGCGCAGCTGGCGTCCGCGCTGCGTCGGCTGCCTCCCAGGTGATATTGCGGGGCGCGACAGGGCCGTAGGGCTCAATGAGCTCCGCGGGGATGTCCTCGAGGAAGCGAGACGCCATAGTGTGCGACGTCGCACCGAAGATGGTGCGAAGCTCCGCAGACGTGAGGAAGACGCGTTTCATGGCGCGTGTGATGCCGACGTAGCACAGCCGTCGTTCCTCCTCCAGATCCAGCGGGTTGTCGCTGAAGGCCGCCCGCGCCAGAGGAAAGAGGCCCTCCTCCATGCCCACCATGAAGACGACGGGAAACTCCAGGCCTTTGGCGCTGTGAAGCGTCATCAGCGGAACGGCATCGACCTCCTTCCCGAGCTTGTCTGCGCTGGTGAGAAGTGCCGCGGTCTCCACGAAACCGCCGATGCTTGGCTCCTCCGCTCCCTCCTCATACTCCTGAGTCGCGCTCAGCAACTCGCGGATGTTGTCTAGCCTGCCGCGCGCCTTCACCGTTCCCTCATCCTCCAGCGCGAGCTGATAGCCGGACTGCTGGATGATCGCTTCGGTCAGTTCGGTCACAGAGGCGGTCTCCATCTCCTGTCGCAGGTGGTCCATGAGCTTGACGAACTGCCCGACGGCCCGCTGAGCGCGCGTGCCCAGTTCGGGGATCTCCTCGGCATGTCTGGCCGCCTCCATCAGAGGCATGTTCCGCTCGATGGCGGCCTGCTCGAGCTGGGCGATAGTCTTGTCGCCGATCCCCCGAGGCGGCGCGTTGATGATCCGCTTGAGGCCGACGGAATCGGCCGGGTTGTGAAGCACCCGAAGATAGGAGAGTACATCCTTGACCTCGGCACGGTCGTAGAAGCGAGGGCCGCCGAGGACGCGGTAGGGGATGTCCCGGCTGACAAACATCGTCTCGAAGACGCGGGACTGCGCGTTCACTCGGTACAGCACCGCTAAGTCGCGGTATGCACAACCATCGTGCTCTACTAGATGCGCTATGGTCTCGGTGACGAACGATGCCTCCGCATGCTCGTCGGCGGCGCGGTGAGTCACCGCCTTCTCGCCCGGCGGGGCCTCTGTCCAGAGCCGCTTCTCCCTGCGGGTGCTGTTGTGCCGGACAACCTCCCAGGCTGCTCGGAGGACATTCTGCGTGGAGCGGTAGTTCTGTTCGAGCTTCACAACCTTCGCGTCTGGGTAGTCCTCATCGAAGCGCATGATTATGCGCATGTCGGCCCCGCGCCACCCATAGATGGCCTGGTCGTCGTCCCCTACCACACAGAGATTGCGGTGCTTCGCAGCGAGCTGGCCGATGAACCGATACTGCGCGAAGTTGATGTCCTGGTACTCGTCCACGAGGATGTGATGGAATCGCTCCTGATAGCGCGCGAGGACGTCGGGGTGCTTCTCGAATAGCCAGACTACATAGTCGATCAGGTCGTCGAAGTCACAGGCATTGTTCTCCTTCAGTCGCTGCTGGTAGAGCGTGTACACACGAGCCACGATCTCGTCGTACGGCCTGCCGCCTCGCCAGTTAACATAGTCCCGAGGCCCGATCAGCTCGTTCTTGGCGTTGCTGATCTCCCTCCGTATTAGCGAGGGAGCGAACTGCTCGGGATCGAGGGCCAGGTCTCGAAGACAGTCCTTTGCCAGGGAGAGCTGGTCCTTCTCGTCGAACACGACGAAGTTCGAGGGCACGCCGATCTGCTCCCCATCCCGGCGCAGAATGCGAGCGCAGATAGAGTGAAAGGTGCCCACCCACAGTTCCCAGTGCTGGCCGCCGAGAAGTCGCCGGAGCCGTCCCTTCATCTCGTCGGCCGCCTTGTTAGTGAAGGTCACCGCGAGCACATTGAACGGCGATACCCCGCGCTCTTGGATCAGGTGCGCGGCGCGGTGGGTGAGCACGCGGGTCTTCCCGCTGCCTGCGCCCGCGAAGATCAACAGAGGCCCCTCGCCATGCACAACTGCCTCGCGCTGGCGGTCATTGAGCCCTTCGAGGATGGGTGAACTCGCTCGCTTCTGCATCGTAGACATCTATGAGGCCCACTCAGCTCTCGGCCAAGACCCTGTGATTGTAGCACACACGCGTGGCCTTGAGCCACTAGCGGCTTGCCGGAGGGCGGTTCGCGACGTGGGGCACAAGCGGCTCGAAGCCCTAGTACCCCGACCAGAGCATGACAGATATCGAGACTAGAACGGCCGCGCACGCGGTGACCGCGGCGCGCACTTGCGTGGCCCGGCGAAGTGGGAACCAGATGCCGCGGAGGCCCTACCCGGCGTTGCCCTCCGCCTGCACATCACAGCCCCCACGAACAGCTCCGGCGCGACCTACTCCTCCGCCCAGCCGTGCTCCCCGACGAGCGGAACGAAGACACAGCCGCAGATCCTCTCGTACTCGAGCTTGGTGCCGTGCTTGGTGGCCACCGTGAGCGTCTGCCCCCAGCGGTCGCCCAGTGGGACTACCATGCGCCCGCCCTCCCCGAGTTGATCGGTCCACGGCTTCGCTATCTCAGGTGCCGCCGCCGTAACGATGATACGGTCGTAGGGAGCATCTTCGGCCCAGCCCATGCTGCCGTCGCCCACGAACACTTCTACGTTGAGATAGCCCAGATCGCGCAGCGCCTCGCGCGCCCTGTCCGCCAGCGAGGGGATTCGCTCCACGCTCGTCACTCGCCGGCTGAGTTCGGCCAGAATCGCGCTCTGGTAGCCCGACCCGGTTCCGATCTCCAGAACGTGTTCGTCCCCCTGGAGCCGCAAGCACTCCGTCATAAGGGCGACCATGTACGGCTGCGAGATGGTCTGTCCGGAGCCGATTGAGAGCGGATGGTCCCCGTGGGCGGCGGAGTCCTCGGGATTCGGGATGAAGCGGTGGCGCGGCACTTTCTCCATCGCCGCGAGGACGCGAGGGTCGGCGATACCCCGATGACGGAGCTGACTGTCCACCATGCGCCTGCGTTCGGCCGCGGAGTCGTGCATCTCTGTCAATCAGAACTCATATCTCGTCACCGGTGAAGTCGACCGTCCAAGCGGACGGTGCCGGCCTGACACGTTCGCTCCGGGTCACACGGCGCCCCCGGACGGCAGTGCGGTCGTGATTATACCGCGGGACGGTGAGGATGGGAACCACACTTCGTGACTCACCTGTAGGCTCGGCTCGCGCAAGCAGGAGCCGACGTCCCCTGCTTCACACTCGGCCGGCCCACTACGGCGTCCTGGCGTTATCGCCCGGGGCAAGGCCCACTCGAAAGTACAAGCGACCGCGCGACTTCCGCCAGCCAACCGTATAGGCCAGGCAGTGGGCTGTCCTCGTCACCTCGAGCACCATATCACGGGCGCGGCGACCTGCAATGTCGTAGAGGTCCAATGCCCGGAATCCCCACTGCGCGGTGACCTGGCACTCCAGCTCCGCGAGCAACTCGCGTCCGGGCCCTCGCCCATCGAACAGAAACGGCGTTTCCCCCGAGCTCCTACGCGCCACATACGCGAGCGAAAGGCGGGCCCGCGGGCTGAGTGCCAGCTCCGCGGAGTGTCTGCTCAGCCGCACTGTGTAGCGGCCGCCGGGGGAGTAGGTCGCGCGGCGCAGTCCGAACGCGTGGCCGAACGATACGTTTCCCGAGATCGGGTACGGATCTACAGATAAGACGACTGTGCTTGCGGCTCGATCGGCGCGCGCGCGCGCTTCCTCCTCCCCTGCTATCCACTCCGTGTAACTGCCGCTCAGCCAGTCCGCGCTGCACCGGACGGCCCGTCCCACCGGGAAGTCCGCCAGCCGCACACCATACTCGGGGTCCCGGTTCAACAGCACATCGGCGAGACTGGCCTCCGGATCGTCCGCGCGTAAGTCTCGGTCCGACGGATCCTCCCGCCTCACGTACCCTCCTACAAGCTCCAGCGGCCCGAACGTTCGGCGAAGCTGCACGTGTCCCCTAATGCCCCGCAGCGTTGTGTAGCGATAGCTCAGGTCTCCAAGCGTCGGGTCCTCCGGATCACCGAGAGTGTAGGATATCGAGGCATACGGCCCGTCCTCGCGGCTGAACCCTGTGACGGGCAGAGGGGTTCCCCCCGGCTCGCGCAGCCTGCCGACTGACACCGAGTAACGCGGGAGCGAGAACAGACGGCGATTCCGATAGGTGACCCGCGCGTGGTCCAGTGTCAAGCGTCCGGACTCTGGCGGCCTCCCGGGCGCGGCACTCTCCGCCGTAAGCGAGATCGTTCCGGCGGCGAAGCTATAGTGCGGGTCTGGATCGTCGCAAGTTGTGAACGAGGCGTTGTGCGCGACTATCCTGGAAGCGCTGAAGGCGATCCGCTCGCCTCGTACGAAGACCCCCTGCTCCGCCACCCGTGCATTCGTCAGTACCCCCTCCTCCGTCCGGAGGTTGTACCGAAGAGACTCTCCCTCGAGCAGGCGCCCTCCCTGGGTCACCTCCAGATCGCCGCGCGCCTCGACCTCTCCGGTCGAGCGGTCCGCGGTGACGTGGTCTGCGTAAAGCGTAAGCGTACCGTATGAGAACGAGGCGTTGCCGTCTGCCTTGGTGCAGCCCTCGTCTAGACTGATCTCCAGGACGTCGGCATCGAAGCGAGCTACTCTCGCCTCTGGCCCGGCTTTCGCGGGAAGTGCGTGGAGCAGAATCAGCTCCAGCAGGAAGTGCAGCAGCAAGAGACGGCGCATCGAGCTAGAACTCGATGGAAACTGCTGTCTCGGCTACGCGGTCGCGGAGGGGCGGCGTATCGTATACATAGCTGCCGTACTCCAGCAGCGAGTAGGACAGCTTGACGGACGTCGATGGAGTCAGCTGATAACCGATCCCCACCGACGCCAGCGACGCGCTGTCCAGTGGCGCCATCCCCTGGCCGCGACGGGCTATCTCCTCGTAGGCCAGGCTGAGCGTCAGCGCAGGGCCTACCCCATACTCGTATGCCGTGCGCAGGCGAGATATCCTCGGGCTCACTGCCGCCGGATCGGCCGGGCTGGACCCCTGTCCAGCCCCACGGTCGGCGGATCCAGCGGAGAGAGCGAGGTAATCCAGGAGTCCGGGGACCCGACGGTCGTCGGGCAGCGTGACGGCAACGGTCCCACGTGCAAAGGGCACGCGCATGCCGGCGGGGGCAGTGTTGCCGTCGGCGAGGGCCGGCACACCTGGAGGGACTTGCAGCGCGTCTGATCGCCATGCCCGCACGGCATCCGAATCGCTGAGGACGCGTAGCCCCCGCGCGGAAGCATCCGGGTCCAAGCCCAACCTGCGAAGCTCGTCGCTGAACTCGTCGCAGAGGCGGCGCAGACTCATGGCTGCGCTCGCAATCTCATCTTCAGACGAGTTAGCACTCAAGCGGAGCGCCCGTGCTGCCGCGGCGAGCACTGCGTCGTCGTCCCTCTGCGGGCCGAGCCCGTTCGCAGCTTCCTCTACGGCGATCAGGGGGTCAACAATGGCGATCGCGAACTCATAGCGGGTGAGTTCGGGGCCTCCGGAAAAGCCGGAAACATCGTCTGGCGAGAGCCACCCCAGCGACGCCAGCCGACTGCACTCCTGGTACGCCCAGTGCCCTGTCGGCAGTTCGCTGAACGGTCCTGCCCACAGCGGCCCTGCCGCGCACGAGAGCCCCAGTAGAAGCACTAACAGAACTGCGGCGCGCATCCCTTGCGCTCCTCCAAACAACAGCAAGGTCATTGTACCACAGATGGAGGCGTCGGACAAGGATTTCGGGGCCGGCTGACCCCTCGCGGACCAATGCTCTGGCTGTCGGGGGTTAGCTCACCGCGCCGCAGCACACAATCATGCGCTCAGTATGGCAGGGAGAAGCGGGAATGCTGGCGAACTACCATAGAACAGGGCCTTGTGAGAGACTGACGTAGGGCCCTGTCGCGCACGCTGGCGTGGCTGGGGCGAACAACGTTCATGTACGACTCACCGGCCGGCTGCACCGCGTTGAGTCTCGAGCTGGGGGTGTGCCTGAAGTGCGCAAGCGACGGGGGCTTCGGCGCAGGGCGGCGGAGCCTGGGGCGCTGTGCCGGGCCATATGGGCCGATGACCGAGCGACATCGGCCGCGGCCTGGCGTGAGCTAGGTCGACGCGCTCGGGATGATAGTTGGGCGCGTCGCCTCCTCTTCGACGTCATCGACGCGAAGTTGTCTCTGCCGCCAGAAGCGGCCGTGCCTGGCCTTCGCGGGCTCGCAGAGGTCAACGCCGAGGGCGTGTTGGCCCTCCTGCGATGCGGAAGTGCTACTAGCGCGCACGTTGCTGCCATCGCTCTCGGCCGGGAAGGCGACAGGTTCCTCCAGGAACTCCTCGACCTGGCCGAGGAGACTGAGCTTACGGCACGGCTGGCCGGGGTCGCTGGGCTCGCGGAATCCGCGGCGGCGGGATCTCGGCAGGCGGTGGAGGCCCTGGGTGCTCGACTCCAAGACCCAGCCGGCGTCGTGCGACGGGCCGCCACAGTCGCGTTGGGACGGGCCCGGGGTGCAACCTGCGCTGACCGCGCGTTTGCCTGCCTCTCTCGGGCACTCACTCGGGGCGGCGACGCGGAGGCGGGCGCCTTCGGTGCGGTAGCGCTGTGGCCCGCAAAGCGACGGGAGGCAGCCCGGCTGCTGCTCACACTGACCGAGAGCGGCCCCTCCGTCAGAAAGGCGCTTGCCCTGGCCGTACGAGAACTGCCGCGGCACGCGGCCGCGCGGATCGGAGACCTCTGTGTGTGCGATGCCGATCCCGATGTGCGGGCATTGATCGTGCCCGCTCTCGGTCGGTGGGTGGCGGATGGCTCCGCTCCGGCGCGGCGTGACCTGGAGCGACTCGCCCGAGATGCGCACCCCCGGGCTCGGGCCGCAGCAGCCGAGCTGCTGGCCGGCGACCCAGGGCTAGGGAGGCTTCCCGTCATTCACAGGTTGGCCGCAGATCGCTCAGCAATCGTGCGGTCGGCGACGGCGGAGGGTCTGGGGAGGCGCGGCGGCGATGATGCAAGCGACATCCTACGCGAGATGGCCGAGGACTCGTGCGTCACGACTCGTGCCGCGGCTATTCGATCCCTCGGATCGCTTGGAAGGCAGGCCGAGGTGGAGAATGCCTGCTTCGACACAGAACCCCTAGTGCGCGCGGCAGCCGCGGCGGCGCTGGAGCCGACAGCCCACAACTGCCCGTTATTGATGTCTCTCTGCGATGACAAGGATACCGAGGTGCGTCGCGCTGCAGTACGAGGCCTCGGTCGGTGTAGCTGTGTGAATGTAGCGTCGACCTGGGAGCGCCTGATGGCGATGGCCACCAGCCGCTCTCTATCGGGCGCAG
>JALGTG010000070.1 GCA_029821495.1 Candidatus Hebobacteria bacterium
ATACGCTATCTCTCCCCCCTTTCCTCTCAGAACTTCCTGGGGGCGCGAAGACCCCTGTTGGGTCAACTCAGGGTGGCGGGTGCTGCTGTCCACATAAACCCACTCAACGGCCCAGCCCCGCACTCGGCCGCTCGGCCCGGCGTCGCTGAACCGGCTGTGTCGACCACTATGCGGCGATTATAGCAACTCCCCCCCTCCCTTGTCAAATCGCCCGCCTGCAGGGCGAGGCGGCTCCACGTGCCGTCCCACTGTACCACAGCGACGCCTGCCCGGCCAGGGACTCCCGACGGAGTACGCCGCAGGCGGCCTACCCGGGCGGCCAGCCCAGCGCACGCCCGCCCAGCAGGTGGAAATGCACGTGATCCACCGTCTGCCCGGCCTCACGCCCGCAGTTGGCCACCAGCCGGTACCCGCTCTCCCCGCACCCCTCGGCCGCCGCAATCCGAGCGGCCACCCGCACGATGTGCCCGATGCCGCTGTCTTCATCCTCCGACAGGGCGTTCAGGGATGTCACGTGCTTCCGCGGGATCAGCAGGACGTGAGTCGGCGCCTGCGGGTTGATGTCCCGAAACGCAACCACCAGCTCGTCCTCGTGCACGAGCGTGGCAGCCATCTCGCCCGAGGCGATGCGACAGAAAATGCAGTCCGCGTGCTCTTCGTCTGCCATGGTGCGTCCCCTCTCCTCTGAGTATGTGGCGACCCGCACCGAGGACGCTCGGCCGGCCCCTCAGGCCCTGTCGGTGAGACCGAACACCCGTCGGGCGTTCTGCGCCGCGGTTTCCACCACCTGCCCGCCGCTCTCGCCTCGCACCTGCGCGATGCGCTCCCCAATGACAGCAACGTTCGCCGGCTCGTTGTCTCGGCCGCGCTTGGGCTCGGGCGCCAGATAGGGACAGTCGGTCTCGAGCAGGAAACGGCCCGACGGCACCTGCGCCGCGACTCGGCGCAGTTCCTCGGCCTTACCGTACGTCACCATGCCCCCGAACCCCAGCGCCATGCCGAGATCGAGGGCGCGCCGTGCCTCCTCCTCGCTGCCATCGAAGCAGTGCCAGACCAGCGCCGGCAGATCACCTACAGGCCCTATCCGCCGCGCCGCCAGGAAATCCAGCAGCGGCTCCTGTGCCGCGCGGCAGTGGACGATCACAGGTAGACTCATCTCAGCGGCCAGCGCCAGGTGCGATTCAAATGCCTCCATCTGAGCTTGTCTGGGAGACAGATCGCGGTAGAAGTCCAGCCCCGTCTCCCCGATAGCCACCACTCCCTCCCGTCCGGCCAGCTCCCGCAGGCGGCCGAGGGTCTTGTCGTCCACGTGACTGGCGTCATGGGGGTGGATGCCGACGGCGGCCCACAGCCCGGGATGCCGCGCGGCCAGCTCCACCGCCAGCTCGCTGCTTGGCAGATCGTAGCCGACCACGATCATCTCGGCCACCCCGGCCTCGCGGGCCCGATCCAGCACCTGTGGCAGCCCGCGATGCAGCCGCGGGTGGTTCAGGTGAGTGTGAGTGTCAATGGCGGCGGCGGGCGGCGCCTCAGCCATCGCCGGCCCGATCGGCGCCGGCGGCAGACCTCACCCGCACCCGTACGCCGCACTTCAGGTCCGCAATCATCTTGATCCCGTCGCGATCGGGCCCGTAGTAGTGGGGGAGCAGCCGCGACTGCCGAAACCCAAATGCCTCGTACAGAGACTGGGCGGCCCGGTTGTTCGCCTCCACCTCCAGATCGGCCTCCTCGGCCCCATGCTCCGCGAGCTGCTCCAGCGCGCCGACCATGAGGGCCCGCCCGATGCCGCTGCGCCTCCGGCGCGGGTCCACCGCAATCGAAGTGATACCGCCCTTTCGCATCCCCAGCCAGCCGAGGTTCATCCTGACCAGAGCGTAGCCGACCACGTCTCCCTGCGCGTCCTCGGCCACCAGAGAGTGTCTTCGATCCCGGAGCAAGTGGCCCAGGAAGGTCGTGGTGCTGTACCCCACCTCGGCGAAAGAGTCGCGCTCGATGCGCATCACGCGAGGCAGATCGGTCAGCTTGAGCCGCCTGATCGTCATTGCTCCGCGATCCTCACTTCGCGCACCTCGCCCGCTGGAACAGCGACCGACCTGAGCAGACCTCTCGAGAGCAGCAGGCGGCCCTGCCGGTCGATCCCGCTGGCACGGCCGCGAACAGCTTCTCCCCCAACCTGAACCGACACTTCCCGACGCCGGAGCACATCCCTGCGGGCCCACAGCTCCACGACCACGTCGGCGTCCTCGAGTATCGCCGGCAGGAATCCCTCGAAGCTATCCAGGATGCGCGCCGCAAGCTGCGGAAGCGCGTATTCCCTGCCGGTCGCCGAGAGCAGCGATACCCCCGCGCCTCGGAGTTCCAGCGGGAACCCCGTCTCGGGCACGTTCACGTTCAGCCCGACACTCACGAGCGCAGCGGTTACGCGGCGCCCACTCAGCTCCGTCTCGGCCAGGACGCCGCCGAGCTTCTTGCCGCCCAGGATGAGATCATTCGGCCACCTGACTCCAACGTGACAGCCTGCCTCCCGCGACACGACCTCCGCAGCCACCAGGGCCAGCCCGAGGCCGAGCCTGGCGGCGGCACCAGGGTCGAAATCCTGCTTCAGGATGATCGTCATCCAGAGCCCTCCGGCCGGAGACGCCCACGAGCGCCCCCGCCGGCCGCGGCCGTGTGTCTGCCGCAGTGCGAGCACCACTCCTCCGTCGGGCGCCCCCTCGCGCAGCCAGTCCCGGGCAACGTCGATCGTAGAGTTGACCTCCGAGAAGACGCGGAGCGCACGGCCGATGCGTTGTGTCCGAAGCTCGGCCAGGATGGCCGCCGCTGAGGTGTGTGCCTCGCCCGCACTAGTCACTGCCCATCTCCAGTGACAGGTCGAGCGCCGGCGCCGAGTGTGTGAGCGCTCCCACCGAGATGTAGTCCACCCCGCATTCCGCCAGCTCGCGAACCGTGTCCAGACTCACCCCGCCCGAGACTTCAGTCCGCGCCCGCTCGCCGACGAGCTTCACCGCGGCGCGAATCTCCTCCGCCCCCATGTTGTCCAGCATGATGACATCCACGCCTACCGCGACTGCCTCCTCGACCTGCGCCAGGCTCTGGGCCTCGACCTCCACTTCCGCCGAACCGCCCGCGGCCTCGCGCGCTCGGTCAATCGCCTCTGCAATCCCCCCTGCCGCGCGAATGTGATTGTCCTTGATCAGCACCGCGTCGAACAGCCCCATCCGGTGGTTCGTGCCCCCGCCCGCGGCCACCGCGTACTTGTCCAGCGCCCGCAGCCCCGGCGCGGTCTTCCTCGTGTCCAGGATCCGCGCACCGGTCCCCGCCACTGCTTTCACATAGCGCGCCGTGAGCGTAGCGATCCCCGACATTCGCTGGAGGAAGTTCAGGGCCGTCCGCTCCGCCGTGAGAATGGATGCGGCCTCCCCCGCCACGCGCGCGACAACCGTGCCCGGCGATACCTCGCCACCATCGCTGACTGCGTGCTCGAAGGATACCTCTGGGTCCACCGCGCGAAATGTCGCCTCTGCCACGACCAGCCCCGCCACCACCCCCTCGGCCTTGGCGACGATCTCCGCTCGGCACGGCGTACCGGAATCGACGACGGCCTCCGTGGTGATGTCCCCGGCCCCGACGTCCTCGGCCAGCGCCCGTGCAACGGCCTCTCTGACCACCGCCTCGGGAACATCCCGCATGCTAGACCACCGCGAGCATTCGCTCGATAGCGCGCCGCGCACCGGCGGCAATCGCCTCGGGCACCTCAACCGGATGCTCCATGTCTTCGAGTGCCCACAGCACCTTCTCGAGAGTGATCAGCTTCATGTTCGGGCAAGTCGTGAGCGGACTGATCTGGATGAAGGTCTTGTCCGGACTGTCCCCCTTCAAGCGGTGAATCAGGCCGACCTCGGTGCCGACGATGATCTCCTGCGCGGCCGTCTCCTTTGCCCAGCGCACCATCTGGCCCGTGCTGAGCACCTCGTCCGCGAGGTCTATCACATCGGGCGTGCACTCGGGGTGTACGATCACGACCGCCCCGGGATGCTCCTCCCTCAAGCGCCGGATATCGTGATCCAGAATGCGCTGGTGTGTGGGGCAGTAGCCGTTCCAGGGGATGATGTCCTTCTTCGAGTGGCGCTGCACCCACAGCGCCAGGTTCTTGTCCGGCAGGAAGAGGAGTCGATCCTCCGGCATGCTCTCGACCACCTTGACCGCGTTGGCCGAGGTGCAGCAGATGTCGACCTCCGCCTTCACGTCGGCGGTGGTGTTCACATACGCGACGACGGGCACGCCGGGCAGCTCAGCCTTGCGCTTACGCACCGCCTCAACGGGCGCCATATCACACATCGGGCACCCGGCCAGCGGATCGGGGATCAGCACCGTCCGCTGCGGGTTGAGGATCTTCGCCGTCTCTGCCATGAACAGCACGCCGCAGAAGACGATGACGTCCGCCTCCACCTGGGTCGCCTTCTGGCTCAGCTCCAGCGAATCGCCGACGAAGTCGGCGATGTCCTGCACTTCACCCAACTGATAATTGTGGGCGAGAATGACCGCGCTGCGCTTCTTCTTCAGGTGTGCAATGCGCTCGGCGATTTCCGCGCCGGGATTGCCGCTGGTTGTGCTCATTGTACCGGCCGGTTGCCTTCGTCCACCCGCACTAGGATCATCTGCCACTCTCGCGCTTCCTCTTCGGTGACCTGGGCGTACGCGAGAACCGTCACCCGATCGCCCACCATCGCGGTGCGCGCGGCTGGGCCGTTGAGGCAGACTATCCCGGAGCCGCGCTCACCCACGATGACATAGGTGATGACACGCTCGCCGTTGCTCAGGTTCAGCACATGGACCTGCTCGTGCGCCTTCAGACTCGCGGCATCTACCAGGTCCGCATCGAGCGTGATGCTGCCCTCGTACTCCAACTCCGTGGCCGTAACCGCGGCAGGCGTGATCTTCGACTTGCAGAGGGTCAACAGCATAGTCGCGCTAGTTCCTCAGCGTAGTCCGGGGCAAACGCGCGCGCAATCCGCGGGGATCGAAACGCAAACCCGATGGATATGCAGCCCTTCGCGAGGCGCAATGCCATTCGTAGTGTCGCGAGCACGAGTCGTTGGGCAACTCATCTCGACAGCAACTCCCGCAGTTCGCTTGCAGAGAGCCCTACCCGCTTCAGTATGGCCGAAAGCGTGCCGCGGTCCAACTCGTCGTGCAAGGGAACTGTCACGCTCGGACGCCCAGAGCACACGAGCCTTGCGTGGCTGCCTCGGATGCGAGAAACCTCATACCCAGGTTGCCGGAGTGCTTGAATCAACTCGCGCCCAGAGATGACCGGCAGCCGGCGCATCAGGCCGTGATCTCAACCATCTCCGCCCCCAGGTCTGCAGGGGGCATCTCCTCTCCCCGCGCGCGCATGTCTTCGGCGGTCAGCGCGATTGCCTCCCGCGCGTTCGCCAGCGCCTCTTCTCGCGTTCTGCCCTGGGTCACCACCCCTGGCAGAGAGGGCACGCGTGCGACTATCCAACCATCTTGCCCGTCTTCCAGGACAACCCCGTAGTGCAGCGTCATCCGCTATCTCCTACACTCGACGCCCTACGCAGCCACATGTTACCTGACCCATCCTCTCCCCGTCAACGCTGCCCCCAGGTCACATATGTCACCCCCGCGGCTCAATCACCACATTGTCAATCAACCGCGCCTTCCCCACAAACGCCGCCACGGCCAGCACCGCCCGCCTGTCGAGACGCGCCAATTCGTCCAGCGTCTCCGCGTCCCGCAGCTCTGCGTACTGAAGCTCCACCAGCGGCTCGCCCTCAATCATCTCGCTCACGCCGCTCACCAGCGCCACGGCATCCCGCTCTCCGGATGCAGCTTCCCTCTCCGCCGCCGACAGCGCGCGGTAGAGCACCGTCGCCGCCTCCCTCTCCTCCGCCGAGAGGTAGCTGTTGCGCGAGCTCATCGCCAGCCCGTCCCGCTCGCGCACGGTCGGCACCGCGACGATCTCGACCGGAATGCTCAGGTCGCGCACCATCTGCTTCAGCACCAGCAATTGCTGATAGTCCTTCTCCCCGAAGTACGCCCGGTCCGCGCCGACCATGTTGAACAGCCGCGCGCACACGGTGGTCACCCCGCGAAAATGCCCCGGCCGGTGAGGCCCGCAGAGACACTCCACCAGGGGCCCCGTCACCTCCACGAACGTGCAGTCGCCCGGCGGATAGACCTCTCCGACCGGCGGGGCGAAGATGAGATCGACGCCGACCTCGCCCGCCTTCCTCGCGTCCCCGTCAAGGTCGCGCGGGTAGCGCTCGAAATCATCCCCTGGCGGGAACTGCGTCGGGTTCACGAACACGGTCGCCACCACATATCCACACTCGGCCCTCGCCCGTTCCATCAGGGCGAGGTGCCCTCCGTGAAGCGCCCCCATCGTCGGCACCAGGCCGACCGATTCCCCCGATGCACGGGCCCGCCCCACCCGCTTCCTCACCTCCGCCGCCGTCGCCATCACCTGGGGGGTTCCGCCCATTCACATCACTCCATGTACGCCATGAAGTTCTCCCCGTAGGACGTCCAGAAGGAGATGACTATCACCGCGATGATGGCAGCCACCAGCAGGTACAGCAGCACTCCCACCGCCATCGCCGTCTGTTTTCCTCCAACATCGGTCTCAGACTCGTAGTACTCCGCCACCTTGTCCAGGGCACTCTCCACCGAGCCCGACCGCTCCGCGGTGGCCAGCATGTCGAGCGCCATGTCCGGCACCTGCCTGCTCGCGGCCACCACCTCCGTCACCGAACGCCCATGCAGCACTCCCTCCGCCTCCCGCACCATCGCCCGTTCCATGGCCGCGTTGCCCGACGCCGCCGCGGCCGCCACCAGCGCCCGGTGAACCGGCACGCCCGCCGCCATGAGCATCGAAAGCCCCCGCGCCCACCGCGCGGTGGCCATCCGCCTCGCAAGGCTCCCCACCCACGGAATCAGTAGCTTGAACCGGTCGAAGGCACGCCGGACCGGCGCCAGCCGAAACAGCATCCGGAATCCATACCAGAGCACCGCGATCCCTATGAGAATCGGCAGCGCCGACCCCAGCACCAGTGACAGCCAGGCATCGAAGCTCTGAGTGACCAGCACGGGCACGGTGGGAATCAACACCAGCGCCACCAGCAGCACCTTGGGGTAGAACGTCTGCCACCGGTACATCTGCTCCAGCTCGAAGGATCGGTCGAAGTACTTCGCCAGCCGGTCCGCCATCTGCTCGATCAGGCCCGTCTCCTCGGCGGCCTCGATCGCCGCCACCGCGGCCTGATTGAACGCCGACGGGTACTTCCTCATCACCCGCGAGATCGGCCGGCCCTGTATCGCGGCCTCGGCCATCTCGCGCGCGGCGTGGCGGAGCATCAGGCTCCCCGTTCGCTGCGACAGCGTGCGCGTGGCCTCGCTTATGTTCATACCGGTCGACAGCAGCGCCTTCAGCGACGAGAAGAACGTCGCCAGCGACTTGCTACTGGTCGGGTAGAACACGGGAGCCAGCACGCGCCGCTTGAACCCGTCCCAGGTTGTCTCCTCGGTCACCGGCCTTTCGGTCGGCTCGACCGATACCACGAAGTAGCCGTGCGCCTGCAGCTCGCGCGCCACCGCCTGCTGGCTCTCGCCGGCAGTTGTCCCGCGCTCCACTTCGCCCGTCCGCCGCCTTACCTCATAGCTGAACCGGGGCATGGACTCCCTGCTCTTCGCGCAGCCGCTCCGCGATCTCGTCAGCCGTCTCGCCTGTCGGCCCCTTCACCTCCGGCGCCAGTTCCGCCAGCGGCGCCATCACAAACGCCCGCTCCCACATCCGCGGGTGCGGCACTTCGAAGTCACCTTCTTTCACCCGCTCCTCCCCTACCAGCAGCACGTCGATGTCAATCTCCCGCGGCCCCCACCTCTCCCGCTTCGTTCTTCCCACATCTTCCTCTATCTGCTTTACGACTGCCAGCAGGTCCCGCGCCGCCATCTCGTCCGCGATCTCCACCTCCACCACCATATTCAAGAACCGCGGCTGATCCACAACACCCATCGGCTCCGTCTCATAGACGCGCGACTGCCGCAGGAAGTTCACCCCCTCCGCGGCCGACAGCCGCGCAATGGCATCGCGCAGGTTCTCCTCCCTGTCGCCGACATTCGCACCCAGCCCCAGGAACGCCCGCCTACCCATCTCACTCCTGCCCGCGCTTCTCCGCCCACTTGTGGTCACTCGTGGGCTTCTCGTGCTTCACCCGGACGATGGCATCCGCCACTCGCGCCACCCGCACCATCTCCTTCACGTCATGCACACGCACGATGTCCGCGCCCCCGGCCACCGCCAGCGCCACCGTCGCGGCCGTCCCCTCCAGCCGCTCCTCGACCGGAAGATCGAGGATCGTCCCGATCATGGACTTCCGCGATGTCCCCACCATCACCGGACACCCCAGACACCGGAACTCCCGCAGCCGCCGCAGGATTTCGAGGTTATGCTCCAGCGTCTTGCCGAAGCCAATCCCCGGGTCAACGATAATCTGATCCCGCGCCATCCCCGCGGCCGCTGCCCGCGCGATCCCCTCCTCGAGATAGTCGCTGATCTCACCTATCACATCCGCATACTTCGGCTTCTTCTGCATGTCGCGCGGGGTGCCCTGAATGTGCATTACCACCACGGCCGCGCCTCCTTCCCCCGCCACGCCGGCCATATGCTCGTCCGCGTGCAGGCCGCTGATGTCGTTGACAATCGACGCGCCCTTCGCAAGCGCCTCCTTTGCCACCTCGGACTTGTACGTGTCAACCGAAATCGGAACCGCAGCCTCCGCCACCAGCCCTTCGATGACCGGCAGCACCCGCGCCAGCTCATCCCCCAGGCCGACCGGCTCGGCCCCGGGCCGCGTGGACTCACCGCCGACATCGAGTATGTCCGCGCCGTCGGCGACCATCTGCTTGCCCTGTGCAATCGCCGCCGCGGCCTCCCCTACCCCATCGCCCGAGAATGAATCCGGCGTGACGTTGATGATCCCCATCACCAGCGTCCTCTCGCCCAGCGCCAGCTCGCGATCCCTCCACCCCAACGTCCGCACCGGCGACAGCGCGAACTCCCGCCGCGCGGCCTCGATGCGCGCTCCCACCTCTCCGCCAACCGCCTCCGCCAGCGCCCCGAGCTGATCCATCGAGCCCATCAACGCCACGTCCGCGCGGCTCGGATCGGCCCTCCCCGCCGGCTTGGCGAGCGCCGCCGTCGCCCCGGCATCCTTCGCCGCTCGCCGCACCGCCTCGGCTTCCCCCAGCGGCAGCGGTCCCACCAGCATCGCGCGGCCGTAGCCCCGCTGGACGACGGCTTCAACGACATCCGCGTCAGCGCCGCGCGCCCGCAGCTCAGCGATCATCTCATCCCCCGCCAGGGAGCCCAACACTCTAGCGCGAATAGCCTTGCCCTGCCTCATCCACTCGCTCCAACCAGCGCCACTTCTCCGCTCAGTTGCCTCCCTCGACCCCGGCGCGCGTAGCTCCACGCCCACCACTTCGGCGGCCGGAGCTTAACCGTCACCGCGCCGTCCTCATCCGTCCTCATTACCTTCGCCCCCACCCGCTCCAACTCCCGTAGCACCTCCTCCGTCGGATGTCCGTACGGGTTATCCGCGCCCACGCTGATGACGGCCAGCTCCGGCCTCACCGCGTCCACGAACTCCGGCACCGCGGGCTCCGCCGAGCCGTGGTGAGGCACCTTGAGCACCGTGGATTGAATCGCCTCCCCATGCCGGGCCATCCTCATCGCACCCACGCGATCTATGTCCCCCGTCAGCAGCACACTCATGCCGTCATATGCCAGGCGCAAGACCACCGAGTTGTTGTTGTCATCCGAGCCCGTCCCCGCCAGCCTTGGGTCGGGCGGATTCAGCACCTCCGCAGAAACACCGCCGCCCAGATTCAGCCGCTGCCCCTCGGTCGCGCGGTGCGTGGTGATCCCCCGCTCTTCGATCTCCTCGTACAGCCGCTCATAGCTGCCACTGTCACACGGCAGCATCGGATCGAGCACCATCCCCACCGGCACCGCCTCCACCACCGCGGGCAGACCTCCGATGTGATCCTCGTCTGGGTGCGTCACCACCAGCACGTCTATCTTCTTCACCCGCCGCGCCATGAGCGCCGGCACCACCACCTCGCGCCCGATGTCATACCCGCTGGCATGCTGCCCCGGCGTTCCCCCACCATCCACCAGCATTGTCCTGCCGCCCGGCGCCTGCACCAGAATGCAGTCCCCCTGCCCCACATCCAGCACCGTGATCGTCAGCCCCGACGAGATCTCCCCCCACAGCAGCCACCAGACCGCGATAACCGCGGCCAGCAGCACCAACAGTAGAACTCGTTCGCGACTCAGCCTCATGCGGTTACACCCCGCAGCTTGCGCCAATCGTCACTTGCTGAGCTCGATGAGCCTGCTGGCGGCCTCCCGGCGCGTCTTCTCCAGCAGCTCCGGGTCCGGTGTGCGGTCCGTCGAGTTCCTGACCAGCCGCGCAGTGAGATCCGAGACGATGTCGCCGGTCGCGCCGTCCCCCGCCTTCCGCGACCTTTCCCTTAGCTGCGCGAACATCTCCCAGTCCTCGATACCATCGGTCAGATTCTCAAGGCGCGTGCAACTGAGCGGCCCATTGGCTCCCGGATAGATGAAGTTACCGTCGCCATTGGAGTGCCGCCACGTGGCCGGATCGAAGTCCGTCCGCGGCCCCTTGCCTTCCCGCTCGACGATCTTGCGGTCGCCCGCCCAGCCGTCCACCGCGTAGTACAGCCATCCTGTCACCTCGTTAGCGGCCGCGAGCCACATCATCAGCCTTCCGTTGATCCGCGCCTTCTCCACGAACGTGTTCATGTGAGGGTCCACAGGACAGCAGCAATGGTACCACCAATACTCCTTGCCCGCCTGTCGCCACCTCGCCGCGGCCTCCGCGTTGTGGTGGTCATACAGGAGCACCCAGGTGTCGAGCGGCATATCAACCGGCGGCTCCCAGTTGATCACCGCCATGGTGCGCATGTCCGGCCACCGGTCTTTCACTGCTCCGAACACCTCCCGTATCACCGGCTCGGACTCCCGCGGCTTCTCGTCGAACCCATAGACGTAAGCGTACTTGAGCAGGTCCTTCTGCTTCAACTCCTCCACTATGGGCGCGAGGCGTTCCAGCATCGCCGGAATGCCGTCCACCGTGTCGGCGGCATAGGTCAGGTTGAAGCGCTTGCCCCCGCACTGCAGAAGCAGTTCATAGTCTTCTATCGGCCGCGGGCTGGAGAAGTAGAGGTTATCGGCCGGAATCCGATGTCGGCCCAGGAGCTCGAAGTATGCTCGCTTCAGCTCCGGCGTGAACTCCCCGTAGATCTTCGTCATCACGTCCTGCCAGTCCGGCCCGCCCTCGAACGGGTAGTGGAAGCTGAAGACGGTGTCGAACTTGCCGGGGTTGGGCAGGTCGAGCGGCCATACTTCCAGCTTGATCGGGACTTCTGCGACCTGCCCAGCGTCGGCCACCACCCTCGCCATGCCCTCGTAGGTTCCCGGTGCTGTACCCGTCGGCACGTGGACCGTGATCCAGATAGGCTGCGTCACGCCCGCCTCCAGATCGAAATCCTCCACCTCCAGCAGCGGGTCCGGCCACCACCCAGGTTCCGCCGCGTACCAGAGCCATTCCCCATAGTCCTCGGGAATCGGCTTGCAGTCCACGTAGCCCACTTGTCGCCACGAAAGGTTCACCCTGCCGATCACCCCTTCCGGCCCTTTGAGATCGTCGAGCACCACGCGCAATCCCGCGGCCGGCACATCGCTTCTGAGACATATCTGCGCGTGCTCGTACTCCTGCCGCGCCGCCGCCCAGTCGATCACCTTC
>JALGTG010000272.1 GCA_029821495.1 Candidatus Hebobacteria bacterium
ACCTCTTCGAGCGCCTCCCGAGGGAGGTAGCCGACACGCTCCTGTATCTCCTGAAGCACCCCGATGAGGTTACATCCCGGAAGAACCTCCAGCGCATCGGCCAGTTCTTGCACATCGATGTCAGGGGGGGATGCGGGGGATGCGCCCTCGTCATGCATGCCGGTCGATTTCCTCTCTAGCTGCTCCCAAGTCTGCAACTGCGTCGTCCGCCGGCGGCGGGAGTTCGACAATACCACGGGCCAAGCTTCACTGCAAACCGTCTATGCGCCCCTGATCCACGTAGACAGTCAGAGTGCTCTCGCGCAGGAAGCCCACCATCGTCAGGCCGGCGCGCTGCGCAAGCTCGATAGCCAGCGCGGTAGGCGCGGAAACGCTGGCCGCCACTGGTATGCCCGCGCGCGCCACCTTCTGCGCCATCTCGAAGCTGCAACGGCCCGACAGCACCGCTACTCTCGCCTCTTCCAGACGTCCCGCCACTAGCAGGCGGCCGATTGCCTTATCGAGGGCGTTGTGCCTCCCCACATCCTCGGCCGATGAGAGCAAGTCGCCTACGGCATCGAACAGCCCCGCGGCGTGAGTGCCCCCGGTCGGCCGGAAGTACTGCTGCTCCTGCTGGAGCCGCCTGCCGAGTGCAAGCAGGTCATTCGCCGAGACCCGGTAATCGGTCTCTATCTCCGGCAGCCGCTTGGCTACGTCTTCGATCAGCTCTCTCCCGCAGAGCCCACAGCTAGACGCGATGATCCGCGGCACCGGGCGTGGGGGAGTCTCTTCTCGGGCTCGTTCGCCCGCCCGCGTGACAGCAACGCGGTTCGGGTCCTCCGCCTCACAAGACTGGATCGAGCCAATGTCTCTGGCTGTGTCTATGAGTCCTTCCGCGAGGCAGAAACCCGCGGCGAGGTGGATGTCGTCGCCCGGGGTGCGCATGATGACGGAGTAGGGCGAGCCATCGACGAGGATCTCCAGCGGCTCCTCGACTATCACCATCCCCTCGCCGCGCTGGAGAATACCGTCAGATAGCCGCCAAACCTCGGTTGTCGCTGTCGCCTTGGCCGCCTGCACTGGGGTTGCTCCTAAGCTCGAGGAGGAGTCCCGCCCCATTCGATGCGGGCCCTAAGCTGTCTCCTTCACGGGTGGGGTTCGCCGTCGGCGTGCGCCTTCCCTGGCATCGGCCCGTCTACAGGGAACTGCGAGCACGGCAAAGAACACGGGAGGACGGCACAGGTCATGGAAGATGACTGACGACTCGACCGGCCTTCTCGCGCGGACAGCGGCCTGGATCGCTCGCCTCATCGCGGAGCCCGAGCGGGCGCGACGCGCCTACCCGGCGGCGCTTCTCGTCCTTACGCTCCTGATCTGGTTCCCCGCACTCTTCACCGGCCTGGACGCCCCCAGCCAGGACGCCTTCTATCACATAACCCAGACCGCGCTCCACCACACGCCCGGGGACGTTGCGCACTGGTTCGTGCGCGGGCACTGGGCGTACACCCACTACGAGTACCGCCCGCTCACTCGCCTCTCCCTGCTCGTTGACTACCTGATCTGGGGACGCTGGCTCCTGGGATTCCACCTGACGAATGTGCTGCTCCACTTCCTGTGCGCGCTCACGCTGGCGGCGGTGCTCGTTCGTGCCGGCGCTCCGATCTGGGCCGCGCGGCTGTCGGGCTCCATCGCCGTCGTCTTCCCTCCCGGCCAGATGGCTGTGTCCTGGACGAATGGCCGTCAGGACGTGCTCTGCAGCGCGCTCCTGCTGGCCGCCGTGTTCTTCTTCTTGAACTGGCTGGCCGGGAGGCCCTGGCCCCATCTCGCGGCCGCCGCGCTGTTCACCATCGCCTCCGCCCTGGCCAAGGAGCCCGGGGCAGTCGCACCTCTCTTCATGCTCGCGGCCCTCTTCCTGGTGCCGTCGCAGCGGCGGCTGTGGCAGCGGCTTGGCGGTGTGGCACTCATCGCGGTGCTGCTCATCCCGTACCTGTGCCTGCGCCTGCGCGCCTGGCCGGTCGACCAGTACATTCAGCAGAACGCCGCCCAGCTTCGCCCGCTCGGCACCAGCGCGCGCTGGTTTGTCAGCCACCTGCTCGCGCCGCGCATCTATGAGCTGGCCACATACTGGCGCCAGCAAGGCGTGTATATCCTGTTCTCCCGCGATCTGCCGGTGCGGCTGCTGGAGCAGGCCGCATTCTGGGCCGCTCTCGTCGTCCTGGTCCGCCGCCGACGGCGCCTGCTGGCCCTCGGCGTGGCATGGAAGCTGGTCTTCTTCCTGCCAGTCCACAACCTGTACTGGAATCCGGCCTTCACCCACTATCGCTACCTGCCCCACCTCGGAACGGCGTGGCTCGTCGGGCTCGCGGCGTGGGAGCTGAGTGGATACGCTGCGGCCAGGCTCGGCACCCGGCGCCCGGCCCTGGCGAGGGGGCCCATTCTCGTCCTCGCCATCCCGGTGCTCCTGTGGTACTACTGTGCCCAGCTTCCACTTCGCTGGCCGGGCTGGTCGGTGATAGCGCGGGGAGGGCTGGCGCCTCCGACCTCGTTCTGCCGCGACCTCCAGGGGCCCGACGCGCCCTATCCCTTCGATGACTCCACCATCTATCCGCCCGACCAATGAACGCCGGGAGGCATCCCGCGGGTCGCCCCCTGCCGCCAGTGCTAGCCAGCCGCCTCAGGATGGAAGGGACAGGCCGTCCCCAGACACTCTCGGTTCACGACGGTCTGGTCGCACGGCGGCGGCCGGCCGGCGGCGAGCGCATGCGGCAGATGGCGGCCGGACAACTCGCATCCGATAATCAGGGCCAGAAGGCTCTCGCGCCGGCAGCACCGGGGCGCGTCGAACTCACCGATCCGCGCGAGGATCTCACTCACGACGGTCTGCACGGAACTCCGCTCCCAGCACGACAGGGGTGTCGCGCGGATGACCGCGGAATAGGCCATGCCAATCCCCAGCGCGGCCGCGCAGCCGCCCCAGTAGGCACATGTTCCCCCCGGCAGCCCCGCCCCTCAGCAGTTCCGATACGCCGTCAGGAAAGCGGCCGGCACGAGTGCGTGATGCTCGGGGCCGTGCAAGGGGAACAGGTGAGACCGACGCATATCCGAGAAGATCGCAATTGGGTCGGTCTCAGGGCTGTGGCGACAGAAGCTCTTGATGAACTCGATGTGGTCCCCGGTGTGGCACTGGTCGCAGACGAAGTGCCCGGCCTCACACTGCGCGTTAGCGAGCTTGACCTGGCCGCAGTACTCACA
>JALGTG010000071.1 GCA_029821495.1 Candidatus Hebobacteria bacterium
TGCGGTCGTGATGGAGGGGCGCGATATCCAAACCGTGGTTCTGCCCGAGGCCGAGGTCAAGATATTCCTCACCGCCGCCGCTGAGGAGCGCGCCCGCCGGCGGTGGCTCGAACTACGCGAGCGCGGATTCGATGGAGAGTTGGACGCCGTGCTGGCCAAGATCGTGGCCCGCGATGAGCGCGACTCGAACCGCGCTCACTCCCCCCTCAAGCCGGCCGATGATGCCGTCCATCTGGACACCACCGGCCTCGACATCGACCGCGTCGTGGAGAAGGCGCTCGCGATCATCGGGGAGCGTTCCGCAGGCTGATCCGGGTACGCCTACCGCGCCTGCACGGTGATGTGGAATCGGGCCTCCGCCTCGGCATCTCGCTCTTCCTCGCCAAGCGCGACGGATGCCTCAGCGGAGAGAGCAAGCTGGTAGTCGGCGCGTATCAGCCGGCCCTGCGAGGTATCGAAGAACTCCGTCGAGGTGATCGTCTCTCGCAGGCGCGGCACTCCGACCGTCACCGCGACGTCTCCCTCTGATACCGGCATCTTCGCCGCCTGGAAGCGGGATACCGGCATCTTCGCCGCCTGGAAGCGGACCTCGCTGTATCCGCTGATCTTCGCGACGCCGATGCCCCCCTCCTGGCTGAACGAGTCCAGCGTGTGCGATGTCGTCAACGTAACCGGCATGCCGGGGCCGAACGGCGTCAGTTGCGCGCTCTTGCGCCACGTTTCCCCAACCGCAACGGGCCGATCCGGGAATACCTCTTCCCCAACTTGCGCCAGCCGACCGGTGCCGATCCCGGGTACCTCCTGCCGAAGCGCGCCCATGAGGCGCGGATCCGCAAGCACCACATCGCCCAGGCGACCGTTCGGCGCCATCGTCACCCTGACCGGTGCCCCCAGGAGCGGTACCTGGCTGAGGTCCGCATCCGGAGGCGCGTGCTCCTGCCCGTTGGCAAACCACCGCACGCGCCCGTTCTCATACGAGAAACGCGCCGCATCCTCCCCGACATTCACGCGCAGATCGGCCCGCGGCACGCGCACCTGCAGCCTGCCACTGCCATCGTCCAACACGCTCTCCACCGTACAGACAAACGTCAGGTCACCCTGCAGCCCCACTGCTGCCGTCTCTCCCTCCGGCGAACGCAGATGCCCCGCTCCGGAGACGGATACCCCATATGTCATCACCTCCCCGGGCGAGAACTGAAACGCCAACTGCACAGCATCGTCGCTCGCGGCGGCGACCGTCACGCCCAGAGCCAATGCCAGCGCAAGCCCGACAAGTCTCGCCACCTTCATCGCGATAGACCTCCCTCCCGGTCCGTCAGAGCACTCGTTCGAACTATACCACATCGGCCCCCCGGGATTCAGCGTTCCAGTCCCTGGCAGTAGGCCGCGTCTTGCCCATAATTGTCGTTCCTCTTCGCAGGTGCATACCCGATCGGCGTGGTATAATTGGCACGGTGGGGCGGCTCTTATGCCGACAAGACTGGGGAAGGGGAAGATTGGTATGTCGTACTGCGTCCTGATCGTTGACGACCACGAGCCCACCATCCAGCTCGTGAAGTCCTCGCTGGAGGGATTGGGTATGCGGGTCAACGCCGCATCGAACGGCGCGGAGGCGCTGCTGGCCGTCGAGCGCGAGATCCCGGACTTGATCATCCTCGACGTGATGATGCCGGTGATGGACGGCTTTCAGACCCTCCAGGTACTCCAGCAAGCTCAGGAAACGAAGAGCATTCCCGTCGTCATGCTCACCGCCAAGTCGGGGGACAGCGATGTCGCTCAGGGCTGGCGATGGGGAGTCACTTCCTACCTGACCAAACCGTTCTCTATCGAGAATCTCGTCGCGCTGGTGCGGCGCGTTCTCGAGGGCACGAAACCTGAAGTTGTCGCCGACGAAGTCGGGCCGAGGTAACGCCGGCTTACTTGTCCTCGCGCACTCCGCGCCGCGTGCCGTTACGCCGAAGAGGAGGTGCATTTCTTATGGAGATGATGTCCTGCCCCCACTGCGGCGCGCAGAACTCCAGCAAGAGGGAGTACTGCTACGAGTGCGGCGGCGACCTGCGCGGGGCCCCAAAGAAGGATGAGCCCGACTACATCCCGACCTGCGCCAACTGCGCCCATGCGCTGATATCTGCTCCGCTCGGCAAGCACATCGGGCCCGACCAGGTCTGGTGTGGAAAGACCGATGAGCCCGTGGCCTCGTCCCAGGTCGCCGGCGACTGCTTCGACGAAGCTTTCACCTGGAAGAGAGAGGATATCCTCGACTGATAGCGCGCCGTCCGCCCTCGGCCAGACTGGCCCTTCGCCGCAAGTCGCCGGCCATCGCCTTGCTTCTCCTGCTGGCCGCGGCGCCGCTGTCTGCGGCCGATCCGATCACCTACTCCCGCCAAGCCGCCGCCGGGGCGTCTCTCCACGTCGTCGAGGTTGACCTCAACGATCCGCGCGTGGTGGTCTCGCCCGCCATCGCCGAAGGCGGCATAGGCCGCGCCGAAACCTTCTCCCACTTCATCCACCGCCTCAGCCCCGCGGCCGCCATCAACGGCACCTACTTCGACAAGGCTTCTCTCCGGCCCATCGGTGACATAGTCGTGGACGGCGAGCTCGTCCACTTCGGCGGCATGGGAACGGCCATTGCCTTCGCCTCCGACGGCGTGGACTGCATCCGCCTTCCGAAGAGCAGGCATGTGGACTGGTCGGATCACCGCGCCGCGGTCGCCGCGGGCCCCCTCCTCGTCTGGCGCAGATTCGCCAAGCCTCTCCCCGGCGGCGAGGGCTTCGGCGACCCCAGCGTGTTCGCCAGAGCCGCTCCCCGAAGCGCGCTAGGGATCACTGCCGATAACCGACTGCTGCTCGTCACCACTGCTCGCGGCGCCTCCCTTCCCAAGCTCGCGGCCGCCATGCGCGACCTGGGCGCGGTCTATGCAGTCAACCTCGACGGCGGCGGATCTACCGCGTTGTGGTGCCGCGGCCGCATGATTCGCTCACCCAAGCGCCCGCTCACCAATCTGCTCTGTGTATACCTCGAGCCCGATCCGGCTGGGCCGCGTTCCCTGCGGCCTCCCAGGGGGCTCGACTGGCGCGGCGGCCGGCGGCCTCGCCAGGCTCTCGCCTTCTCCGCCGGAGACCTGCGCGTGACAGTCAAGCTGCCCCGGACCTGGGAGGGAGCGCAGTCCCTGCTGGTCGAGGGCGATGGGCCGTTGCCCGATGGCTGGAGCATCTCACTACGTGTTGACCGTCGCGCGCCCGTCGCCGCATCATCCCTGCCCGCCCGATTCCCGCTCGATCTGAAAGGGCTCCGAGATGCCAGTCCGAAGCACAGCCTCTGGGTTGGCGTCCTCAACGAACGCGGCGAGAGCGTGGGCTGCATCGAACACATCTTCCGGCTCCCCACCACAGCGCCGTGAAGACGCCCCCCCGTCAGCTCGCCCACAATGACGCTGCGACCGGTGCAATGCCAGACCCTCAGTTCTTCATAATGACCTTTGGCTGCCAGATGAACGAGGCCGACTCCAGCCTCATGGCCTCTCTCCTCGAGCGCGCCGGCTGGCGGGAGGCCGACTCCTCCGATGCTGCCGATCTCATCATCCTCAACACCTGCTCCGTCCGCGAGCGCCCCGAGCACAAGGTCTACAGCACCCTCGGCGAGCTGCGCGCCTGGAAGCTATCGAACCCCCACGCCCTCCTCGCCGTCGCCGGCTGCATGGCCCAGCGAGCAGGCGAGGAGATCAGGCGTCGCGCCCCACACGTGGACATCGTTCTCGGCACCCGCTGGTTCCACAGGATCCACGAGCTCGTGGACCGCGTGCGCAGCGGCGACCGTCCGATTGTATGCCTGGGCATGGAGGGCGATCCCTCCACGGCTCGCCGCCCGGATGCGCTCGGCGTCGCGGCCGCCCCTCTCCGCGCCTTCGTTCCCATCATCCGCGGCTGCAGCAACTTCTGCTCCTACTGCATCGTCCCCTTCGTCCGCGGTCCCGAGGTCAGTCGGCCGCCCGACGACATCGTCCGGGAGGTTAAGTCCCTCCTCCAGCGCGGCACCCGAGAGGTCACCCTCCTCGGCCAGAACGTCCTAGCTTACGGCAGAGACCTGGCCGACAAGCCCACCTTCGCCGGTCTCCTTCGCACGCTCGATCCCATCCCCGACCTATGGCGCATTCGCTTCACCACCTGCCACCCCCGTGACGTCACCTCCCACCTCATCTCCGCCATGGCCGAGCTGCCCACTGTCTGCGAGCACATCCACCTTCCCATCCAGGCCGGTGAGGACAAGCTCCTCGAGGACATGAGGCGCGGCTACACCGCCGCGGAGTACCTTGCTATCGTCGAGCAGCTTCGCGGTCGCGTCCCCGGCCTCGCCCTCACCACCGACATCATGGTCGGCTTCCCCGGCGAGACGGAGGAGCAGTTCGAGGAGAGCCTGCGCCTCTACACGCGCATCGAGTTCGACGCAGCCTTCACCTTCGCTTACTCGCCCCGCCCGGGCACCGAAGCGGAGAAGCGACCCGATGAAATCCCGCGCCAGACCCGGCTCGAACGCCTCCAGAGGCTCATCGATCTCCAGAACCACATCACCATCGCCCGGAACGGCCGCGGGGTAGGGGAGGAGGCGGAGGTTCTCGTTGACGGTCCCGCGGCCCGCGGCGACGGCCTCCTCGCCGGCCGCGCCCGTAACAACAAGCAGGTCATCTTCCCCGGCGATCCCGCCCTCGCCGGCTCGCTCCTCCGCGTAACGCTCACCGAGGCCCACCTCTGGGGATTCCGCTCCGACCCCCTCTCCGGGTGAGGCGGGACGTTCCTGTCCTAACCTCTCCGCTGTAGGGGCGGCAGGCTTCCGCGATTCCGGCATATCCCGCCTTGACATACGAACGGGCGTGTGCTACTATTTCGCCGGTTCTGCTAAAGTGCGACTCTCGGGTTGACATACTAGATGTAGTATGGTATATATCCCCGCTGGCACAACATGGGGGATTCCACTCAGTGCGTTGCCCTTTCTGCCAACACAATGACAGCCGGGTCCTGGACTCACGAACCAGTGACGGCGATTCCGTCGTCCGCCGCCGCCGCGAGTGCCCTGAATGCAGCCGCCGCTTCACCACCTACGAGCGCCCCGGTGAAGTGCGCGTCTTCGTCATCAAGAAGGACGGCCGCCGCGAGCCCTTCGACCGCGACAAGCTAGTCCTCGGCATGACCAAGGCCTGCGAGAAGAGACCGATCAGCCGCGAGAAGATCGAGCAATCCGGAGACGCCGTCGCGAGACAGGTGCGCGATCAACTCGCCGAAGAGGTCTCCTCGCGGGAGATTGGGATCCTCGTAATGGACAGCCTTCGCGAAATGGACGAGGTCGCCTACGTCCGTTTCGCCTCCGTCTACAAGGACTTCCGCGACGCGGACTCCTTCCTGAAGGAGATCGAATCTCTCGTGCGGAAGTCGCCCGGCGCGGCCGTGGGCGATGGCCGCGCGCAGACCGAGCTTTTCGATTCGCAGGACTAATCACACCACGGGAGTCGAGCGCGTGTCTAACCTGCCACCGGACCTGCCACTGCCTGAACTCACCGAGAACGCTCTCACCGTCCTTCGCAACCGGTATCTCCGCAAGAACGAGGAGGGCATCCCCATCGAGGAGCCCTGGGAGATGTTCTGGCGGGTGGCCCGCGACGTCGCCGCCGCCAGCAAGCTCTACGATCCGGGCATTGATGTCGAGGCCGAGGCCCGCGAGTTCTACACCATCATGGCCCGCCTCGAGTTCATGCCCAATTCGCCCACATTGATGAACGCGGGAAGAGAGCTTCAGCAGCTATCCGCTTGCTTTGTCCTCCCCGTCGAGGACACCATGCAGTCCATCTTCGAGACCATCAAGAACACCGCCCTCATCCACCAGTCCGGCGGCGGCACGGGCTTCTCGTTCTCCCGCCTGCGCCCGAAGGGCGACATTGTCAAGACCACCGGCGGCATCGCTTCCGGGCCTGTCTCATTCATGAAGGTTTTCAACGCCGCCACCGAGGCCGTCAAGCAGGGCGGCACCCGCCGCGGCGCCAACATGGCCATCCTCCGCGTCGATCACCCTGACATCGTCGAGTTCATCACCGCCAAGCGAGACACCTCCGTCCTCACCAACTTCAACATCTCCGTCGGCCTCACCGAGGAGTTCATGCGCGCCCTTCGCGACGACGCCGAATACGACCTCGTCAGCCCGCGAGCGGGCAAGGTCGTGGACCGAGTGGCCGCGCGGGAGATATTCGACCTCATCGTGCAGGGGGCCTGGGAGACGGGCGAGCCCGGGATTGTCTTCCTCAATCGCCTCAACGCCGCCAATCCGACTCCCGCGCTGGGCGAGATCGAGTCCACCAACCCCTGCGGAGAGCAGCCCCTCCTTCCCTACGAAGCCTGCAACCTCGGCTCCATCAACCTCTCGCGCTTCGTCACCGCCGACCCCAATCCCGAGGTCGACTACGAGCGCCTCGGCCGGACGGTCCGCACCGCAGTCCGCTTCCTCGACAACGTCATCGACGTCAACGAGTACCCGCTCGAGGAGATCAAGCGGAATGCTCGCGGCAACCGCAAGATCGGCCTCGGCGTCATGGGCTTCGCCGACATGCTGATTCAGCTCGGCATCCCGTACCACTCCGATGCAGGCCTCGAGATGGGCGAGCGTGTCATGGAGTTCATACACCAGACGGGCTGCGAGGCATCTGTCGAGGTGGCCCGGGAGCGCGGCGTCTTCCCCAACTTCGAGAAGAGCATCTTCGCCGATGCCGGCCCCCGCCTTCGCAACGCCACCGTCACCACCATCGCGCCGACAGGCACTCTCTCCATCATCGCCGGCTGCTCCTCGGGAATCGAACCCCTCTTCGCGGTGGTCTACACGCGCCGCATCCTCGACGGCAAAGAACTCCTTGAGGTCCATCCGGCATTCGAGAGGATCGCCTGCGAGCGCGGCTTCTACTCCGAAGACCTGATGGCGGAGATAGAGCGCTGCAAGTCACTCGGCGATGTTCCCGGAATCCCGGAGGACATCGGCAGTCTTTTCGTCACCGCCTACGATGTTTCTCCCGATTCCCACATCCGAATGCAGGCCGCGTTCCAGAAGCACACCGACAACGCCGTCTCCAAAACAGTCAACTTCCGAAACGAAGCCACCAGGGAGGATGTCCGCAGGGTCTATCTCCTCGCCTACGAGCTCGGCTGCAAGGGCGTTACCGTCTACCGCGACGGCTCCCGCGAGATGCAGGTGCTCACAGTCGGCGCCGGCGCCAAGGCGCTCGCCGAGGCCGAAGAGGAGGTCTCCGTCACCCCAAAGGCCGCCTCCATCTCGCCGCGCTCCCGCCCCGTGGTTACCACCGGCGCCACCGAGCGGGTCACCACCGGCTGCGGCAAGCTCTACATCACGATCAACGAGGACGAAGAGGGCCTCTGCGAGGTCTTCACCACCATCGGCAAGTCCGGCGGCTGCACGGCCTCTCAGTCGGAGGCCACCGCCCGCATGATATCCCTCTCCCTCCGCTCCGGCGTCGATCCCGATTCCATCGTCCAGGAGCTGAAGGGAATCCGCTGCCCCATGCCCTCCTGGGACCGCGGCACCGTCACCCTCTCCTGCGCCGACGCCGTCGGCAAGGCCATCGAGCGCTATCTGTCATCCAACGGCCGCAGCCGGCACGGCCAGCACGAAACCGACAACCCCTCCAACCAGTCGCTGCCCGAAAGCAGCAGAGCCAGCTTCGGCTACAACCCCGAGTGCCCCGACTGCGGCACTATCCTCGAGATCGCCGAAGGATGTGTGGTTTGCCGCTCGTGCGGGTATTCTCGCTGTAGTTGACCTTCCGGAGTTCCGTTCCGTCTGCGCTGCCATGCATTCCGATTCAACCTGGGCGACCGTCGTAGCAGCTCTCGCGCTGCCATCCGGATCTTCCATCCTCGATGTCTCGCCTCGCGGGGATGACTCGGTCGCCTGCGCGCTTGCCGCGCGCGACCCCGCCGCCGCCATCACCTCCCTGGACACCTCCGCAGCCGCGGCCGCTTCCCTCCTCGCTCTCATCGAGAGCCGCCTGAGCCCACAGGCATTCGACCTGATCTCCTTCCACCACACCATCGACGATATCGCTGCCGCGGCCATCGCAGAACGCGAGCGCATCTCCCCTGGAGGCAACCCGACCGATGCGGAGTCGGACCTGCTGCGGGCACTGCGCGCCTACTGGCGCTCCGGCGACTTCGACCGCGTCGTCGCCCCGCGCTTCACCGAGACCGCCGCTGCCTGCCTCCATGCTCTCCGCCCCTCCGGCCGCATGCTCTTCGCACACCAGGTTCTAGATTCGGACCTCCTACACGGCCACCCGTTGGAGATATACGCCGACTACATCCCGCTTGCACGCCGCTGGCTGGCAGGCGCCGCACTCCCCATTCGCGAGATCGCCCTCGATGGCCTCGACCCTCAGTGGTGGCTCTGTCTCCAGCGCGCCTGACACCGCCTGCCAACGCGGCCGTCCCCCCTCGCCTCCACCTGATGTCAGTCCTTCTGAACAATCTCCGCGCCCACACCCATTGACGCCGGAGTCGTCTCCATCTATACTCGCATCGTTCGTTCTGGAGAGACACGCCTCCTGAATCGCAGGTGGGCCGGGAAGCCCTGCTCGACTTCGGTCGACGGGGTTTTTTCTCTTCCAGGCGACGACGGACTTCTGCCGGGCGCCACGACCGCGCCCACCTTCCTCCCACCAGGGAATCGCGTCAGGCGCGGTCGCGCCGGCTTCGTCTCCTGCCATGTCCCGCTCAAGTGAGACGTCAGAGCATCCATCACGGCACCGATCACAGCCCAAGCCTGCGCGAAGCGGCCGCGATCGCTATGTCCTCGCGGCGGCCTCCGCCGCGAGGACCCTGACGTGCCAGCCATAGGCCTCTGCCTGTGCCGGTTACGGGTGTGCGGACAGGGCCGTGCATTCCCCCGCCATGCGCGGCCCTGCCTCCGCCTCGTCGAGACTACCGTCGAAGTCCAAGAAGGGGGTTGGGGGGGAAGCCCGAGTCTGTTCGACGGCCGCTGTGTCGAACTGGCGCCGGTCCCGGGAACCTGCGGACCAGGGGTCGCAGGGGTCGGCGAAGTGGATGGCTCCGGAGGAGCTTCCGCCAGAGCAGGCAGGCCAATGTCGGACGTGACTCGGTGCTGCGGACAGGGCGACCTCTGCCTCCAGGTCGCCCTGCTTCGCTTTTATCAGCCGCCGATCTTCGCCTCCGGCGCCCCTGCAATGACCACGCTGGTCCCGGCTCGCCTGGGACTCCACAGGCTGAACAAGTGCGGGGCCACCACCCGCCCCTGAACCGCCTTCAGGGGCACCGGCCCAAAGTGCCGGCTGTCGTAGGAGTTCCTCTCTGCATCACCCACCACGAAAACGTGCCCTGGCGGCACTGTGATGTTCACTACCCTACCCATGCCCGGCCGCTCCCGCGCCACAAGGCGCACCCTCTCCGCCTCGGGATGCGACACGATGACGTCCGGCACACCCTCAAGGTCATCCGACTCCACCCCCCACACGCTCTGTCCGGCAGTGGCGCGCACCCGCTTCAAGTACCGCTCCCCGCGGACCTGAAATACCACCACCTCGCCCTGCTCAATCTGGGATCGATCCCGGACACGCCACATGAGGAAGACTTGTCCGTTGCGGAAAGACGGGGCCATCGAGTCGCCCAGCACTACACCTGGCCGAACCGGCGCGATCCAGACGAGGAATAGGCTGGTGACGGCCAGGGTCAACGGCATACGTCTGCGCCCGCACGACACGCGGAGCGCGGAAACCATCGCTCGCATCGCGGCACACTCCCACCCGCTGCTTGTCTCTCCGCTGCTCCGTACCGCCGCCGCCTAGCTATTCCACGTTCCAGCCCCTCCTCTGAGCTATTTCGGACCTCGCCCCCGACTCCTTGAACTGCCTCCGCCCCAGCTCACCTCGCGCCCAGCACCTGCACCAGCGCACGTCGGCGCCGCGGCCCATCGAATTCGCAGAAGAAGACCCCCTGCCAGCTCCCCAGCGCCAGCCGGCCCTCCTCCACGGGAAGGCTCACCGAGTTGCCAACCAGGCTCGCCTTGACGTGCGCATCGCTGTTGCCCTCCATATGAGCGTAAGCTCCCTGCGCCGGTGCCAACTTCTCGAGCACCGACAGCACGTCCGCCATCACGTCCGGGTCCGCATGCTCATTCACGGTTAGCCCGGCCGTAGTGTGCGCGCTGAACACGAACACCACCCCGCGCGCCACCTCACTCCGAGCGACAGCTTCTTGCACCTGCGAGGTGATCTCGACCACCTCCGCCCGCGACCTCGTACTGATCTCAATGCTCTCCATGGGTAGCTTCTGCCTCCGTGCTCTCCTGGTGTCGCTTCAGTTCTCGCACCTTGTCTAGATGGTCCGGCACCGACAACATACCGAGATCCTCCGCCGCCGCCCTCAGCATCTCGGCAACACTCCACGCCTGCGCAATGCACCCGCCCGGACGGTGTGGCGGCTCGCCATCGAACACCTCTGAAACCTGCCCGATCCCCGCCTCCCGCAGATGCTGCCACACCTCCCCCAACCATCCCCTCGCCTCCTCCTGCGCGGCACGTCGCGCAGGGCTCACCTTGACATACGCGGTGATGAACGGACCCAGCAGCCACGGCCACACCGTCCCCTGATGGTACGCACCATCGCGCGCCAGCTGATCCCCCTCATACCGCCCCCGGTATCGCGGATCGTGAGGCGACAGCGTCCGCAGGCCGTACGGGGTCAGCAGGTCTCGCCTCACAGCGTCCACGACGCGCCGCTCTCGCTCCGCGTCCAGCATGGGGTAGGGGAGGCTCACCGCGAGAATCTGGTTCGGCCGCAGCGACGCATCGTCGCCCTCGGGCCCATCCACCACGTCATTCAGATGGCCCACCTCTTCATTCCAGAAGCGCGCCTCGAATGCCCGCGCCACCTGCGGCGCGCTCGGCCCATCGTGTTCCTCACCCAGCTCCTCCACGAACCGCAGCGCGTGGTGCCAGAGTGCGTTCACCTCGACGGGCTTCCCCTCCCGCGGCGTCACCACCCAGTCCCCCACCTTCGCGTCCATCCAAGTCAACTGCGTACCCGGCTCCCCTGCTCTCACCAGCCCGTCGCCGTCTACCTCGATCCCATACCGCGTGCCGCGCGCGTGCCACGCGATCACATCCAGAAGCACCGGCAGCATCTCGTCCACCACGAACCCGCGGTCGCCCGTGTATTCGAGATACTTGTGCGTCGCCCAGAACATCCACAGCGTCGCGTCGACCGTGTTGTACTCCGCCTCCCCTGCCGCGTCGGGGATCCGGTTCGGGATCATCCCCTTGTCGCAGCGATCGGCAAACGCGCGCAGCACGCTCCGCGCAGCATCATACCTTTCCGTAACCAGCGTCAGCCCCGGCAGGCTGATCATCGCATCCCGGCCCCATTCCTCGAACCAGTGATAGCCCGCCATTATCCCGTGCCCTGCCCTCTCGTCCCTCTCCTCCCTCCGCCTCACGAGAAACGCGTCCGCTGCGAGCACGAGCGCCCGCAGCCCCTCCGGCGCGAACCGCCGGTCCCGGCGAGCCCGAGCCACTGGGCCGGCGGACCCTCTCCCCCGCCCCCCCGCCGGGCCCTCATCCCCGCCCGCGGCGGCTCCCAGCAGTTGCGCCCGCCGCTCCCGCTCCCTCTCGATCATCTCGCCGGGATCGATCTCGCCCAGCAGGTTCGTGCTGGCCACCAAGTACTGAGTCTCCCCCGGTTCCAGCGCGCACGTGAAGAAGCCTGGGCTGTACTGATCCTCGCGGAAGTCGAGCCCGCGCTCGGCCTCCACGACATACTCGAAGTTGTGGTACCAATATCCCCATGACTCGAAGTAGGCGCCGTGCAGGAAGATGTGCAGCTCCGGCCCCTGCTGGTATGGCTTCATCGAGACTCGGTCCCTGGCCCCGGACACCTCCACAGAGGTATCGAACTGCGGGCACTCCTCCATCAGATGGTGATGATCCCGGCAGTTAACCAGCGGCCGCACTATCAGGCTCGCCGTCCCCGGCGCCTCCAGCACCCGGTATCGGACGATCACCAGGTCACTCCCCCGGCACATCGCGACCGTCTTCTCCAACCTAATGAGCCGGCCCTCGCCGAGTTCGTACACGAATGTCGGAAACGGGTCGAGCCGGAACTCGCGCAGATACTGATATCCCTGGGGGTGAACGGCTCCCGGGTACTGGTTGCACGAGAGATCGTACTCCACATCCCGCACCGCCATCGTTTCCTCGAGCTTCGACAGCAGAACGGTACGCC
>JALGTG010000273.1 GCA_029821495.1 Candidatus Hebobacteria bacterium
CTACAACACCGACCGACCCCACGGAGCACTCGCCTGGAAAACGCCAGCCCAGGTGCTCAACGAATATCAGCAATCACTCGCCCAAGGTGTTACCTATGTTTGACAAGCCTACATTGCGGGGCTTTTTTCGGGGTTGTTTGTGGGGGCAGGGGGACATCACAGGTCCTGGCGGCGGGCGTGAAATGGGGGTTGTTCCACTTATGTGTAGGGGTGGACAATTGGTCACTCTCGGTCAGTGCGCGAATTGTCCGGACATGTCCGCTCCTCCAGGAGCGGCGATACGGGGGTCAGGAGCCATCGGATGGACGTCCAAAACGTGTCCATGTCCGTCCATTGACCGAATGGTCATTCTTTGGAGTAGTTTGGACGGGTTGGCCATGTATGGACATTCCCGGCTGGGCGGCGGAGGGGGAATCGGCTGGGCAGGCGCTAGCCGTAAGGGATCAACGGTGGAGCCGGCAGCAGACAGCAAACGGCGAGGGAGATGCTACACGCTGCAGGAACTGATGGGCGAGCTGCCCTTCAGCTCTGGGCCGGACTCGAAGGTCCTGGGCTACGGGCTTAGCACTGACAGAAGCACTCTCACGCGGTTCCTGCCGCGGCCTCGGTCACCAGGCTGAGGAGTGCCTGTGGCACGAACATGCGACCATCCCTGAGGGTAGCTGCCTGCGGGAGCTTGACCGGGACGCCGTTCAATGCCGCAACACGAGCACCCTCTACCACAGCGATGTGGGTGCGTCCCTTCATCGCCGACGCTGTGCGCGTACGTGCCTCCCAGGCGAAGACGAAGCCCTGGGGGGCAAGGCTCGCACGGAGGGGCAAGACTGCCGAAGACGGAGCAGCGGAGGCTGTCGCTGTTGCGGTCCCAGCTGGATCATCAGCTTCTTCCTGCTCGTGGGATGGGGAAGGGAGGGGCGTCTCCTGCCCAGCCGTCACCACCGTATCCTCCACCGCCGATTGCAGGGCCGGCCGTGCTGTTGGGAGAGGCAGAAGATCCACGCCCATGGAGAAACCGATGTCTCTGCCGCCCAGCATTCTGCGGTCAACGATGTACCACGGGAGCTTGAGCTGCCACGCGATCTCGTTGAGTATCTCAACGGTCGTCCAGCTCTCCGCGGTGACTGTGACCGGGGGATACAACTCCAGCCGCGGCCCGCTGCCGGCCATGCCCACCAGGAGGCCGGTTGTCAAGTAGAGTTCCTCGAAGAGGGGGGCTGGCGTGATGCGATCGCGGCAATCGCCCCCCGCGAAGAGCGCCAGTAGATACGGTACCTCATCTGCCGCGAACAGGGGCAGCCTGACATTGAGGGGATGGGCGGAGTGATCTACGGCCGAAGCCAGCGCCACATTGATGACTCCCCGCTCCTCCCACCAGGTGAAACGTGGATCGAGGCTGACCAGAGCATCGAGTATCTGGGCGAGTGTGGCATCTTGGAAGGTCGCTGACACCGAGATGAACGGTTCCGAAGTGCCGGGCTGCGCCTCCGGCCAGGGGACTAGATAGAAACCACACAGGACGCCCTGCTCGTTGGCGAGCCGGACTACCGCCGAGGGGATAGTCTCCCTGGTCACATCGAAGCGCTCGATCACACTGGAGAGAGTCGGCGGAGTGCGATCCATCGCGTCCCAGGTGCGCTGAAGGGTGGACTTGAATGGCATTCCCTCCGCGTCGATTTGCTTGCTCGCCCAGGTCGGGCCTGGTGCCAGAGGCTGCAGCGCTGCCAGCGCTACGCAGCACCACTTCGCTATCTTGATCTTGGTCGCCATTATCACTACCTCCCACGAGACGGATTCTAATGTGCTCACGGGCACCCTAGATTCTGGAAATCAATGTGCGGATTCGAGGTCGGCCCGAGGTAGTCCCATCGCCGATACCTCAATAGGCAACCCCAACCGGAGACGTTCACCGTCTGATCGTCAGTGCACCACAAATCGTTGCCCGCGGTGCAGTCGAAGTTCCAGCGATACCACTGATCATCCCCTATCATCACGCCGTCACAGCCTGTCTCGGAGTCACCCTCCGCCAGGTCGCAGCCACCTGTCCATGACTCGTCCCATGTGGCGTGTGCGACGGTGCTGCCGAACTGGTCGTAGACGGTGTCACGAAAGCACCTCCTCATGTTACCGATAGGGTTGCACGTCCGGATGTCATAGCCGAGATCCTGTCGAGTGAGCGATGTCGGTTTCTGCACAGTTGTACCCAGATAGCTGGAGCAGCTTACGCCACTCTTGGTGTAGGTAAGCTTGATCCTCACGTCATTCACCGACGTGCTGGCCGCCTTGGCGCGGACAGAACACGTGGCAGATGTTGCCCCACTCACGATCTCCGCCTTGTCCGCGCCCCTATCTATGGTCCAGGAGTAGGTGGTTCCACTGGGCACATCGGAAGACGCGGAGTAGGTGTCCTGAACGGATATCGCCGCGGGGTTATACAGAACCAGCTTCTTGCCGCAGGAGTCGTTGGCCGTTATCGGCCCTCCCAGAATGTACACGTTGGCGTTGCCGGCCCAGTCGTAGGTGTCGCCGCATGTGTCATAGACTCTTCCGATGAACGTGTACAGGCCTGGGTCCTTGCCGACAGAAGACCAGGTCGTGGTACAGGTCTTCCAGCTCGTCGTTGGCGGGTCATAGGGGCAGGGCTCGAATGTCTGGTCGCCGAGGCTGATCTCAATCTTCGTCATGCCGTCGAGATCTCTGGCGTTCACGGTAATGGTGTGGGCATCGCCCTCGACACGGCATGCCAGACTTGGGTTTGCGGACATGTTCGCTTCTGTGGTGTTTGTGCAGCCATCGCCGGGGCACGGAAGGGCCTCGTGTGGGGTCATTGACAGTGCCGCGCCGATCATCAGCACCAAGGTGGCCAGTCTCGGGAGCTTCTTCATCGTCCTGTTCCCTCCTCGGGATCGGGGGCTGATTGCCTCTCGGTGGCGTCCCGTTGGCCGAGCATATGTTGCGCCACGGAGATCCGGTGCTCACAGTGCAGCACCAGTCCGGAGTCTGGGAAGCGATTGATGTAGTCAGTGAAGGCCTTCAGCGCCGCTTCATAGCGGCCGGCCTCCAGTGCACAGTCGCCGAGTTCATAGAGAGCTAGATAGGAGAGATCACAGTCTGGGCCTGCGAGGAGCCGGAAGAGATCTGCGGCCTGGTCCCAGTGTTCGAGCTGTTTGTGTGCCTGGGCTAGGGTGAAGAGGGCGTGGTCGGCATCACGGCGCCGCAGTAGGTGTACATCCGGCCTCAGGCGCTCCAGCCAGAAGACGGCGCGCGGGTAGTCCATGGCGACGGCGGCCCGCTGGCCTTCTGAGTAGCGGAGCTTCGCCAGT
>JALGTG010000072.1 GCA_029821495.1 Candidatus Hebobacteria bacterium
ATAGTGCGGCACTACAGCCCTGTCCGCGCCAATGCTCCCCGCATAGCGCTCGCCAGTCACGTGGAGCACCTGTACCGACCCGACCCATGCCTCGCGCAGAGAGAGCGTCCTGAGCGCGCCCACCAGTGCCTCGTTCAGCCGCCTCGATCCCAAGCTCCCACCGAGCACGACCAGAGTCGTCAACGCCGGATCCAGACCGAGCGCGGCCGCACCCGCCTCTCGCTCCAGAGCCATGATCCTGGACCGTACCGGCAGACCCGTAATCACTGCGCGGGCCCTGCTGCCCAGCCGTTGAGCGAAGAACCTGGCCGTCTCAGGATGCGCCACCGCCATCACATCCACCATTCTCGCAACGATCCGGCTGGTCCACCCCGGAGTTCGATTCCCCTCCAGTGCCACGCAAGGTATGCGAAGCAGCCGTGCCGCCAGCAGCACAGGTCCCGAAACATAGCCGCCAGTCCCGATCACCGCCGCAGGGCCAAACTGTCGTAGCGCCGCTAGGCTCTGCAGCAGAGGCAGACACAGAGCAAGCTCGCCAAGCGACCGGAGCCGCCGCAGCCAGGCCGACATCCCTCGGCCCGCCAGCCCATGAACCGATATCGCGCGGAAGGGAATCCCGGCCTCCGGAACCAGTCTGGCCTCGACCCGATCTCCACCGACGAACAGCAGTCGCGCCCCAGGCCTTCGCTCCCGCACCGCAGCCGCCACCGCAAGCGCCGGATACACATGGCCGCCGGTGCCGCCTCCCGTCAGCACGATCCCCGGCGCTGACTCCACTCTCGCCGCCATGTCTCTGCTTGCCCTCAGGAGCTGAACAACTCCCTTGCCCAGGAGATAACGCGCCCCAGCGCCGGCAGCAGGCGGAAGCCGCGCCTCGGCTCCGCGTGCCGCGACTCCCCCTCTCGCTGGGCATAGTACACCAGCCCCACTCCCGTAGCGAGCGCCGGGCTCTCCAGAAGCTCCATCGGCCCGGCCGCCACCCGCGGCCGGCCCAATCGGGTTCTGCACCCCAGCGTATCTCGGGCAACCCCGGCGATCGAAGGCAGCAGGCTCCCGCCACCCGTCAGCACGGCCCCCCCGGGCGGCGGCCACCTATCGCCGACGCTGCTCATTTCCTGCGCGACCAGCCGGAAAGTCTCCTCCACCCTCGCCTCGATCACCTCCGCGACGAACCGTCGGCTCACCGCTCGCTCCTCCTCTTCCCCAGGGAGCGTGATCATCTCATCTTCCGGAACGAGCGCAGCCCGCGCGCACCCATGTGCCAGCTTCACCTGCTCTGCCGTGGGATACGTAACCCCCAGTGCCACCGCCAGGTCGTGAGTGACGTTGTTCCCTGCGACCGGCGCCGCTCCAGTGAAAGCGATGCTCCCGCCCAGGAAGAGCGCGAGGTCCGTGGTGCCGCCGCCGACGTCGACCAACACCACCCCCAGCTCCTCCTCGTCATCTGTCAGCACCGCGTCGGCAGCGGCCAGCGGCTCGGCGACTAGCTCCGCAACCCCAATCCCCGCCTGCTCGACGCACTTGGTCACATTCTCCACCAGGTTCCGCGACGCGGTTATCACGTGCGTCTCCACCGCCAGGCGGCCGGCCGACAATCCCACCGGATTCCGCACTCTGGGCTCGTCATCCACCGTGAACCCGCGCGAGATGGCGTGGATCATCTGCCGGCCCGGCGAGATCGACACCGCGTTCACGGCCGCCGCCATCACTCGCTCCACTTCCGCCCACGATACCTGTCGCTTGCCGCGCGGCAACTGGATCTGTGCCCGCGAATTCAGAGAGCCGATGTGCTGGCCGGTGATCCCCACCCACGCCGCCTCCAGTTCCACCCCGGCCATCCGCTGCGCTTTGGTGACAGCTTCGCGAACGGCCTCTGTCGTCTCTGGAACATCAGCCACTATCCCTCGTCTCAGTCCAGAGCACGGCACAGATGCCGCCCCCAATAGCCGTACCTGTGGACCCCGCCCTCCTATCACGGCGGCCACCTTGGTCGTGCCTATGTCCAACCCCAGCAGCGTCTCGGCCCCCGCCAATTCTCAGTCTCCCTCCAGCGCTGCGCCGTTCACCTTCAGACCGCACCGCTCCCGGCGCGGCGACTCTCCAGTCGGCTCGTGATGAGCAGCGAGCGCACGCGCCCCAAGTTCGTGAAAATGCGTATTCCCAGTGCTACCACTACCGCAAGATACAGATCGACGCCAATCCTGTCGCCGAAGTACGCCAGTAGAGCAGCCAGCACCATGTTCGCGAAAAAGCCGCTGATGAACACCGCCTCGTCGAAGCGATGTTCGAGTCGCGAGCGCAGCGCGCCGACCAGCGCATCGAACCCCGCAACGACTGCAATGGCCGTGTACTGGCTCCAGGATGGCCCGATCTCAGGCGACAGTGGGTAGATGATGAAGAAACCTACCAGCAGTGCCACTAGTGGAAGCGCGATCATGTTTCCTCCTCCTTACTCACCGGCCGCGCATACTCGAACACCGGCCCGATCGCCACCGCGGGAACAACTACCTCGTCCTTCGGCGTGAGCTTCACCTGAAACTGGAGCAGCCTAAGCTGATCGAGGAGCCCGCCCCGGATATTCAGCGCGGACACGAGATTCTCTTTGTTCCCGATCGCCAAGAACACGAAGGGCGGCGACACCGCCACCCCGTCCACCTTGATGAGACGGGCCGAGCAGGTAATCGCGCTGTCGGCCACCAAACGGTGACCGTTGAGCGAGACGGCCTCTGCCTCGGCCGCGCAGAGCTCGTTCGCCACCTGGAGCAGGTCAGTGTTGTGGATAACGAAGAAGTCCTGAGCCGTGATCTCGCCGCTCCCGCGCATAGTGCTGTCGTCCAGCACCAGCTCCACCCCCGGGCCCTCGACCGGAAGGAGTCCCAGCGCGATGCGGCCGTTCCGTAGCTCGTCCCGCATCAACCCCATTAGCCCCTTCTCGCTTGCCGCCTCTTCTTCGTACTCCGCCACGCGGGCCCGCAGCCGCTCCGTCTCCTCCTTCTGCTTCTCGAGCTGCCCTCGCGCATCTGTCAGCAGCCACCCGAGAGCGCTGGTCTGACGGCCGACCTGAGTCGCGCCGCGCATCCGCTGCGTCCGTACCTGAACGGCGAGCAGCCCGCCCAGTACGAAGCACACCGCCGTCAGCGGCACGACCCACCGTTTCTCTCCCCGCCACAAAGCTGCCATGTTCGCCTCACCTCGTTTGAGCAGACAGCACGCTCTCCTGCGGCCGCCAGTACGCGGCCCTGGGATCGCTCAAGTTCACGTAACCGATGCGACCCGCTCCTAGCTGTTCTATCGTCGCTGCCAGCAACCTCGCTTTCGCCTGAAGCTCCGTCGTCCCTCCAAGCTCGGCCCTCGGCCCTGAGTACAGCATGACTTCCAACTCCCTATCGCCGCCGTAGGCCAACCGGCTCATCCGCAGCCTCGGGTCGAGCGTGAACACTCGCATCACGCTCAGCAACTCCGCGATCTCAGCGGAGGCCGCTGCGCTTTCCAGCTCGCCCTCCGACAGGTGCTGCCCCGCAAGCTCCGGGAGCCCCCATCCCCAGTTCCCCGGAATCTCGAATACTACCCCCTCCGGGTCCACGAGCAGGGCCCGCTTGGCCTGCCTGATGACGGCGACCGGCTCCCGCCGCTCCACGGTTGCCGACAACCGGCGCGGGAAATCCCGGACAACGTAGGCATGACGGACCGCCGGCACGGCCTCTATCTGCTCTCGCAGCAGGCCCATCGGCGCGCGGAACATGTTCGTATTCGCGGGCAGGCTGATACGCGGGATAACCTGCTCGACCACTCGGGCATCGCCCCGCACCACCACCTCCCGCACGGAAAGATACGGAGAGGCACACGCAATGTAGGCCAACTCACCGACCAGGATACCGACGACCACGACTGCCCCCAGACGGAGACAGCGCGCCCACTCCGCCGCCGTGTCGCCCGACGTCACCGCACTCAGGCTCAGCCTATGGCTCCCGCTTCGCACCGCCGCCTCGCCCCTCCAGCGCCAGCTCAAGGATGCGATCAATGAGCTTCGGAAAGCTCATACCATCCGCCTCCGCCGCCCGCGGCACAAGGCTCGTGTCCGTCAGCCCGGGGATGCTGTTGACCTCCAGCACATAGACGTCCTCCGCCCCCACCATCATGTCCACCCGAGAGAAACCGCGACATCCCAGGGCCTCGTGCGCGGCCAGTGTCAGCTCTCTCGCCCGCTTCGCCTCATCCGGCGAGATCCGGGCCGGCACGATCTCCTCCGTGGCCCCCGGCGTGTACTTCGCTTCATAGTCATAGAACCCGCTAACCGGCACGATCTCCACCAGCGGCAGCACTCGAGCATCGTGATTGCCGAGCACCGGTCCCGTGACCTCCGTCCCCTCTATGAACTCCTCCGCCAGTGCCTGCGGACCATACCGAAAGGCCACATCGAGCGCCGGCCCCAGCTCCTCACTCTCCCTCACCACGCTGATACCTATCGTCGATCCCTCACATGCCGGCTTGACCACGCACGGCAGACCTACCGCCTCCGCAATGGTCCTCCTGGCCGACTCCCCGTCTGCAGCCTTCACCTCCACCCACCGCGGAGTTGGAATCCCCTCCCGCTCGAAGATCTTCTTCGACATGACCTTGTTCATCGCCAGGGCGCTTGCGAGCACCCCGGACCCTGTGTACGGGACTCCCAGCAACTCCAACATCCCCTGCACGGCCCCGTTCTCTCCTGCTCCCCCGTGGAGCGCTATGAACACGACGTCGGGCCGTCCATCGCGGGCAGCGCCTTCCTTCGTGGGAGCGCCCCCGGCACTGGGCGCAGGAGAGAACAGGATTCGGGCCAGGTCTCCTGCACGCGCACCCGCAATGGCGGCGAGGTCAACGGAGAAGGCGTCATAGCGGCTCGGGTCAAGCGCACCCATGACCTTCCTGCCGCTCTGCAGGCAGATTTCCCTTTCGGCCGACGTCCCCCCTGTGAGCACCGCCACGCGGAGTCGCGCCATCGCTTCCATCACTCCCCAACCATCTCTATTTCCAGCTCCAGCTCGATGCCGTAGCGCCGCAGCGCCAGGGCGTGGGCCCGCTCGATCAGCTCGCGCATCTCTGCCGCTGTCGCGCGCCCGCGGTTGACCAGGAAATTGGCGTGCTTGCGCGAAATCTGTGCCTGCCCCACCCGCATGCCCTTCGCTCCGGCTCGGTCCAGTATCTTCCCCGCCGCGACTCCCCGTGGGTTCTTGAAAACGCTCCCCGCACACCGCGCCCGCAGCGGCTGGCGGCTCGACCGCTTGTGCCGCAGTCTCGCCACCTTGGCCGCGATCTCCTCTTTCGCCGCGGGCTGCAAGCGAAGACGCGCAGACACCACTACCGCCTTCTCCTTGGACACAGTGCTGTAGCGGTACCGGTACGCGAACTGCTCTGCGCTCCAGTCTCGCAGCTCGCCATCCCGGCCCAGCACCACCGCTCCCCTTACCAGGTCGCCCACAGATCCCGTGTCCGTTCCAGCGTTCGTCGCCAGCGCGCCTCCCAACGTCCCCGGTATCCCGACAGTGGACTCCAGCCCGCTCAGTCCCGCCGCCGACGCCTCCTTCACCAGCGTCGACAGAAGCGACCCAGCCTCTGCCACCGCGCCGTCTTCCAGCCACTCGATCCGGTTGAACCGCGGCGCAAGCCGCACCACCACGCCCCGAATCCCTCTGTCACCTACCAGCAGATTGCTGCCATTCCCAACCACCATGCAGGGCACGCCCTTCCCGCGCGCGAAGTCAGCGACTTCCACGAGGTCGTCGCAGTCTGAGGGCTGGACGAAGACTTCAGCAGGACCGCCGATCCGGAAGGTCGTGTGCCGATGCATCGGCTCATAGGCGCGCACAGTACCGCGGATCGCGGACTGCAGTTCGGCGGCGAGCGCCTCGATCTGACGGCGAGGTGTGGCGGCCATCGTTGCTGGGACCCAGGTCTGCTGTGTAGTGCTCATTCCTTTGTGGCGACCTCCCGCTGGCACTCGGGCCCTTCCCTCAGATCGCGCACAAGCTCACGCGCGGCCGCGTCAATGTCGCCCGCGCCCATGAAGAGGATGACGTCCCCCTCCCGCGCGCGGCCCGCCAGTTCGGTCGCGAGGGACTCCTTCGCCACCTCCAGCAGGCCGTCCTCTCCGCGCTGCGAGATCAGCCGCTCCGCGATGATGCGCGAGCTCACCCCCGGCAGCGGTGCCTCCCGCGCCGGGTAGATCTCCGTCAGCACACACAGGTCCGCCTGGCCCAACGCTCGCGCAAAGCCCTCCGCGAAATCGCGCGTCCGCGAGTACAGATGCGGCTGGAACACTGCGATCAGCCGCCGCCCCGGAAACACCGCGCGGGCCGTGGCGATTGTGGCCGCCACCTCCGTCGGATGGTGCGCGTAGTCATCAATGACTATCAGCCCGGCCACCCGCCCAATCACCTCGAACCGCCGACGGACGCCGGTGAACTCGGACAGCGCTGCTTTGCAGGCGTCGAGCGGAGCCCCTGCCGCCTGAGCAGCCGCCACCGCGCCCAGGCCATTGACCACATTGTGCACCCCGGGCGTCGCTATGCGAAGCTCGCCCTCATCCCTCTCTCCGACGATAAGCTGGCATCGGCCCTCGCCCCCACCCGTCGAAATACCCACCCCTCTCACATCGGCCCGCTCGTCGGCCCCGTACCACACCGTCGGTCGAGCTATGCCCTCCGCGATCTCGCGAAGCTCCGGACGGTCGGCGCAGAGCACCAGCGACCCGTTCGGGGCTACGTTCCCCAGGAATCTCGTGAAGCTCGACCTAAGATGATCCACACTCCCGTGATGGTCCAGATGATCCGCCTCCACGTTTGTCACCACTGCAATCTGGGGCTTGAGATCCAGAAAGGACTCGTATGCCTCACACGCCTCCACCACGAACCACTCGCCTTCGCCCACGCGAGCGTTCCCTCCGATGGGCGCGTATTCCCCGCCCAGCACCACCGTCGGATCCAACCCACCCTCCGTCAGAATGCCCCCGATCATGGCCGTCACAGTTGTCTTCCCGTGCGTCCCGGAGACCGCAATCCCCTGACGGTCGGCCATCACCTCCGCCAGTAGCTCGGAGCGCCGTTGCACCTGAACCCCGAGTTCGCGTGCCCGGCCAACTTCGGGGTTGTCACGCCCTACTGCGTCGGAGATCACGACCCTCTCCGCCCCCTCCACCAGTCCCGCGCGATGTCCGACAGAGACCCTCGCTCCCAACGCCGCCAGTCGGCCCAGCATCTCAGACTGCTGCGCATCTGACCCAGAGACCGTGGTCCCTCGCGCCAGCAAGATCTGCGCCAGCGCGCTCATGCCGATGCCCCCAATGCCCACCATGTGGACACGCCTGCTCATCCCGCCTCCCCGGCGACAGCGGATTCCGGCGGCCTCCTAGCCGCATTGAGCAGCAGCCCTACGCCGATCAGCGAGAACAGCAGCGACGAACCACCGTAGCTCACGAACGGCAGCGGCACTCCCGTGGCCGGCAGCGATCCCGTCACCACCGCGATGTTCAGAAGCGCCTGGCTCACGAGCATGACGCTCACCCCCGCGGCCACAAGCCCCGAGAAGCGGTCCCGCGCCCTGCCCGCGATGCTTGCCCCGCGCCACGCGATAACACCGAACAGCACGAGCACAGCGAACACTGCGATGAACCCCAGTTCCTCTCCCATCACCGCGAGAATCGAGTCTGTTATCGCCGCCGGAAGATAGAAGTACTTCTCTATGCTCCCGCAGTACCCCCGGCCCGTCAGACCGCCCGACCCTAGAGCGATCAGAGATTGACCTAGGTGGTAGTCGGCCACCGCGGGGCTCTTCACTCCCCGGATGAAATCCAGAATGCGCTCGAGCTGGTACGGGTTCCGCCAGACCACGAATGCCACTGCCGGTGCTGCCGCCGCCCCGGCCGCGGCCAGTTGGCGCAGCTTCGCTCCCGCGATGTGGAAGAGCGCGAACATCGCCATCACTATCACCGCCGCCGTGCCCATGTCCGGCTGCGCTGCAATCAGTGCCGCCGTGGCCCCTAGCACCGCCAGAGGAGGAACTGCTCGCCGCCACCCGCCAAGTCCCCGTGGGAAGCTCGCGAAGTAGCGCGCCGTCACGATTATGAGGACGATCTTCGCCATCTCGCTCGGCTGGAACAGCAGCCCTGTCCCAGGAACGCGCAGCCACGACTTCGCCCCATTGATCCTGACTCCGACTATGAGCACCGCCACCAGAAGCGCGAACGTGGCCGCAAGCAGCAGCCCTGCCGATCCTCGCACTCGGTTCATCGACAGGCGCGTCACACCGTACATCGCGGCCAGTCCCAGACCCGCGAACAGCAGCTCGCGTTTGAGGTAGAAGTACACGTCCTCAGTCTCTCGCACCGCCGCCATTGGAATGCTGGCGCTGAACACCACCGACACGCCCAGAGCCACCAGCAGCAGCACCGGCACGAGTATCACCAGATCCAGCTCGTCTCTGTCCTCCCGCGCCAGCTCCTCTTGAGATACCCGGACCGACCTGATAGCTGCCACTAGCGCCGCGCTCCTTTCCCCTGCGCCAGCTCGCGCACTATCTCCCTGAATGCCCGTCCGCGAGCGGCCATGTTCTCGAACATGTCGAAGCTGGCGCACGCGGGGGAGAGCACCACAAAGTCCCCCGGATTCGCGCGCCCCGTGGCGACTTCCACCGCATCGCGCAGATCCGTCGCCCGCGCGATCCCCTCTATCCCCGCCTCCTTACCTGCCTCAGCAATCTCATCCGCGGCCTCCCCGATGACGACCAGATCCGCGTCGCACCGCGCAGCGGCCTCCGCCAGTGCCCCGAACTCGTGGACCTTGGCGCGTCCCCCCGCGATCAGAACGATCCGCCCACCAAAAGCGTTCAGCGCGGCGATCGTCGCCTCCGGGGTGGTGGCCTGGGAGTCGTTGACGAAAGTCACGCCGCCTACCTCCCCGACCGTCTCGAGCCGATGCTCCAGCCCGCGGAACCTCGCTATTGTCTCGCCCGCGCCCCCAAGAGACGCTCCGGCTGCATGCACCGCCGCCAGCGCCGCCAGCGCGTTCCCGACGTTGTGCGCTCCCGGCAGTTGCAGCGCATCTCTCGGACACACTCGCTCCCCCTTGACCCGAAGCCATCCCCCCGCGACGTCCGCGCCCTCGGGCGAAGGCTGCGTCGTGCTGTAGGGCACCAGCGTCGCGCGCATACCCTCCGTCAGGCTCCATGCCTCAGCGTCGTCTCGATTGACCACCGCGCTGTCCTCCCGCCGCTGATTGGCGAACAGCTTCGCCTTCGCCCTCCGGTAAGCGCTGAGGGTCGGATGCCGATCGAGGTGGTCCGGGAATACGTTCAGCAGCACCGCCACCCGCGGCCTGAACTCCAACGTGGCTTCGAGCTGGAAGCTGCTCACCTCGGCAACCAGCATGTTCTCCGCGGTAGCCCTCTCCGCGAGCGCCACCAGAGGAAAGCCGATATTGCCTCCCACCAAGGCATCTACCCCCGCCTCTCGCAGCAGTTCGCCGATCAACGTCACCGTCGTTGACTTCCCCTTGGTGCCCGTCACCGCAATGATCGGGCACGGCGCAATCCAGTACGCCACCTCGATCTCACTCACCACAGGGACACCGCGCGTCCGCGCGTGGAGTAGGGGAGGAATGTCCAGCGGAACGCCTGGGCTCGGCACCACCAGCTCCGCCTCCTCCATCCCGTCGTACGCATCATCCTCCGTCTGAACGGTGACCGGCGCGTCTCCCAGTGCGGCAATCTCCCCGGCCAACGCCGCCGCTGGCTTGATGTCTGACACCGTGACCACAGCCCCCCGCGCCGAGAGAACCCGCGCCACCTCCCGGCCCGTCCCGTACGCGCCGAGACCGATCACGTGCACCTTCTTGCCCTCGTAGTCCCTGTCCACCGGTGTCCGCACCTTCACCTGAGCATCACTGCAAACAGCACTGTTGCCGCTGCCGCCACCACCGCCAGCCCCCAGAACGTCCACACCACCCGCTGTTCCGGCCACCCCGAAAGCTCGAAATGGTGGTGGATCGGGCTCATCTTGAATACCCGCCTCCCCGTCGCCTTGAACGAGACCACCTGGAGGACGACGGAACCGGCCTCCACGTACGGGACCAGGCACAGCCCAGCCAACGCCACCGGGTTGTTCGCCACCGCGGCCATGCCCGCTATCGCTGCTCCTAACGCCAGCGAGCCAACATCGCCCATGAACAGCCTCGCCGGGTGCAGGTTGAACCAAAGGAACCCAAGGCACGCCCCTGCCAGCGCCAGCCCCAGCGTCTGCACCTCCCAAGTCCCGCCCACAACCGCGAATCCCACGCCGGCAATCACGCACAGCCCGCCGGCCAATCCGTCGAGCCCGTCTGCCAGGTTCACCGCATTGGAAGTGCCCACCACCGCAAGGCCCCAGAATCCCACCCACGCGTACCCGGGCAACCGCGCACCCACCAGCACACCCGAATGCCCGCCGCTCCCCGCCTCGGCCCACAGTGCCCCGGCGAACGCGACGGCGGCGATGACCTGCAGCGCCAGCTTCTCCCTCGCCCTCATGCCCAGCGACCGCCCGCGGCGTATCTTCAGCCAGTCGTCCAGGAACCCGATCACCCCGAAGGCGAGCATCAGTCCGGCAAGCATGATCAACGGCAGTGAGTATCCGTCCTCGCGGAAGATGGCCGCCCCGAGTGCCGCCGCCAGCGTTCCCGCGATGATCAGGATGCCGCCCATCGTCGGCGTCCCTTCCTTCTTGAGGTGACGCTGCGGACCGTCATCTCGGATCCGTTGGCCTGCCCCGGCGCGCCTCAGCACGCGAATCGCCGTGCCGCCGAGCACCAGCGCCGCGATCAGCGAGACACTTGGCACCGCCGCGATCACGGCTATCGCGCGAGCGTCAGGCACAGCCCGGGCCCTCGGGACTCCCTATCAGCGACCTCGCGATCTCATCCATCTCCATCACTCGCGACCCCTTGACCAGGACAACATCGCCGGGCGAGACGCGTTCCCTCACCAGCGCCACCGCCTCCGCGTTGTCCTCTGCCTCCACCACCGCGCTGGACGGCAGATGGACGCGCGCAGCAGCAGCCACATAGTGACCAAGCTCTCCCACCGTTATTAGACCCGTCACCCCCACAGATGCCGCGAGCTCCCCAACCTCCCGGTGCCACTCCACCGCTAGCGGCCCCAGCTCCTTCATGTCTCCCAGCACCGCCCATTTCCGGCCCCCCGGCAGATCCGCGAGCAGCTCCAGTGCCACCCGCATCGAGTCCGGCGCCGCGTTGTACGAGTCGTCGATCACCGTGAAGCCCCCGGCCGCCTCCGCCACCTGACTCCTCATCTCCGCACCTTCGAAGCTGGCCAGTCCCGAGCTAATCCACTCCTTCCTCCCGCCGGCCGCCATCGTTGCTGCGGCCGCTGCTGCGGCATTGACGGCCTGGTGCCTCCCCGCGGCCGCCAGCGACAGCTCCTGCTCCCCCCACCACCCGCGTAGGCGGAACACGGTTCGGCCCTTTCCCGCCATCCCCACTCGATCGGCCCGTACGTCTGCGTCCTCCCGCTGTCCGAACGATATCACTCGCGCACCGCTGCGCGCCCGCAGGAAGTCGAAGAACTCATCGTCCGCATTGAGCACCGCTGCACCATCGGAAGGCAGAGCATCCAACAGCTCGGACTTCGCCTCCGCGATAGCATCTCTGCTCCCCAACATCTCGAGATGCGACACCCCGATGTTCGTCACCACGCCGATCCCGGCCCC
>JALGTG010000274.1 GCA_029821495.1 Candidatus Hebobacteria bacterium
ACACAGCGCCCTGGGCTACGTGCCGCCCGCGCCGGAGGCCTATCAGTACGACTATGCTCCCGTGATCAGTGAGCCGAGCCTGTGCCCACTGTCTGGTACATACGACCCAGGACTCACATAAGCCCTGGTATCACTTACGGGGGAAGGCCACTGCCACTCTCTCCTCCTCTTTGCACTCGCTCACATGCCGACGCTATCACTCTCATGCCAAACGGCGATACAACGGAGAAGAACTGGAAGCCAGATACAGGGCAGCACTGGTCAAGGCTCGATGATGAGTCCGACCCACCGAAGGACATGATATACACTGGCGACACCATCTCAGGCTGGGCATCAGACCGCTTCACACTCGTCGACCCGCTATGGACATCGGCAGACACCACCCTAGCACGCGGTCGGGTGCGGATCATAGACGGCGAGTGCTCAATCCACCGGTACAGGATGATGGTCTACAACGGAGAGTACTATTATCTGAGCTACACTTGGTACATTGAGGGCCTGCCGGCAGAACTGGCAGACTGGCACAACTGCAACAACTACTGGGGTGACATCCCTTGGGACGAGCAGGGACTCGACGACGCCGAGCTGAGGGTCCAGGGGTGGTGGAATCAGAACAGCCAGGGCGGCTGGATCCAGCTCGAAGAGGCGTCTGTTTCTGTCTTCAGATAGGTGTCTACTCAACTGACATGCGTCAAGGGCAGCAAGCTATGGGGGTCTGCCTAGCGTGAGGCAGGTGCTCGTCAGCACGAGCCATGCCACTTGGGTGGGCCGGCGCAATGCACATCGACTCGCAAGGATGGTCGTGATGACACCTCAGCCAGCTGCCGCGCCGGGCCAGGCCCAGGTCATCAGCCCTGGACGGTTCTGTTCCCTCTCTGCGCATCCTCTCCGGCTCGCACTGGTCCGCATCCTCACCACAGCACTGTCCCTCGCGCTTGCGCTTGTCCTCTTCCTTTCCACCGTACCCGCGCACGGCGCGGTGGATCGGCCAACTCCCCTTGCCTGGGACCCCTGGCAGCACAAGATCGACCACGCCGATTCGCGTCTCGATTCCGTTGTCACCGTCTCCGAGTCCCAGATCACCGTAGCGGACCTAACCGCTCACCTCTCGACGGCCTCGTCCGTCTCCCTCTCCGTTCCAGACGATCTCGCCGCCGTCCGCGTTACGCTCTTCGCACGCGACTGGCCCCTCGCAGGTGTGATGCTGGCCCTATCCCATCTCTTCGAGGGCCACTGGTGGTTCACCCGCGGCCAGCTACCATCCAACCGCGAGTACCGGTTGGGCTCCTACGAGGCACCCCTTGAGTCAATCGAGGAATGGCTCGCGCATAACCGCCTGGAAAGCTGGAAGGCTCTGACCGGCCCCTACCGCGACGCAAACAGCGCGCGGCTTCTCACCTATCGGGCCGCTCTCGCGCTGCCACCGTCCGAAGTGCTCGCGCGGTATGAGCAAACCGATCCCTGGCTCTGCGCCACCATCCTCGATCCTAAGCTCAGGCCAATGATCCAGCAGAGCTGCGCGCTCGCCGAGGACGACCAGGAACACCTCTTCACGTACGGATTCCTGGACCTACCCCTGCGCCGCTTCGACTTCCCCTTCCGCCAGCACCTCGCCCACTGGGCCAAGAGTCAATGGGGCCCCCCGTCTGCGCGCAGCTATATCCAACCCGACGTGGATCATCTGTTCACCTACCACGAGCCCGAGCAGCGCTGGTCAAACAGCATCCTGCGATTCTACTGGGCAGAGGAGACGCTCCAGCTCCAGGTGCGCGTGCCGGACGTCGGTGAGTACGGCGAGCAAGTGATCTTCCCGGCCGCACCTGACGAAGGCCCCTATCGCGCCCGCCTGCGTCTTGTGCAGCTCGGGTACCGCGAGAAAACCGCGGAGTATCAGGCCTGCGCCAAGCGGGAACAGCGCGCCTGGCAGGAGGCGCATTCCCCCGCTGAACGGCCCCACCCCACAGACCGCTCCCCGCACCCCGACGAAGCCGATCCCCGCTTGGCAGCGAAAATCGTCTTCGACCTCACTCGCGACCGGAGAATGTCTCTACCCGCGCTCCTCGAACGCGCCGCGGACCAGTGCGAGATCGCGGTCGTAGCGCACTACTTCGACGACCAAGTCTCCCCTCTCCCGGAGACCCGCGAGCATCCCGCTGAACTCACTCTCGCCGAACTCCTCGGCCGCCTCCAAGGCCAGCTCGGACCGCGGCTATCGTGGCGGCTCTACGGCGCCAATCTCGTTCTCCGAAACCCTCGATACCGTGTCCAGGAAGCCTACGTGCTCCCCGAGCTATTGCTTCGCGATTGGCAAGATGCTCTTCAGCCAGGTGAGACGATCACGCTTGAGGATCTGTCCGCCCTGCTTGCGCGAACCAATCGGCTTCAGCTCGCCACGCTGAGAACCCATCTCGGCGACCGCCTGGCAGCTCTGTCCGCGCCCCTCTCCGTGCTCGGCATCTACGGCCGACTCGATGACGCCCAGCGCCCGCTCCTCTACGACCCCGCCGGTCTCACTCTCGCTGGGCTCGGCGAGGACGAGATAGCCGCCGTCTGGCTCATCGCATCGCGAACGCGAACCTGGGTCCGGAAATCAGACCTCGCTCACACAGTGCTGAAGGCCGCACCCCGCAAGCTCGCAACCGGCGAACAAGGCATCTCTCTCATTGCCGAGTACCACTTCCCCGACGCCCCCGACGACCGGGACGTCCTCTTCACCTCCCCCTTGCGCTTCACCGTCCCCCCCGCCTCTTCCCCCGACACTCCCGCCGCCCCCACTCCCTCCCCCTAGCCTTTCATCCTAACCACCATCAACGAATGCGCGGGGAGCACGCACTCCCAGCCCTCACCCGCGCGCGCCACCGGCACTTCCTTCCGCTCCAGCTCCCACGCCTCCCCGTCCGCGCCCACCAGCGCCACCGCGCTGGCCCCCGCTGCCTCGAACCCCTTCCCAACGATTCTAA
>JALGTG010000275.1 GCA_029821495.1 Candidatus Hebobacteria bacterium
CCGATAGATACCAAGCCCTATGCCGACAGCGCATTGTGGCTGGTCTACGCGGTTACGAAGCAGCTCAAGGAGTCCGGCGACATGGAGTTGCTTGACCGCACTGTAGAGTTCTACGATGGTGGCTCCGCGACGGTTCTCGAACACCTGCTGCGAGCAGTCGCCTTCTCCTGGAAGAAACGCGGGAGGGATGGTCTCTGCCTCATCAAGTTCGGGGACTGGAACGACTCTCTGACGCGCGTGGGCATCAAAGGCAGGGGGCAGAGCGTCTGGCTCACGATGGCTCTGGCGCGTGCGCTTCTCGAGCTGAAGGACCTGGCCCTCCACTTGGGCGACACCAAGCTCGCGGGGTCGCTCTCCAGACGACACCGGAGTCTGACGAAGGCGATAAACAGGGCCGCGTGGGAGGGCGATCGCTACGTTCGCTGCATCGACGACAACGGGCGGTCGGTGGGATCGAAGCGCAACAAGGAAGGGAAGGTGTTCCTCAACGCGCAGAGCTGGGGTGTGCTCTCGCGCGCGGCAGATGACCGGAGGTTCGCCAGGGCACTGGCGACGGCGGACGCGATGCTGCTGACCAAGCTCGGATACAAGCTCCTCGATCCGGTGTACACCAAGTACGACCCGAGTATCGGAAGGATCACCAGCATGCAGCCCGGGATCGCGGAGAACGGCACCGTGTACTCGCACGGCAATGCATTCATGATACTGGCGTGTCTCGAAATGGGTCGCCCCGACAAGGCCTATGAGATCTACAAACGAGTGATGTCATGCTACGAGGCCGTCCCACAGCAGGTGACGGGGGCGGTCCCATACACGGTGCAGAACTGCTACAACGGTCCGGAGCACAGAGCGCGCCCATTCAGAGTGGAGTACTCGTGGATCACCGGGTCGGTGGGATGGTTCTACCTATCAGTGCTCGAGTGGATGCTGGGAGTCAGAAGCGAGTACTCGGGCCTGCGGATCGATCCAAGACTGCCCTCGACGTGGGACAGCTGCCGCGTCGCGCGGCACTTCAGGGGGATGATCTTCGACGTGTCCATAGAGCGCCGTCAGGGTGCTGAGGGGACGACCGTCGTTCTGAACGGCGAGCAGATCGACGGCACACTCATCGAGCCGGCCCGCTGCAAGAGGCGCAACAGGGTAGACGTGCTCATCCCGTGACGGCGGTGTCAGTACGCGTGTCAAACGGCGAAGGGACACCTCTGAGCGGTCTCTGAGCTTGTGCGCGGGCGAGGATCATCCTGCCATATGGTGCTACCCGGCTGCGGCTCTTGGTGCCGTTCGGCCAGGGCTCTTAGGGCGGCTTCAGGGGCGGTGGACAACGACACATGGCGCCACGACTCGAGCCAGTCTCACCATAGCACGGTTGGCTCGGGGAGTTAGTAGTCTAGTGTAGTGTCCCCGGAATTCCAGAATCCTACATGACAAGTGCATCCGTCCCCAAATGGGCCCCAAATGGACCCTGAGTAGATCAGAAGACGGGTTACCCGCTATTCCTGCTGGTGAACGCACTCGTAGAAGCGACGCGCGTTGGCCTCGAGGTCGATGCCGTAGACCTTCTTGTTGGCCTCCACTGTATCTGACACCCAGTCGTCGGGAAACGCATCCACGCCGTGCAAGGCCCCCACGATCGCCCCCGCCACGTTGGCGACACAATCCACATCCCGCATCCCAGTGAAGGCCCCTGTCTCGTCGAGGTTCCGGTCGTTCGCGGACATGATGATGCTCCGCAGGGGATCGCCGTCGCAGTAGTGGACCGCGGTCATCGGCACTCCGAGCACATCGATGGGGTCGAAGGGATGGCGCCGGGCGACCTCGGGGGCAAGGGCGTCGATCAGGGCCCGATCGCTGGGCGCGGTCTCGGCGATCTCGAGGAATCGCTGCACGTTCCTCACCATGAAGCGCCCTCGCTCGAAGCCGAACGGATCCGTGTCGAGACCGATCCTGATGAGATCCCGGCCGCTGACGTTCCCGCCGAGCGCGGCGCTCACCATGGCTCCCAGCATCGCCGTCGCATCCCGGGCATAGCCGATGTCCAGGAAATCCAGCTCGAACACCTTCTTGTATGCTTCCTCCGGCTCATTGCGGTACAGCAGGCCGGCCGGGGCGAGGGAGATCAGCCCCATCAGCTTTGGGTAGGCGTTGCCCATCGCGTCTGCGACCCACGGCGGCCAGCCGAAGGGCGACTTCTCCATCCCCAGATGGGCACAGGACCGCTCGTACATCCACCAGTACTGTCGCCTCGCGAGGTCGCGGTACTTCTCCGGGTAGAAGTCCTCGGGCTCGCGGTAACGTTGGATGTACTCGATGGCGAGGAACTGCGAGTTGATGAGACCGCCGTTGCGAATGACACACTCGACGAAGAGCTGGTTGTAGCGGGTGTCATCCGTGCCGGTGCCGCGCGGGGGCGCGGGCTCCCATACGCCTACCGGATGGGTGCCGTGGTCCGCGGCATATGGCAGGAACTCGTCCACCCATGGCTTGCCTGCGATTCTCTCGACATCCTGTGCCGAGCGGAACTCGACGACGCCGCCGAATGCGTCGCCTATGGCGCTGCCGACCATGCAGCCGAGTACCCGAGAGTAGAGATCGTCAGACCGGTTCGCTCCCTGCATCCGGTCACGCGGCTCGCCGCGGGCTTCCGCGCCTTCGTCCGCGCGGGCCAGTGTTGGTACACGTCCGGGCCCGCTCTGGACGAGACCGAGTCCGAGGCCGATGGCGGCGCCGGCCGTGCGAGCAAGGAAGTCTCGGCGAGAGATCTGAGAGGGTGACTTCATCAATTCACCTCGTGCGCGGCTGTTTCTCATGGGGTAGCCTATGGCTGTCAAGTGGCAATGAGCCGCCCCTGACACACGTTCGGGCTTGTGACCGTGCCCGTGCATTCTAGCACACGGCAGCGTCCGGGGGGGAAGCTCGAGGTGAGGGCAAGTCTGGAGGCTCTGCTCACACCGAGC
>JALGTG010000276.1 GCA_029821495.1 Candidatus Hebobacteria bacterium
ATGCCTTGGCCCATACCGCGGCCCATGCCCTGGTGACCCATACCGCGGCCCATGCCTTGGTGACCCATACCGCGGCCCATGCCTTGGCGGCCCATGCCGCGCATCCCGCGGCCCATACCGCGCATGCGGCCTCGCTCACCCCTCAACTGGTGGCGCCAGACCTTCCGCGCCATCTCGGGATTCTTCACACGCAGCGCGTGCAGCTCGCCTTGCAGCCGGTAGAGACCCTCCGCCCTCTCTGCAATCGCATCCTCGGGGGCGTCCTTCAGCCTCATCAGCGCCAGTTCGAGCCTCGTGATCTCGACCTCCCGCCGCAGCTCCTTAGCCCGATCCAGAAAGACCTGCTCATCCGGCGTCAGCTTGACTTCCTCCCGCGCTTGTAGCGGCCTTTCGCTCTGCTCCGCCATCGCTGCCGACACCGCAATCAACAGCAGCGCGATAACCATCACCGGCATCCACTTGTGCACTCTCATGTCTAACCTCCTCATCTCTGCATGTCTCACTGCAGTCACTAGTCCAGACGACAAACCCCAGGCCGTCATTCCGGGGTTCATGTTCACTCCACGCTCTTCGCCACCCGCATCAGCTCTTCTGCAGTCACATCCCCCACCACAACAACAACCATCTCCCGCCCCAGATACCGCAGCGCCTTCTCCGTCCCCCGCTCCACCAGTGTCATCTTCTCCCCTCCCGCCGGCCCGAATCCAAACCCTCCCCCGCGGCCGTGCCGGCCTCCCGTCCCCCGCCCGCGCCCGCCTCCCGTTCCCCCGCTCCGGTGCCTTCCCTCGTGCCGTCCGCCTCTTCCCCCTCCCTTGCCCATCCACTCGCCCTTCTCGCGCTCGAACACGCTCAGCACCCGCAGCCCGTCCGTATACCTCAGCTCCGCCACTCGCATCCCCCCCCGCCCCCACTCGCGCGCGTGCCCGCCCAGCAGCACATACCCCGGCGGCGCGTGCTTCGGCTCCTTCACCTCAAACCCTATCACCCGCGACAACTCCGCCGTACTCACCCGCGGCCCCCGCCCGTCCGACGGCATCCTCCGCCACGTCTGCGGAACCAGGAACACCTCCCCCGGCACCGCAGCCCCGTACTCCACCTCCACGTACTCCGTCCCCGTCGTCAGATTCCCCTCCACGTTGTACCGCTCTCGCTTCAGCGCAAACCCCGTCTCCCGATCCAGCCACACTCGCACCGCCGCCGGCCCGCCGCCCCGCGGCACGATCTCGATCGCGTCAACCGCACGCCCCGCCACCTCCCCCCCGCTCACCTTCCTTGCCTCGTAGTTCCGCTCCGCCAGCTTCCGGTCCACCGCCAGCCTCGGCCGGGGATGCACCAGCGCCTCCTGCCTCATCGGATACAGCACGATCAACTCCCGCCCGTTGTCCACCAGCGACCACCTATGACGCCCCGCCTCGTAGTCCAGTCGCACCTTCCCCTTCGCCGCGCGCACCCGCGCCACCGCGGTCCGCTGCCCAGCCACACTCATCGTTCTCGCCCGGCCCACCACCGACACCCGTTCCAGCGCATCCTCGCTCCGCCATACCGCCTCCCACACCGACGCCTGCGCGGCCGCCGCCCCCGCGCACAGTGCCACTACAACTGCAGCTACCCCCAATCGCTCCCTCATCCGTTCTCCTCCAACGCCGCCATTCGCAGCCCCACCGCCGCCATATCCGACAGCGGCGCCGCCCACACCGTCGACAGATGATCGTCCATCGTCATCTGCATCTCCTCGTCCGCCGCCGCCGCAGCCACCACCACCGGCCGCTCCACCGGCCGAGGCACCATCACCACCGCCGCCACCGCCACCACCACCACCAGCGCCACAGTGCTCATCGCCCACGCCCACCGCGGCCGCACCCGTGCGCGCTCCCGCGGCCGTGCCAGCACCCGCTCCCGCACCGCTTCCCACGTCCCCTCCGGAGCATCCTGCGTTTCCAGCGAATCGAGCAGCGCGCCGGTCCGCTCCAGCGCCTTCAGCTCCGCGCGACACCCCGCGCACTCGCCCACATGCGCCTCTACGCGCGCCCGCATCCGGCCCCGCAGCCCGCCCACTGCATACTCCGATAGCCTATCCCTTATGAGATCGCATTTACTCATCTGAAACCTCCACATATCCACCCAGCTTCTCCCGCAGCGCTTCCCGCGCCCTCGCCAGCCGCGACATCACCGTCCCCGGCCGCACCCCCATCACCTTCGCAATCTCCGCCGTCCCCATGCCCTCCACGTGGTGCATCACCACCGCCTCCCGCTGTGCCGCCGGCAGCGACTCCAGCGCCCGCCACACCTCTTCCTTCAGCTCCGCCGAAGCCAACCTCTCCTCCGGCCCATCCCCCTCCGTCGCCCGCTCCAGCACACTCGGATTCTCCTCGCTCGACACCACGCTCGCCGGCACCTCCAACCTCACTCTCCCCGACTTCGCTTCGTCCAGCACCAGGTTCCTCGCAATCTGATACAGCCACCCTCGAAACGCTCCCGCCTCCCGCAGCCGCGCCAGCGACTCCCACGCCCGCACGAACGTATCTTGCGTCAAGTCCGCCGCCACCTCCGCATCTCGAACCTGTCCCCGGAGAAACGTGTATATCCCGCCTTGATGCGCCCGGTACAGCGCCTCAAACGCGTCCACCTCCCCGGCGCGTGCCCGGGCCACCAGCTCTTTCACCTTGTCGCGTTCCTCACTCATTCAGACGATTCGCCCTCCTCCGTCATTCCCGCCCCCTGCCCCAACATCTCCCCCTCCCCGTTCTCCTCCCCCTCCGCCCTTGCCGTTCCACCCCGACACCTCTGCAATGGCGTGTCCGCACTCTCCGAATTCTGCCACAGGAGCACCATTGATGTCCACTCAGCCTGCCCGTTCCCTCACATCCGCCTCACCACCGACGAGACCTGGGGCGCGGACGCCACTCGCATCTACGCCTTCTACCTGACCTGATCGCGGCTGCC
>JALGTG010000277.1 GCA_029821495.1 Candidatus Hebobacteria bacterium
GCTGGGCAATCCGCATCACGCACAGGTTATGACGCCGCGGTGGATGTACGCAGTGTGGCGCGGCCAACGTCCGCCCCTGCTCTACGACCTCAAAGCGGACCCTCACCAGACCAGAGACGTACTCTCAGAGCACCCTTACGTAGTGGCGCGCATGCAGCGCTGTGTCGAGGCATACCTGTGTCAGCAGGGGATGGAGGAGTTGGTGCAGGAGTACGGCTTCGACCCATCGGGGAAGAGCAGCAAGCAGATCGACTCCGGCACGCTGTGGTACGAGTGAAATGGCGTGTGTATGCCAGCTCGCAGTGGGGCAGGCCTGACACCCGTCGGCCCCCCCGGACAATCTCCCTGAGCAGGACGCCCTGTTGGTGCTCCAGATGAGTTCTGGTACACTACGGCCATTCACGCTGCGCAGGAGTCGTGCCTCTTGCCCCTCGCTCCGGAGTGCATCGCACTCGCGACGGGAGGTCGGTGCGGATGATGCTGCGGCAGTTGAGAGATGGCTCCGACTACGAGGCCGTGACCGAGTTCCTGGCCGGGCTCTACCAGCCGGACAACCGGGACGGCAACTGGCTCTGGCCGGTATGGGAATACGCCTATACCCACGCGTGGTTCGATGAGGGCGGACAAGATCGGTCTCTGGGAGGATGGGGGCCGGATCGTGGGTGTCGCCGCGTACGAAATGCGCCTGGGCGAGGCCTTCTTCAACACCCACCCCGACTACGCCCACCTCAAGCACGAGATGCTAACGTATGCGGAAGATCACCTGTCGGCCCGCGGCGAGGACGGCAAGCGACGTCTGAAGGCCTACGTGAACGATTTCGATAGCACCTTCGAGGAGGTCGTCGTCGCCCGCGGCTACACGAAGCACCCCGACTCCCACCGACCCCTGTCCCAGTTCGTCATCCCCTCGCCCTTCCCGCCTATCAGCGTCCCGGAGGGCTTCACCCTCACGAGCTTGGCCGACAACAACGACCTGCGCAAGTGCGATCGCTGCCTGCACCGCGGCTTCAACCATTCCGGCGAGCCGCCGACAGACGGCATTGAGGGCCGCAAGAAGATGCAGTCGGGTCCACACTACCGGACGGACCTGACCATCGTCGCCGAAGCGCCCAGCGGCGACTTCGTGTCGTTCTCCGGCCTATGGCTCGACGCGGCGAACCGATTCGGCTACGTCGAGCCCGTAGCGACCGACCCCGACTACCGCCGGCGCGGCCTGGGTCGGGCCTGCGTGCTCGAGGGCATCCGCAGGTGCGGTGAACTCGGCGCAACGGTGGCCTACGTCGGAACGGACAAGCCCTTCTACCTCTCCTTCGGATTCAGGAAGCTGTTCACCGTCAACTGCTGGCTCAAGGAGTTTGACTAGAGCGCATTTCATAGCCCCAGATGGAGGTTATGGAACAGCTTCTAAGCGCCGCTGCCCTCTGTGAGTCTCGGCCGCCCCTGAGACCGGCACAGAGCGCGCGGATAGGGCAGGAGTCCCTGGCCCGCTGAAAGCGGCCGGGGCGACGGCTCGAAGGACGTAGCTACGTGTCCGGTCGCCTCCAACTCCGGCACAGCGGAATCCCGGTCTCCCAGCGAGACAACTCCGCCACGCTCTACTACTGGCACGACGAAGAGGGACGCTACCGGACGGTGCAGATGGCCCGCTAGACGGTCCGCGAGAATTGACGTCACCCCCGCCGCCGATGGTATAATGCCCTCCGCGCAAGATAGACTACAGCAGCGGACGCGTTTCTCAGGAGCTTCCCATGAACACAGCGAAGACCGCACTCCTCATGATCGTCCTCACCGGCCTCTTCATCGGCATCGGCTACGCCATCGGCCAGGAGGCGGGCATGATCATCGCCTTCGGCCTCGCCTTCCTCATGAACGTCTTCAGCTACTGGTTCTCCGACAAGATCGTCCTCGCCATGTACCGCGCCAAGGAGGTCACCGAGGCCGAAGCCCCCGCCCTCTACCGCTCCGTGCGCCGCCTCACCCAGCGCGCCGACCTCCCCATGCCCCGCGTCTACATCATCCCCCAGGCCGCACCCAACGCTTTCGCCACCGGCCGCAACCCCCGCCACGCCGCCGTCGCCGTCACTCAGGGACTCCTTCAGACCCTCGGCGACGATGAGCTCGAAGGCGTCATCGCCCACGAGCTCTCCCACGTCGGCAACCGCGACATCCTCATCGGCACCATCGCCGCCACTCTCGCCGGAGCGATCATGATCCTCTCCCGCCTCGCCATGTTCGCCGGCATGTTCTTCGGCGGCGGTCGCGGCCGCCGCGATGGCGGCATCGGCATCATCTTCGTCGCCATCTTCGGCGCCATCGCCGCCGTCCTCATCCAGATGGCCATCTCCCGCTCCCGCGAGTACCAGGCCGACGCCTCCGCCGCCAGGCTCTCCGGCAATCCGCGCGCCCTCGCCCGCGCCCTTCAGGCCCTCCAGCGAAGCTCACAGCGCGTGCCCTTGAAGGCCGATCCCGCTACCTCCCACATGTTCATCGTCAACCCCTTCACCCGCAAGGGCATTGTCAGCCTCTTCAGCACCCACCCCCCCGTCGAAGAGCGCATCCAGCGCCTCCAGCGCATGCAGCAGGGCTAGACCTGCCGTTCGCTCCGCTCCGGCTGTGCGGGCCAACTCGACCTCCCGCTCAATAGGACAACACGCGCGCCCCGCCGAAACCAACAGGCGAGTCCCTGCCCAGAGGACCGCGATGACACACAGCAGCAGTGCCGTCGAGGTCGGCGGCATCCAAATCGGCGGCGGCGCTCCCATCACCGTTCAGTCGATGACTGACACGGACACCAGCGACATCGCCGCCACCGTCGCTCAGATCGAGGCCCTCGAAGAAGCCGGCTGCGACCTCGTCCGCGTCGCCGTCCCCGACATGGACGCCGCGGCCGCCCTCGGCCGCATCAAATCCCAGATCTCCATCCCCCTCATCGCCGATGTCCACTTCGACTATCGCCTCGCCCTCGAATCCATCAACCAGGGCGCCGACAAGCTCCGCATCAATCCCGGCAACCTCCGGCGCCCCGAGCACGTCGAGGCCGTCGCCCGCGCCGCCGCGGACCGCGGCACCCCGATCCGCGTCGGCGTCAATGCCGGCTCCGTGACCGAGGACATTCGCGCCCGCTACGAAGGTGCGGGCGATATCCAGGAGCAGATGGCCAGGGCAATGCTCGACTCCGCCCTCGGCCACGTGGAGGCCCTCGAGAAGTTCGACCTACTAGACATCGTCATCTCCCTCAAGTCCTTCGACCTCCGCACCACCTGGCTCGCCAACCGCCTCTTCCGCCAGCAGCGCGACTACCCCATCCACCTCGGCATCACCGAGGCCGGGCTACCCCCCTCCGGCATCGCCCGCTCCGCCATCGGCATCGCGGCCCTGCTTCAGGAAGGCATCGGAGATACCATCCGCGTCTCCCTCACTG
>JALGTG010000073.1 GCA_029821495.1 Candidatus Hebobacteria bacterium
ATACCTTCATCTGAGTTTCCTCCACAACGAGGAGCGGCGCCGAAGGCGCCGCCCAAGGATCTCAGATGACAGGATGCTCAGGGGAGTGGCGCAAGCCCACAAGCCGAGCGGAGCATTCTCACGAACGCCCGACAACGACCACCAGTTCAGCCGACGGTACGCGGTCGGCTTCGCGCCCGCGCGTGAGGAACGGCTGACGACGACCCCGTGATGCTTGCGAGGCTTCTCTATCCGCACCGACGCCTCAGGTCTTCCAGTTTGCGACGGACTCCCCCCGGTCCACGGCTAGTGTTGTGCTCGGCGTCCAGTACCAAAGAGCGTGCGTCCGAGATGGCAGCCTCATCCGACCCTTCCAGGGCACGGGCAAGCGATGTCACTCTTCGGCAGATCTCAGCCCACTTCGGCCCCCCCAAGCGGAACCTGCGTTTCCAGCGCTCATCCTTGAACAGCCGCTCAAGCCCGTCCAGGTCGAGCGAGTATCGCTCGGCGAAGACCTGCTTGACGCCGGCCACGCTGTTCGCTTTGTACGCCTCCATCCTCGCATCCCCCATCGCACACCAAGCATCGTACTTGGAGCCATGCACTGAGGGGAGACGGTCACAGAGGACGTCACCCGGCAGCCCGTTGGGGACATACTCCCGCCGGGCATTTCTCGCCTCATGGTAGACAAGACATACGAGATCGACGAACTCCTCGAGTGCGCGTCTCTCTGGTGCCATAGTGCGCTCCTGGGAGGTCTACCTATCAGCTAGGTTTCTCCATTCTGCTTAGCTTGTCGATGAGTCCCTGAATCGCCTGCATGATCTGCCTGGCACGAGCCCGGTAATCATCGAGCGATCCGTCGATAGGGTCACGAACGTCGCCTGGTTCGCCGACGAACTCCAGCAGCGTGTGAACCTTGTCCCTTGCCTGGGGAAACTCGGCTGCTACCCTCTTCTTCTGGCACCCTTCCATGGTCAGGAGCAGGTCCACTTCACCGACCAGCGCATCATCCAGTTCCTGGGGAACATGGTGAGAGAGGTCAACGTCATGCTCAGCGCCTGCGCTAATGGCATTGTCGTTTGCAGCAGTATCAGAAACGTTTAGCCCGGCTGAGATCGCCTGCACCTGAAGGGCTCTGCCCTGTGCCATGTGCTTGAGGAGCCCTTCTGCCATCGGGCTGCGGCACGTGTTGCCATTGCAGATGAACAGGATCTTCCTCACGGCTTCCCTCCCACAGGGCTGAGCGCCAGCGATGGTGAAACCAACTGCCGCGGTTATTCGCCCCTGGAACCACCCTAGCCTTGCTCTCGGGGAGTTTCGGGTGTATCGTGGGTACCCCATTCGGCTGGAAGATGAATCCGCGTGCGGGCGTCGAGGGACTGTGGGACCGCGCTGTCCGGCTCGATCACCTCATCCCGGCCCGGAGAGCCTGATGCCGTTGGTGATGTCCGCCCTCGCGAAGGCCCACCTCCGCTCCGCATCGGCGAACTCGGAGTAGCGGGCGGTCATGATCGGGCTTCGATGACCCATCGCCCGCATCAAAGCAGTGGTGGGCACCACGTCGAAGTCCCAGACCAACAGCTTGTCCCGATCATGCAGTACGAACCGAGGGGCGATCTCCAGATCCTCGCAGCTCATTAGCAGATTGCGCGCCATCTGGCCCATCCAGCGGCCATGAGGGCAGAAGGTAGCTTCCGCCAGCAGGATGCGGCGCGTGCCCAGGTGCAGCACGAACAGGACATAGGCCGCCCTGAGACCTGAGAGGGTCCACACTTCCTTGGTGAAGAAATCGGCACACAGCATCACTTCGGCATGACGGGCGAGGAACTGCTGCCAGGTCAGCCCCTGGCGCTGGGGTGATGGCGGCAGCCCGTTGCGCCGCAGGATGTCGGCGATACAGCCCTTGGAGCGGGCGATGCCCAGCTTCAGCAGCTCTCCGCGAATCCGCTGGTAGCCCCAGGTGTTCTCCCGCGCCAGTCGGCAGACCAGGGCTTCGATCTCCCCAGGCGTCCGGGGCCGGCCTGGTCCGCGCCCGCGCCGCCCACTGTAATCCCACTTCTTCCGCTCCAGCCGCCGCTGCCAGGCCAGGATCGTCTCCGGCTTGACGATGCTCACCACCTCCCGCATCAACGACCGGCCCATAGCCAACGCGGCCTCTGTCAGGGACCGGCGTTCCTCGTCAGTGAAGCGGATGCGACCCGGTATCTTCCCCTTGAGCGTCCTGTTCTCAAGGCGCAAGTACTCCTTCTGCAGCGTGAGTTCCCGGCACAGCAGCCGGGCCACCGTCGCAGTCACAGGCAGTCCTGCCCAGTCCACTGCTCGTTCCGCCGTCTCCGCCATCCTCGATCCCTCCCAGCACAGGGGTATGTACGAGGGGAGAGAATACCACGAGAGGGACCGTACGAGCATCCTGGGTGCCAGATGAGTTTCTGGACAGCACGGGTGTCCCATCGCCATTTAACATGGACAACCAGTACACAAGGGCGCCCGCCATTGGCGGGCGCCCTCTCCTTGCGTCGGGTCGGCCCAAAAGGCCGACCGTCAGTTCGCGGCCGAGTGTCGGCTACCGCCCTCGAGTTCGAGGGCCGACGCTGCGGGTGCGCTTTCCAGCCGCGCAGCCGGGCACTGTGCCCATGGCAGCCATGCTCTTGGCCTCATACGGATCGGCTGAACCGTAGTCGAAGCCCTCCGTATCCTGGTCGGTGCAACTCTCGTTGTAGTCAGTGAGCGGGTCCAGCACGAACCCAATCTCCATACTGGTGGCCTCGGGATCGCAGAGAACCGCCAGCGCATCGTCAATGATCGTGCCAGGAGCCGGGCTCAGGAGGCAGTTATTGAACATCGCTGCCAGTACGTGCTTGCCCAGCGTCGGGCGGTTGCCACCTTTGGCGGTCCAGAAGATGGCCATCGCGTCGTCTGCCGTGACCTCGCAGCTATCCGACGCACACAGGACGATCGTTCCGGTCTCGCTGCCTGTGATGCACGCGAAGGCGGCCTTCAGCGCGTCGGGGTGGGTGAACCAGTAGCCCGGAGTCCGGGTCATGCATCCAGCGGCATTGCTGAAGGTGATCTCGACCGGATCAACGTCCTCGCAGGTGACGCTGAAGTCGTAGCAGATGACGTCATCGATCCCGTCCATGTTCGTGTCTTCGGTGTAACTGGGACTGATCGGCACGCCATTCACCTCGAGCGTGCAGAAGACGAAGACCGGGTCGAAACTCTCGCACACCCGATAGTCGCCTGGCTCGAGGACAATGGGATCGGTGCATCCGCCGCTCCCCGTCGTGTAGGGCACTTCCGGTCCATCCGGCATTTCCTTCAGTGTGAAGTCCCAGCCGGCCACCGGACTCGTATCGGCGAGCGGATCGCACTCCGCGGCCTGAATGCCGATCTTGCAGATTGTCACCTCGACCTCACAGGTGTTCTGGAAGGTCACTGACACATCCGGGCTTGTCTCACAGCAGCCACCGCTGAGATCCACTTCCACTCCCCAGGTTCCTGGCAACACCTCGGTCGCAGGAACCTGCGTCTCACCCGGCGGCTCAGCGCAGTTGTCCATTATGGTGACGTCGCCGTCTACCTTGGTATAGGTCTTACCGCCGACTGTCTGCGGTAGCGGCTCTGCAACCACATAGAGCAGGGGCTCGAGTTCAGTCCACGTGTAGCAGCCCTCCACTCCCGTCACGACGTCCGTCCCGACCTGGACTCCACCGCTCCACAGCTGGAACGTCCAGCCCTCGACGGGTTCGCCGCTCTCGTCCTTCTTGCAGACCTCGATCTCGCAGTCCGGGGGTTCAGTGTTGTAGTACACTACCTCGTGGCTCTCACCCATAGCGTCGCAGCCAACCACGACATCCACGCACCAAGTGTCGGTATCAGTGGTGGCCGTCACCGGCTCGTCGTCCACGGTGACGCTGCAGAACACGCTCTTGTCGCCTTGAGGCAGGGTCTCGCAGATGGTGTAGGTTCCTGGCTCCATGGCCGTGTAGGTGGCCTCACCGGCCACGTCTGTCGGGTCGAGATCCATGTCCACGCCAGGACCGGTGATGTGGAAGACGAAGCCCTCCACCGCGGTCCCGGTCGCCGGGTCATCTTCGCACGACGCCAGATTCATCTTCTTCACGGTGATGTCGGCGACGCAGGCGTCGTAGAACACCACCTCGTGCGTCTCCGCCATCTCATCGAGGGTCACACCTACCGTCGCGCAGTATGTGCCAGGTTCCGGCTCACCCGGAACCGAGACCGGCTCTTCATCGACCGTCACACTGCAGAAGACGTTCTTGCCCTGCTGCGGCAAGGTCTCGCAGATGGTGTAGTCTCCGGCCTGGTTAACGGTGATGGTGGTATAGCCATCCGCGCCGGTCGGGTCGAGGTCCGTGTCCACGCCCGGACCGGTGATGTGGAAGATGAATCCCTCCACCGGGGTCCCGGTCGCCGGGTCGTCCTCACACGAGGCGAGATTCATCTTCCGAACCTTGATCTCTGCCTCTTCCGTGTCGTAGAACACCACCTCGTGGGTCTCACCGAACACATCACAGCCAACCACTACATCCACACACCAAGTGTCGGTATCAGTGGTGGCCGTGACCGGCTCGCCGTCCACGGTAGCGCTGCAGAAGACGTTCTTGCCCTGCTGCGGCAGGGTCTCGCAGATGGTGTACGTGACGTCTGCCGCCACGATGATGCTCGTCTCACCGCCTGCATCCGTGGGGTCTAGATCCTCGTCCAGGCCCCCGCCCGAGATGTGGAAGACGAAGCCCTCGACCGGGGTAGCTGTGCCCGGATCGGCCTCGCAGTTCTCGAGGTTGTACTTCTTGACGACAATCTCGGCGGAGCACTCGTTCTGGAAGGTGATCTCAGAGCAGTCATCTGCGCTTACCGTCACGCAGTAGACACCCTCTGAAGGATTGTCCGGGACCACCGGAGAGCCGTCCACCAGCACCTCGCTGATGGTATTGAGCGAGTCTTGAGCCAGCGTCTCGCAGACCTGGACCGAGGAACCAGGCGGGGCGAAGACCGTCGCACACCCGTCTGCTCCGGTGACAACCACCGAGGGTCCTCCGCCGTCCACACTGACGGAGAACTCCCATCCCTCGACCGGGGACTGCTGCGCATCCAGCTTGCAGATTCGCAGCGGCCGGTCGAGCTCGAACAGCAGCGCGACTACCTCTTCTCCGCTGTCGGAGTCGGTATCGGCGAACGCTGAGATGCTCAGGGTGTAGAAGTCGCACTCGCTTAAGGAGGACAGTGCCGTGCTCAGGTCCGATATGTCGAACTCAACGTCCGGACCATCGCCGGCCCAGTCGCCCGATGTCCAACCCGCTGAAGCGGTGACCGGCGCACCCAGTACTGACACCAGCGGCCCACCGCCATCGTCGACCAGCGTCACCAGGAAGTCGGCAACCGCGTCGTTGCCGACATCGACTGAGAGGGTGTACTTCTCAGACAGACCTGATAGCGCCGGCGGGACGTCCCATGAAATCACCGGGGTCATGGAAGCCCCGTCCGAGATCGTGCCTGGCTGTCCATCGCCATCGCTGTCCCATGCCCCTGTCGCATTGTTGAAAGTCGGGTCATCGGCAACGCTGGTGCTGACGTCGTAGCCGATATAGTACGAGTCGTTGTCTGGTTCGTATGCGACCACAATTGCGTTTATGTTGAACCCTGAGGGGCTGATACCACCCGCCTGACTTACCAGTATGGGCTCGTCCGTGAACCCGTTGGGATCTGGCAGCTCAAGTGGCGGTGGCGCGTTTGGCGAGCTGAAGCTGCGGATGTCACTGATGTCGCCATCGGCCGTCACCGCATGAGCAACTGCGCTGAAGCCGAGCAGCACTACGCCTAGCGCAGCCAAGGCCATCATAACCCTGATTGCGCTGCTTCGCTTTCCTGACATACTCAACTGCCTCCATTCATGACAACGTTTCTGACGGATTGAGTCCGTCAGCCAACCCTACAACCAAATCTGCTCCGCACCGCACCTCCTTTCCGTCGCCTTCGGTGGAAGCTCTTCCCATAGCCGCGTCTGCTGCGGCCTTGCTTCCGCGAGCACCGCTTCGCGGACACGACACAGCTTCTCTGCCTGATGCTGCGCAGCCGGACTTCGCCATGCTATCCCGCCTCGCAGTCTCAATGCTCCAATCGTTGCCTCTTGGCTTGATCCAGTAGAAGCGCCTGCCCTGCCCTTCCGCCGTTTGTTCGATACGTCAACATCTCTTGTGCTTCGCAGGAGCCAAACCCGTTCGCCTGATCGCCATCGTGGCTGAATGTCAGCGAAGTTGTATCAAGCTAGATCGGATTGTTGTATCCAACGGCCAGGCGGTACTCCCGCACTTCTCGGCCAATGCCCTCCTCGCCCCAAGCATATCCAAGCCTCAGGCTGACTTGATGTTCTTCGTCCAGACGGCGTGAGTAGAGCAGCGTGATCCGCGTCCAATCACTGCCTGCCGCCGCCTCCCACTGCTCCGCCTCCCGAGAGAGACTGCACTGCAAACGCTCGGTTTCTGACAGTCGCCCCTGCAGCCCGATCGCCGCGCTGCGGCCGCCGAATCCTGGGTCCGAGATGCTTGGCTCTCTGGTGAATCGCCCGAACGCTGTCAGCGCTCCGCGCACCGGCACTCCTACCTCAAGCAGTTCGCGACCGAGCAACATGGGGCGACCTTTGTCCAGGCCGCGCTCCGATTCCGGGCATTCCTGATAGAGCAGCCGAATGTGATAGCGATCTGCCACAACCCGGCGATGAGCAAGGGTTAGTGTGCTGAGACCGTCATCGATACCTCCACGACGCCGCTTGGCCACCAAACGGTATCCTGCGAACTCCATCTCTTCCCAGCTTGGATCATCCGGCAGCAGATAACGTGTGCTGTCACGGAAAACATGCCCGCGGCAGATATCGCGTGCCCACTTCGGCAACTTACCACTTGGTATGTCAAGAGCGATGCTCGAGATTGCCCCCGCGTCTTCAGTCTCCCGCCAGAACTGCTGACTAACCTCGAGGGAGGCAGTGCCAAGCTTGTGCTCAACACATACATCTCTCATCTCACGCAGCACCCCACTCGGATCTGTGAGCCATCCAAGGGCCGCCGACAGGGTCGTGTTCTCGCCCATCTCGCCCGTCAGCCTGTAGTCCGCGTCGAGGTGCTCCACTGGGGTATTGCCTGTCTGGGTTAGCCTCTGTTGATGGTCAATTGTCAAGGCTAGACGTGAGCCCAGTCGCCGGTCCAGATGCAGCATGGCTAACCGCGACAGAATGCCGGTCGTCCCCTCTCCCCGGTCCTCCTGGAACTTCACGCTCAGGTTGGTGCGACTCGCTCCTGCCCCGAGCGAACCCGCGAGCGCGCAGTTCAGCTTCTTCACCACTCCCACATCTTCAGTTCGGACGATTGCCCGCTCCGCTCTCAGCGTTCCTTTGCTGTCTCCCGCCCCAAGGCTAGTAGCTAGCTTGAGCCTCGACTCCTGAGACTCACGCCCCCCGCTGGGGGCGACGGTACGACAAGAGAGCGAGAGTTCTGTCTTTGGCGCCAGCTGCATCGCTGCCGCCAATGTACTGATCTTCTGTTCACTCCCTCCCCTGGCTTTGCTGACAACGTAGTCGGCGTTGAGCTTCAGCTGGCGCACCGGCGCGAAGTCCAGGTGGGCCTCCTGTCTTCCCCGTGACTGCCATCTCTCGCCCGCCTTCTGCTGCTCGGAGGTCATGGCGAGACGGATGCCGCCGCGCCCGTCTGCGCCAAACTGGGAACTCAGTGCCAAAGCGCCCTTCTGCCGCTGCTGCTCCGCTATGCCCTCTCCTGTCCCGCCGCCTTCGGCGTGGGAGCTGAAGGTGCCCTCCAGCTTCGTCTCAGCACCCAGCCCGAGCGAGAGAGCATGGAGCGTGTCCCTGATTGTGAGACCCCACTTCGCCTCTTCGAGGTCATCGTGTCGAACAGACCTGAACTGCGACGACAGATTCCCCGTCAGCCCTGGTCCGAACTTCTGCTCTGCGTCGACGTTCGCCCGACTGGGCGCCTCTTGAGCGCGTGCGAAGGGCCGGAGCGATAGCGGCGGCGGACCGGCGCCTCTCTCGTGGTCCACCTGAGGACCAGATCCACTGACTCGGCCCCCTCCGCGCGGAACGTTCCCCTCTGCTCCCTTCCCCGCGAGGGATTGCGGCCCTCGCGGGGACAGGCTGAAGATCGAGGATCTCACCCACGGCCTAAGCCCTGCCGTCAACCTCCTAGGGTGCGTCGGGTCAAGAGCAGTCAGTCTCAGGAAGCCCGGCCGCTGGCCGCCGGCGGCGCCCAGGCGCTTGATCAGATCTGAGAAGTGGCTCTCGTGGCTGAGGTCCGCGTCGTCTGTGGGGAAGGCCTCGTTTGGCTCAGCAAGCGGAAGGCATATGTCAGCGAGGGACATGGTGCCGTGCGCCGGAGAGCCTGAGTGAGGGGACCAGTCAGCGACCGGGAGTCCAGACAGCAGGTCCGCTGCTTCCTGCCCTTCCGGCGCTGCAAGATCGACTTGAGATGCAGCGGAGGATTTCCCGTGTTCCTTCTTCTTCGGCGCGGGGAACGCAGCTTGCGAAGGCCAGAGGAGAGCGACAGCGGCGAGGATGACCATCAGCCAGCCCCTGGCTCCGCTGACTAGGACGCAGTCAGGACGTCCGCTCGCCACGATACTGCCTGTCGAAGGCATAACTCCACGCCCTACCGCACAGGTCTCGCTGCATGAAAGGCGCAGGAGACCTGCCTCGCCACTCCTTGCACCTTCGGGATGCACGGTCGGGCCTCCTACGCTCTGGCTAACCACAAGCGCAGGGATGTGTCGTTTCTTGCACAAGGGCGGTAGGCCCAACACCAATGGCAATGCCGCCTGGCGTCGCGACCCCCACCGCACGCTTGATGCCCGCCAACGCCGTATTCCCAGTCCTGGAGCACGAGAGCGCCAGAAACTGGCACGGGCCCTCACCAGTCGCAGGGCGCCGTTTGCCATGTCATGTAGCGATGTGACACCACATATGTGCACGCATTATCCCCTGATCGCACAAGGAATGTACGGCGTAGGGGCATAAGGCCGTAATGCCATGTCTTCCTTGCGCCACGGCTGCAGGATGTGCCGCTGTCTCTCCTGCTCACGAGTCCTGCGGTTGCGGTCCACGTAGTCTCTTCCCACAGGAGCAAACAGATGCCCAGACGTCTCTCAATCCTCGGAATCGCGCTGTTGCTCTTCCTCGTGCCGACGATTCTGCTTGCAGGGACGACTGAACGCGTCAGCGTTGACAGCATCGGCTTGCAGGCCGCGGGGGATAGCTACTTCGCGGACATCAGCGCGGATGGGCGATACGTAGCCTTCTACTCCCTTGCGGGCAACTTGGTGCCAACCAGCAGCAATGAAGTGGCGGACGTCTTCGTGCACGACCGGGACACAGGTGAGACTGCGCAGGTCAGCGTGGCCACCGATGGCACTCAAGGCAACGACGGGAGCTACCTGCCTGCAATCAGCGCCGACGGTCGCTATGTCGCGTTCGAGTCCGACGCCACCAATCTAGTTGACAGTGACACCAACAGCGCGACCGACATCTTCGTACACGATCGCGAGACCGGGCAAACCACTCGTGTGAGCGTATCCACAGGTGGCGCTCAGGGCAATTACGGGAGCTTCCTCGCTGACATCAGTGCCGACGGACGCTACGTGGCCTTCGAGTCCGATGCCACGAATCTCGTCTCCGGCGACCTCAATCTCTCGGCAGATGTGTTCGTACATGACCGCCAGACTGGCCAGACTGAGCGCGTCAGCGTGGCCACGGACGGCACTGAGGGGGACTGGGACAGCTCTGCGGCCTCCATCAGTGGGAACGGCCGTTACGTAGCCTTCCAGTCCGATGCCGCCAACTTGGTGGCCGGGGATACGAATTGGTGGACCGATGTCTTCGTGCGCGACCGGCAGACGCCGGCGACTGTGCGAATCAGCGTGGCAAGTGATGGATCACAGGCGGATGATGGCAGCTACTCGCCCGCGATCAGCGGAGATGGGCGTTGCGTGGCCTTCGACTCCGATGCGACGAACCTCGTGTCCGGCGACCTGAACGTCTCCGCGGATGTCTTCGTGCGCGATACCCAGACCAACACCACAACTCGAGTGAGCCTGGCAAGCAGTGGTGCGGAGGGCACCGCGCATGGGCTTTACCTGCAACCTGCCATCAGCTCAGATGGGCTGTACGTCGCCTACGAATCGGATGCTGCCGATCTGGTGGCCGGCGACACCAATGGTGTGCGAGACATCTTCCTGCGTGATCGGCAAGCGGGTGAGACAACGCGAGTGAGCCTAACCAGCGAAGATGCCCAGGGGAACGGCGAGAGTCTTGGCGCTGCGATCAGCGCGGACGGTCTCTATGTCGCCTTCGATTCCGATGCCTCGAACCTGGTGCCCAACGACACCAATGCCGCCTGGGACGTGTTCGTCCGGGTGATCTCGACCGCCACGCTCAGCCTCAGCGGCAGCAACGGCCAGGTCGAGGTAGACGGCCTTGCCCGCGTCCTGCCCTGGTCCGGCAGCTTCGACTACGGGGCCAGCGTCACACTGGAAGCCATTCCGGATGAGTGCTGGGAATTCAGCAGCTGGTCCGGAGACGCGAGCGGCACTGACAATCCGGTTATCATCACTATGGACGCTAACAAGAGCATCACGGCCGAGTTCGCCTCGACGGTCATATTCACTGACGTCTGGTGTGACTATTGGGCCGCGTCTGAGATTCACGCCTGTTATGACGCGGAGATCGTAGGCGGATACACTGATGGATCCTACCGCCCGAGCTTGACCGTAGACCGAGGCCAGATGGCCGTATATGTTGCGCGGGCACTGGCCGGTGGGGATGATAGCGTGCCGGCCGGGCCGGACACGCCCAGCTTCCTCGACGTGACAACAGAGGGCGAGTGGTCCTGGCTCTACGACCATGTGGAGTACTGCGCGGCCCCCGAGCAAGATGTCGTCAAGGGATACACGGACGGAACCTACCGGCCAGCTCTCTCTATTAATCGCGGTCAGATGGCGGCCTACATCGGAAGGGCGATCGCCGGCGGCGACAGCTTCTTCGACACATATCCCCTACCGGCAACTCCGACCTTCCCCGATGTAACGCCGGACGGCGAGTGGTCCTGGGCCTATTCCTACGTCGAGTACATCTCGAGCGAGGGCGTCGCCTCAGGCTACACCGATGGGTTTTACCACCCCGAGACCGCTGTGACTCGAGACCAGATGGCTGTCTACGTGGCGAGGGCGTTCGAGTTGCCCATGTGAGTGCGCAGGAGGGTCCGTACGCGCCATCGGACTTCCACCAGAGCGCTACTCGCAGGTGGGTCAAAACGCCACCAAACCGCTACCGGACCGCCACCGAAGTGACCCCCCTCGCCGGGTCGGTCGAACTCAGAATCGCGCTGTCGCGAGGGCCCGATTCGCCAGCACTGGACCGGAGAAATCGCATTTGGCTGGCCTGGGCTTTGGCCGCGGATAACTGCTGAACGCGTGAGGAACCCCGGAAAACCGCCACCAAAGCGCTACGTTTACGCTACCGCCGAAACGCGACCTCTGCCTCCTGGCCCACTTCGAAGGGG
>JALGTG010000278.1 GCA_029821495.1 Candidatus Hebobacteria bacterium
GACGGCGAGGCCGCCGGTGCCAAGTGTGACGCGCTCTGCTACAACTTCGACCTCACGACGACGCTGATGAACATGCTCGGAAAGCAGCCCACAGACCAGATGCAGGGCATTGACCTCTGGCCCGTCGTCCGCGGCGAGAAGCCCGCGCGCGACCACGTAACCGTCGGCTGGGGTCCCGAGGTCACCTACATCGACGACAAGTGGTGGTGCAACGATGCTTTCTGGGGCGTCAATCCGCTCCTCTACGACCTCCAGAGCGATCCTGAGCTCACGCGGAACCTGGCCGCAGACCATCCCGAGGTGGTCCAGAAGGCCGTAGACATCTTCGGTAAGGACGCCGGCGGCGACTTCCCCGACTGGCTCCGCAACTGGCAGCGCTCCCCCGGCTGCACGCCCATCCTCTCCGCGGAGGCGGAGGAGGAGTGACCTCGCGACCATAGCTGCTGGCCCCTAGCTAGGCCCCAGGCTCGCATCGCACCCCGGACCGCCTCCATGCAAACCAAAAGCGCGCCCGCTTCGGCGGGCGCGCCTTTCCGTCGCTGCCTCTTCAGCTCACTCCGACCGCATCAGCTCGTCCAGCGCACCCTCCAACGCCGTCATATCGTCCATCGCATTCTTCGACTTATCCTCGATGGCGGCTTCGAGCTGCTCGAACTCCTTCGACACCTTCTCAACCTCGCTCTGGCTGCCCTTCGCCGCCACGCGCTGCATCAGCTCGATGTAGTCGCGCACCGCCCCCAGCTCATCCGCAGCCTCCCCCCAGTTGTCGTTGTGCAGCGCAAGCCGCGCCGGCCTCAGCTCCTCCAGCGCCTTCCTGGCCCCAAACTTCACCTCCACCTCCAACTTCGACTCGGCCTCCCGCTGCATCTGCACCGCCCGCTCCATCTTTCGGCCCGCGATGGAAAGCGAAATCCAACCCACCAGCCCCGCGATCAACAGCCCGACAATCGCCACCTTCCACCCGGTCACCACCGGGTTGCGACGCTTCGGCGCACCGGCCCGCCTCGCCCGCTGTTGCCACTCCTTTATCCGATCCAGCGGCACCCCCGATGCCATCGCCAGCGCCTCCGGCTCGGCCTCGCTCAACTCTCGCAGAGTACGCACTCCAGCCCGCGCCAGCGCCTCCTCCCCACTCTCATCGATGCTCAGTAACTCTGACAGCGACTTCTCGCTCATGCTAGCCTCTCTGCCGCGGGTCGCCCGACGACTCTCCTCCCGCTTGGTTGGAGAGGGATTCGCCAACATCCCCTGACTCCCTCCCGTGCAGCCTCACCAGCATGGGCCACAGGTCATCCAGCCGCTGCACCAGCGCCTCCACCAGCGTCGGCTGCCACTGCCTCCCCGCGCCCCCGCGCAGCACACCCACCGCCGCCTCCGCCGACAGCCGAGACCGGTACGGACGGTCGCTCGTCAGCGCGTCGAAGGCGTCCGCCACCGCCAGCACGCGCGCCCCGAACGGGATCCCCGACGCCCGGAGCCCGTCTGGATACCCATCCCCTCCATACCGCTCATGGTGGTGTCGGACCATCTCCACCGCCTTCGAGTCAGCCAGCACCGGCGCCAGTATCCGCTCCCCGATCACCACGTGCCCCTGCACCTCCCGGTACTCCTCCTCCGTCAGCGGCCCCGGTTTCGCCAGCACCCGCTCCCGCACCCCGATCTTCCCCACATCGTGCAGCCGCCCCGCCAGACGAATTCGCCCCGTATCCTCCCTCCCCACCCCCAGCCCCCGCGCCACCTCGCCCGCAATCCGGCTCACCCGCTCCGAGTGCCCCCGAGTGTATTCGTCCTTCGCCTCCAGCGCCGACGACAGCGACTTTATCGCCCCCAGAAACAGCCGCCGCGCGGCCCGCGTCTCCTTCCGCACCCGCTCCTCCAGCGCCGCCTCATGTTGCCCCCTCTCCACCAGAAGCCGGCGCCGCTCCAGCGCCCGTTCCACGCGCAGCACCGCATCCTCCAGATCGAACGGCTTCATCAAGTAGTCGAACGCACCCGCACGCATACACCCCACCGCCGTCACCGTGTCCGCAACTCCAGTCACGATTATCACCGCCGTCTCCGGCCACTTCTCTCCTATCGCGGCGGCCAGCTCCAGCCCCCCGATCCCCGGCAGACGGAGGTCTATCATCGCCAGCTCGAAAGACCTCTTCCGGCACGCGCTCAGCGCCGCCCCTCCATCGCCCACACATTCCACTCGGCACCCGACGTCGGCCAGCACGTGCCCCAGAAGATTGCGGATCGGAGCGTCGTCGTCCACCACCAGTATGCGCGCGCCCTTCAGATCACTCATCAGCCCCTGCCCGCGTCGCAACCCGATGGCTCACAACACGCCTCCGCTCCTCCGTAATGTCTCGCAGCACGTGCACCACCCCCACCGGCCGGCCATCCGCCTCCGCGAACGGAAATGCCGAGAACGCAAACCACCTCCCCACGTGCGGCAGATACCGATCGCTCGAAACCGGCACTCCTCGCAGTACCGCTTCGTGCCACGGACACGGCTCCTCGCTGCCCAGCAGAAGCTCGTGGCAGACACGGCCCGGCGCCTCCTGAACCCGCAGCTTCAGGCAGTGAGCGGCCGCCCGGTTCAGCCGCATCACCCGGAACCGATCATCGCTGATGAGAATCGGATCGGAGATCGAGTCGAAGGTCCGCTCCCACTGCGCCTTCGCCCGGGCCAGCAACCCGAACAGACGCGCGTTCGCCACCGCGCTCGCGGCATGGCTCGCAATGGTACTCAGCAACTCCACCTGATGCGAATCGAACGCCTCCGGCCTCTTCGCACCCGCGCACAGAAACCCCGGCGCCTGCCCCTGCTTCGCCGCAATCGGGACCCGCACGCAGCTCTCGAATCCGGCGCTCGGATCCGCACGCCCTCCCGGCGCCGCCCCCCGCGCCCCCACCAGC
>JALGTG010000074.1 GCA_029821495.1 Candidatus Hebobacteria bacterium
CGCCTTCGAGAGCTGGGATATCTGTAAGAACGGGAGCAGGTGAGGGCCATCGTATGATCCATCCCCATGGCGGTAAACTCGTTGACTGCACAGTTTCGGGAGCGGAGGGGGAGCGGCTGGCGCGGGAGGCCGGCCGAATGCCTCAGATTCGGCTCAACCAGCGGGAGCTGGCCGATCTCGAGATGATCGCGGCGGGGGCGATGAGCCCGCTCGAGGGGTACATGGGGGAGGCGGATTACCGGAGCGTGGTGGACTCAATGCGGCTGGCGAATGGGATCGTGTGGAGCATCCCGGTGGCGCTGTCGGCGAAGACGGAGGAGGAGAAGGGGTTGAAGCCGGGATCGAAGGTGTCGCTGGTGGACGACGCGGGCCGCGCGCTGGCGGTGATGGAGGTGGCCGATCGGTACGAGGTAGACCACGATTACGAAGCGCAGATGGTGCTGCGGACCACGGATGAGGGTCATCCAGGGGTGCAGTATCTGAAGAGCATCTCGCCGGTCTACGTCGGTGGGAAGATCCAGATGATCAGGCGGCCGGAGCACCGAGATTTCGTGGCTTATCGGCTGGCGCCGAAGGAGACACGGGTGCTGTTTGCGGCAAAGGGGTGGAATAGGGTGGCGGCGTTCCAGACACGGAACCCGATCCACCGGGCTCACGAGTATCTTCAGAAGTGTGCGCTGGAGATCACGGATGGGCTGCTGATCCACCCGCTGGTTGGGGAGACGAAGGCGGACGACATCCCGGCTGAAGTTCGGATGCGGTGCTATGAGGAGCTGATGAGCAAGTACTATCCGCGGGATAGAGTAGTGCTCTCGGTGTTCCCGGCGGCGATGCGGTATGCGGGGCCGCGGGAGGCGATCTTCCACGCGCTGGTGCGGAAGAACTACGGGTGCACGCATTTCATCGTGGGGCGGGACCACGCGGGGGTCGGGGATTACTACGGGACGTACGATGCGCACGCGATCTTCGGGGAGTTCGAGCCGGAGGAGCTGGGGGTCACGCCGCTGTTCTTCGACCATGCTTTCTACTGCAAGCGGTGCGGGAATATGGCGACGACGAAGACGTGCCCACACGAGAACGAGGACCACGTGTTCCTGAGCGGGACGAAGGTGCGCCAGATGCTTGCAGAGGGGGCGCTGCCGCCGGCGGAGTTCACGCGGCCCGAGGTGGCAGGGATCCTGGCCGAGAGCGCGCGGAAGGACGAGCCGCTATGAATCGCCTGATCGTCATTGGCCTGGACTGTCTGACGCCGCAGTGGGCGCTCGATGCCTGGCTCGACGAGATGCCGAACTTGAGGGCGCTGGCAGAGCGCGGGGCGGCGGCGCCGTTGAGGTCGACAATCCCGCCGATCACGGTGCCGGCATGGACGGCGATGATGACCTCGCAGGATCCGGGAATGCTGGGGGTGTATGGGTTTCGGAACCGGGCGAGCTACGAGTACGACTCGCTGCAGGTGGCGAACGCGTCGGCCGTGAAGGCGCGGGCGGTGTGGAACCACCTTTCGCGCAGCCGGCTGAAGTCGCTGGTGATGGGTGTTCCGCAGACGTACCCGCCGAAGCCGCTGAACGGGATCATGGTTTCGGGGTTCATGACGCCGGACAAGGATGTTGACTTCACGTATCCGGCCGGTATCAAGGGGGTGCTGGACCAGGCGGCCGGGGGGGAGTATGTGATAGACGTGAAGGGGTTCCGGACGGACGATAAGCAGACGCTGCTGGAGTCGGTGAAGAAGATGACGGCGGCGCGCTTCCGCGCCTTTCGGGCGCTGCTGAGGGCGGAGGAGTTCGACTTCGCGATGATGGTGGAGATGGGGCCGGACCGGCTCCAGCACGGCTTCTGGCGGTTCTGCGATCCTACTCATCGGCTGTATGAGCCGGGCAATCCATTCGAGCACGTGCTGCACGATTACTATGTGAGCTTGGATGAGGAGATCGGCAGGACGATTGAGGCGGCCGGGGAGGGGGCCTCGATCATGATCGTGTCCGACCACGGGGCGAAGGCAATGGAGGGGGCGATCTGCATCAATGAGTGGCTGCAAGGCGCGGGCTACCTGAGGCTGAAGGAGCAACCGGCCGAGCGGAAGCGACTGACGTACGACATGATCGACTGGCCGAACACGGCGGCGTGGGGAGAGGGGGGCTACTACGGGCGGCTATTCCTGAACGCCGCGGGGCGGGAGCCAGAGGGGACGATTCCGCCGGGCGCGTATGAGAGCGTGCGGGATGAGGTGAAGGAGGGGCTGGAGTCGTTCGGGGACGAGGAGGGGAAGCCGATCGGGACTCGGGTCTTCCGGGCGGAGGATGTGTACCGAGAGGTGAACAACATACCGCCGGACCTGATCGTGTACTTCGGGGACTTGAACTGGCGCTCGGCGGGGTCGGTGGGAGTGGGAGCGAATCACCTGCGAGAAAACGACACCGGGCCGGACGACGCGAACCATCAGGAGGACGGGGTGTTCGTGTGGGACGGGGGTGGGGGCGCGAGCCTGAGGCGAGCGGAGCGGTACGCGATCTATGATGTGGCCCCGACCATTCTGCGATTCTTCGGGCTGGAAGTGCCGGAGGAGATGATAGGGGAGGCGATTATCTGACCCTGAAGCGCGCTGCGCGGCCGGGTCGAGTCGAGGAGCAAGAAAGGTAAGTGGAGCTATGGCGAAGGGATTCACACTGTGGTTCACGGGTCTGTCGGGGTCGGGGAAGAGCGCGCTGGCGGAGCGGGTGAGGGACATCCTGCTGGAGCGCGGGATGAAGGTGGAGGTGCTGGACGGCGATATCGTGAGGCAGAACCTGAGCAAAGGGCTCGGTTTCTCGAAGGAGGACCGAGACACGAACATCCGGCGGATCGGGTTCGTGTGCAATCTGCTGACGCGGAACGAGGTGGTTGCGATCGCGGCCGCGATCTCGCCGTACAAGGCGATCAGAGACGAGAACCGAGAGCTGATCGGAAGGTTCGTCGAGGTTTACTGCAAGTGTGACTTGGACACGTTGAAGGCGCGGGATCCGAAGGGGCTGTATGAGAAGGCGCTGCGGGGAGAGATCAAGAACTTCACGGGGGTGAGCGATCCGTACGAGGCGCCGGAGAATGCGGAGGTGGTGGTGGACACTGCCAGCGAAGAGGTGGACGCCGCCGTCGAGAAGATAATCGGCAAGCTGGAAGAGATGAGGTACGTTCCGGCCGGGGACGGCCGCGGGTACACGGAGGAGGAAGAGGAGGGGATAAAGGCGCGGCTGCGGGACCTGGGCTACATCTGAGGTGTGTGATAGATGCGTTTTCTTCGCCGGCGGCGGAAGCGAAGGGTGTGCGTGGTGGGGCTGGATGGGGTTCCGTTCGGCCTGCTGAGGAGGCTGGGCGATGAGTCGGTGATGCCTCGCGTGGCGGGGATGGTGGCCAGCGGCGATCTGAAGCAGATGCGGGCGGCGCTGCCGCCGGTGTCATCGGTGAGCTGGTCGTCGTTCATGACGGGGGCGAATCCGGGCGAGCACGGGATCTTCGGGTTCACGGACGTCGCGCCGGAGAGCTACCAGCTGCGGTTTCCCACGTTCGACGACCTGGCCACGCCTACTCTCTGGGACCGGCTCGGGGAGTCGGGCCGTCGATGCGCGATAATAAACCAGCCGGCCACTTACCCGGCGCGGGCGGTGCCGGGCGTACTGGTGTCGGGGTTTGTGGCGCTGCAGCTGGCGAAGAGCGTGTGGCCGAAGGAGCACCTTGGGGCGCTGGAGGGGATGGGGTATCGGATCGATGTGGACAGCCAGAAGGGGAGGGAGGACCCGGACGGTCTGCTGGATGACCTGGAAGCGACGCTGGAGACGCGGCGGCGCGCGGCGGAGTATTTCTGGGGTCGGGAGAGCTGGGACTATTTCCAGGTGGTGGTGACGGGGACGGACCGGCTTCACCATTTTTTGTGGGAGGCGGTGGTGCGGGAGGATGATCCTCGGCACGAGCGGGCGATGGCGTACTACCGTGCTGTTGACGGCTTCATCGGGGAGATGTGGGATCGGTTCCACGAGGGGAGTCCGGGCGATGGGGAGGGAGAGGGGTTCGTGCTGTTGTCGGACCATGGGTTCGCCGGGGTGAGGAAGGATGTGCGGCTGAACGCGTGGCTGAGGGAGAACGGATATCTGGACTATGAGAAGGAGGGGCCGGGCTCGGTGGCCGAGATCACAGCGGATACGCGTGCGTTCGCGCTGGACCCCGGTCGGATCCACTTGAATGTGCGGGGGCGGTTTGGAAGGGGATGTGTGGCGCCGGAGGAGGCGCGCGGGCTGCGAGATGAGCTGGCGGCCGGCCTGCGGGAGCTGCGCTTCGAGGGGGAGGGAGTGATCACGCACATCTTCCCCAGAGAGGAGATCTTCCGGGGACAGAAGGCAGAGCTGGGGCCCGATCTCGTTCTGCTCAGCCGTCCGGGCTTCGACCTGAAGGGGACGACGAAGCATCCGGCGGTATTCGCCGACACTCACTTCCAGGGGATGCATACGTGGGACGATGCCTTCGTGTGGAGCGGGCTGCCGGTGGCCGACGAGCCGGAGATAGCTGACCTGGCGGGGGGGATCGTGGGGTGGCTTGCCGGGTGAGAGGAGGAGGGATTGCGGGAGTTTCACAAGCGCAGCATGGTGAAGGCGATCTGCTGGCGAGCACTCGCGACTCTGACGACGATTGGGGTCGTGTTTCTTTTCACGAGGGAAGTGGGGCTGGCCATGGGGGTGGGTGCGGTGGAGGTGGTGGCGAAGATACTGCTGTACTACGGTCACGAACGGCTGTGGGGCCACATCAACTGGGGGAAGCCGAAGCACCCACTTGGTGGGCTCGCGGTGACGCGGAGTCTCGAGCCGGAGCATCTGGAGGAGATCCGGGGCAGGCTAGAGGAACTGGGGTATCTATAGCAGATAGGCGCCGCGGCTGGGGCCGGTGGGAATCGCCCGGGGGACCGGACTCCCACAGGTGCGGCGGGGAGACCTAACAGTCGCGACAGGAATGTCGCTCCTACGGGGATTCCGGGCCGGGCTTGGACTTGTTGAGCCTTCGCCAGTAGGTGACGATGCCGGGCTGGTTCCAGGCGGGGTCGCCGGCGACGTTGGCCGCCTTGAATACCTCGTGGACGAGGCTGGTGACGGGGATGTTGGCGCCGGTGTCGTGGGCGAGTTCGATGATGTAGGCCAGGTCCTTGTAGTGTAGGGCGAGGGTGCCCGCGGCGCCGAAGTCGTCGCCGTAGACGCTGTCGGGGACGGGGAACTCAAGGCAGTCGCTGAGCAGGTGAGGGTCGAGCCCGGCCTGCTGTGCGAAGGTGACGGCCTCGGACCAGACGGCCCATTGGCCGGCGAGGACCAGCTGGTTGGCGAGCTTGAGGACCTGCCCGCGACCGACGGGGCCGACGTGCTCGAGCTTGTAGCTGAGGGACGAGAGGAGAGTTCGGGCCTTGTTGAAGTCGCTCTCGCTGCCGCCGACCATCATGATCCAGCCCTTGCTGCGTCCGGTGATCGGCGCATCGATGAGCCCCGCGCCGCTGGCTCTGCACAGAGTCTCATAGTGGATGTCGGTTTGGGGGCGCGTGGTGCCCGTGTCTATAACGAGCTGGCCCTTTCGCAAGTGGGTCAGGATGCCGTCGGGCCCTTCCATCACGGCCTCTACGGGAGGGCTGCCGGGGAGAGAGAGGATGATGATCGCCGTCTTGTCGGCAACTTCGCCAGGGGTGGCCGCGGCGTCGGCGCCCAGGGTGAGCGCGGGCTTGAGCTTGGCCGGGTCTTTGTCGAGAACGGTGAGCGGGTAGCCTGCCTCGCGCAGTGTCCGGGCGAAGCCGCCGCCCACGTTTCCGAGGCCGATTAACCCAACGTGCTCCATTGCCGTGTCTCCCTTAGACCTGGACCCGCAACGGGCCCTTGAGTGCATAGCCGAAGGCAAGAGACAAGATAAGCCAGGGCCATATCCAGTGCAGGCGCCGGCCGAAGAGGGGTAGGGACGCGCCTGGGTAGGACACGGCTACCGAGGCAATGGGGGCGTCGGCCGGCAAGGGGGGCTCGCCGGGGTTCAGGAACCGGTCCCATAGGCCTTCGCCCGTGCGGCGGGCCGAGACGCGCGGCGCGCGCCGGCCCACGACGATGCGCTTCTCATACTCCTCGCCTGCGACGGTGACGAGAAGGCGATAGTCGCCGTCGGTGTCCGCTCGGATTCTCCAGTCGACCTCGCGTATGGCCGGCATTCGCAGTGCAGGTGTTTCGATGACGAGGCCTGGGGGGGCAGACAGCGAGACCTCGTCGGCGGTCGGTCCGCCGGAATGGAGCTTGACCGCGAGGATGGCGCGCTCGCCCACTTGCAGGGGCCGGCGCCCGTAGCGGAGGTCGATCTGGACCATCAAGATGAGGACGAGGGGGATCATGAAGACGAGGGGGACGAGAGCGTGGCCGAGGTAGCGAAGGTTGTCTTTTGCGAGGCGGGCCTGGGCGCGCAGGACGACGCGGAGCTCGTCGCGGTAGAGGAGGACCTCCAGGAGGTGGGAGATGATGTGGTCTTTTGCGGCGCGGATGGCGCGCTGGTTGGAGGTGTGGCGGAAGACAAGCAGGAGCAAGACGCCACTGAGCGCGGAGAGGACGACCATTCCCCACCAGGGATGGGTATAGAAGGGCGCTAAGAGGAGGTCGAAGGCGCCGGTGATAGCAGTGTTGAATGCCCCCATGGTCGCTCCGCTAGTCGATGTATCCGAGTCCCTGCAGCCGCTTCTTCACCTCTTCTTCGGAATCCGCGTCGTCGAGGGCGGCGGCGGCCTTCTCGAGGGCGTGGCGGATGAACTCTTCGGTAGACGAGTAGCCAGCGGCCTCCGCGCAGCGCTGGAGGCGCTGATAGAGGTCGCGGTCCAACTTGACCTTGGGCCCGAACATGTGCGGTACCTCACCATATGGGTTTGCCCGACATGTAGTCGGGGATTGGGAGGCCGAACTCGGCCAGGATGGTCGCGGTTACGTCGGCCAAGGCGGGGCCGGGAGCTTGGATCGGCTTGGCGGCGAGGAGCATGCCAGGGACGAGGGATCGGTCGATGCAGTGGTCGCCGCTCCACTTGTCGCGGTTATCCTGAATGACGGGATCGGTAACGTCGCCGAGGACCGAGTCGTCGGCGCAGCGGTATCCCCGCGCGTAGCCGACGATGAGGTCGGGGGCGTATGGCCTTGTGTCGTCGGAGTACGAGTAGACATCGTCAGCGAGGTAGACGTTCTCGATGACGCGGTCGCCGGTGTCGGGATCGCGGAGGCGGCGGAGGTCGTCGGCGAGGCGGCGCGCGATGACCTGCTTCTCGTCCGGGCTCACCGCTCCGTATGGCTCCCTGTCCTGCATGTTGAGGTAGAGGGAGTTGAAGCCGATCCCATATGCGATGGTCTGGTACCAGTCGGCGTGGGAGAATATGCTGGCCTTCGGCTGCGAGAGGTCGAAGCCGGAGAGGTAGCCATTCTCTCGAAGCCACGTGTTGAGGTTGAAGCTGCGGTAGTATGGGGCGAAGCCGTGGTCGGAGAGGACGATGAGCGTGGTATCGCGATCGCAGGCTTCCATGGCCTCGCCGACGAGGTCGTCGGAGGCCCGGTAGCAGTCTTCGTAGACACGGCCGTACTCAGCGCCGAGGCGAGTCTCGTAGGCGGGATGTTTGGAGTCCATGGTGCGCCAGAACATGTGCTGGGTTCGGTCGGTGCTGGAGAAGTAGTAGAAGAGGACTCCTCGCTGGAACTGATTGAGGGCGTGCTCGTACATGCGACGAGCTTCTGCGAAGGCAATGCCCGATTGGTGTAGGTACTCGCCATCGTCGAGGATACCGTAGCGAAGGGCCTTCACGTCTTGAGGGAAGCCCTGGGTGTAGAAGCGCCCGAGCTTGTCGGCCAGCTCGGGCGCGAAGCCGGCTGGCGCCGCGATGGGGAGGGCGGGGTCCATGGGATCGACGTTTATGGGGGTGACGTAGAGCTTGAAGTGCGGGGAGACTTCCTTGAGGTAGAAGCGGCAGATGCCGGTGACGCTTCGCACGTGGGGGAGCATTTCGAAGCGGATGGGCACCCAGTCGCTCCATTCGCGCTGGCGGAGCAGCACGTCTTGCCCCTGGATGACGATCTTCGCGAGCCGGTTATCCCGGTCCACCCAGACTTGGAAGTCTGCGAAAGACCTGGGGCTGTCCTTGTGGAGCGTGTTGTCGGGCCCCATGAGGCGAGCGCTTATGCGGCCGTCGCGAACGGAGACTGGATAGACGGCGCCGCCGGTGATCTTGTCTGCTCGCTCGGGGGGCACTTCCGAGTAGTAGGAGAACTCGCCGTAGGTACCCTGGAGGTCGGGAGCGCCGAGGCCGGCGAGCTGCTTGGTGCCGGTATCCTGTGGTGGGAAGTTGGAGGGGACGCGGTAGATGGTGGCCGGCACGCCGTGCTCGGCGAGTGTGTCCCAGAAGGCATGGCCGCGGCGCAGCAGCTCAACCTTGCCGCGCGAGAGTGGGAGCTTCCAGTCGCCGACGGAGACCGTGCGCTGCGGCGGCTCGGTGCGAGCAATGGAGAGATAGGGGAGATAGGTGCTGGGGTCTCGCTGGATGAAGTCGTAGATTCCGTGGCCGCCCGGGTCCTGTCCCGTGATGAAGCTGGCCCAGGCGACGGGGCTCTGTGGAGGTATGGTGCTGGCGAGTGAGCGGAATCCTCCCATTTCCTGCAGCCGGCTCATGTTGGGGAGCTTGCCTTGGGCCATGAGACGCCCGAGGTAGTGGGGATCGAGGCCGTCCAGTCCCAGCACGATGAGCTTTCGCTCGCGCGCGAGCGGGGAGGTCAACCGGCGGCCGCAGGAGGAGAGAGCGCCGAGGCCGGTGAGGGAGAGCAGGCCGAGCGCGGCGAGCTTCTTGAGTGTCTCGCGCTTGCCAGGGTCTCGCGGGGATTCTCGATCCGGGGCGCGCGAGAGGCGCTTGCTGGAGGGTGCTCGCCTAGCCATCGGACATCTTCTCCTGGCCGGACTCGGACAGAAGGGACCGCCCCTGCATGTAGGCGGGCGGGGCAACGCCGAACAGCTCCAGAACGGTGGGGGCGACATCCATGATGCGAGCGCCGTCCGCTGCGAGGGGCCGAGAGGAGAAGAGAACGCCGGGGACGTGGCTCGGGTCGAGACAGTGGTCGCCACTCCAGCGCCTGGTGTTGTCCTCAATGACCGGTCCGGAGGACTTGCCCTGGACTCCGTCCCAGGAGGCTCGGTATCCGGGGCCGTAGCCGATGGTGAGATCCGGGCCTACATCGGCGTAGGGTCCGGGGTTGACGGCGGCGGTGTCGAAGACTCTCTCGACGGCAGTGTTGCCTTTCTCGTCGTCGGGGAGGCCGGTCACCTTTGCGATCAACTCCCGCTTCAGGCCCTCGACCTCGTCGGGGGGAACGATGCCCTGGGCCTCGCGGCCCCGGACGTTGAGGTAAAGGCCGCCGAGGCCGACTGCGTAGGCGCGGGTTTGACGCCAGTCAACGTCGCGAAGCCACTCGGCAGTTCCGGCGGTCCCGTCTTTGAGATGTAGGTATCCCTCTCGAAGGAGCCAGGCGTTGAGGTTTACGCCTCGGCGGAACGAGCGGAAGCCGTGGTCGGACATCACCATGAGGATGTCACGCTCTCCAAGCTCTGGCAGCACTCTGCCGACTAGGGCATCGGCCTGCTCGTAGGAGGCCTCTATGGCGTCGCGGAACTTGCCCGAGTCTTCCTCGACGGGCGCCGGATGATTCTCCTCCCGGTAGCGCCAGAACATGTGCTGCACTCGGTCGGTGGTGTCGAAGACGCAGACGAGGCAGCCCTGGCGCATGTTTGCGAGCGAGTTGAAGAGCATGCGCTCGCGCTCCTCGAAGAGGAGGTTGCACTGCTGGAGGAAGGAGGCATCGTCTAAGACGCCCTGGTTGAGAGCCCAGGTGTCTTCGGCCAGGCCGAGGGTGGCGAAGCGGCCGAGCCGTTTGGAGAGGTAGATGGAGTAGACGAGAGGATGGGCAACGGGGAGGGCTGGGCGCTCGGGGTCGATGTTGATTGGCGAGACGTAGAGCTCGACGTCGGGTTCGAGCTTGTTGAGCTGGAAACGGCAGATGCCGTTGGCGCGCATGCCCGGGCCGAGGCGGAAGCTGATTGGGACCCAGTCGGAGTGCTCTCCCTGGCGGAGGTTCAGGCGCTGCCCATCAATCTCAAGCAAGGCGGCGCCGTTCCCGTTGGGACGAATGCGGAAGGGGGCGGCGGCCTGGTTGGACTGCGAGGAGCCCGGCCGGGAGGGGCCGGGGAGGGAGCCGCGCCAGAGGGAGCCGTCGCGGGTCAGGGGGAGGCGGAGGCCGCCGATCTGATCGGCGGGAGCGTCGGCAGCGCTGGTGAAGAAGGTAAACGACCCCTGTGTCCCCCTGAGGTCGGGCACACACATTCCAGAGAGTAGAAGGCCGGGGAAGCGTTCCGGAGGGAAGGTGATGGGTACGCGGAGCACGGTGGAAGAGACGCCGTGCTCGCCCAGCACCGTCCAGAAGGGCTTGCTGCGGCGCAGGAGGCGGATCGAGGGCCGGCTGAGGGGGAGGTAGAGCTTGCCCAGTCGGAGGGCCCATCTGGGGGGGCGGATCTGTGCTGAGGAGAGGTCGGGGAGATAGGTGCGCGGGTCTCGGTGGAGGAAGTCAAAGATGGCGTGGCGACCGGGGCCGGCGCCGGTCATGAAGGAAGACCAGGCGACAGGCGACATTGCGGGACAGGTGGTGGCGAGACGGGTGTAGGCGCCGCGCTGTCGCAGCTTGGCGAGGTTGGGGAGGCGGCCGTCGGCGAGCATGCGATCCACGATCTCCGGGTCCATGCCGTCGAAGCCAATCACCAGGACGCGATCGGCCTGGCTTCTTGCGTAACTCCGCCGGCGCCGGCGGGCCCGGAGGAGGAAGCGGAGGGGCCAGGTTGCGAGCACGAGTCCGCCGAGGATAACGGCAGCGACGACGACGAGGAATGAGCCGAGAACTGCGAAGCCGGCGCCGGGGCCGATGTAGGCATGGGCGGGGGAGTCGAGCAGGAGGAGGAAGGCAGTAAGGGCTATTCCGATGCTGCAGACGGCGCGTGATGTGGGCCGGATGCGCAGGCGGGCCGGCAGCCGCAGGCACGCGGCTGCCGTCAGGTGGCAGAAGGGGACTCCAGCCGAGTCTTTCATGCAGTTCACCGACAATGCTTGGATGCCGCGAGCGCGCAGGTCCGGGCAACGGCGCGCGGCAATGGCCTTAGGCGGCCTTAGGCTCCTTGTATATGGTAGGAGTGTTCGACGGAGGGGGAGGTCGGTCCTGCAGGCCGGGCGGGGTGCCACGCCGCAAGGGGATGCCAGGGCGCTTTACAGCGCTTCCGCGGACGGGTAGACTCGACAGAGCGGGATGGCGATGGCCGATAGAGGCAGGAGAAGATGGCTGTGGTGGGTGTTGGCGGCTGCGCTGGCTGCGGCGGTTGGGGCCGGGGTCGTCTTGCGTCGCCCATCAG
>JALGTG010000075.1 GCA_029821495.1 Candidatus Hebobacteria bacterium
CCAGGAGCAGATGGCCAGGGCAATGCTCGACTCCGCCCTCGGCCACGTGGAGGCCCTCGAGAAGTTCGACCTACGAGACATCGTCATTTCCCTCAAGTCCTTCGACCTCCGCACTACCTGGCTCGCCAACCGGCTCTTCCGCGAGCAGCGCGACTACCCCATCCACCTCGGCATCACCGATGCCGGGCTACCCCCCTCCGGCATCGCCCGCTCCGCCATCGGCATCGCGGCCCTCCTCCGCGAGGGAATCGGCGACACCATCCGCGTCTCCCTCACTGGCGACCCGGTCCTCCAGGTCCGAGTCGGCCGCGAGATCCTCTCCTCCCTCGACCTCAGCACCTCCGGCATCACCCTGGTAACATGCCCCACCTGCGGCCGCTGCGAGCTCGACCTCGCTGGCATGGCCCGTTCCGTCGAAGCCGAGCTTCGCCCGATAGACCGCGACCTTCGCCGCGCCGGCCGCTCATTTCGCGTCGCCGTGATGGGCTGTGTCGTCAACGGACCCGGCGAAGCGCGCGACGCCGACGTCGGAATCGCTGGAGGCGCAGGCCGAGGCGTGGTATTCGTTGATGGAAAGCCGGTCAAGACTGTTCCGGAGGGAGAGTTGGTGCGCGCCCTCGTCGACGCCGTCCGCGCCCGCATCGAGGAGCACTGACCAAACCAAGGAGCGCAGAGCATGCCCCCTCAGAAGCGCCTCAACATTCAGGAACTCTTTGTCGTAATGGCTATCATCGGCACCCTGGCCGCCGTTGTCATCCCCTCCATCAAGCAGGGCAAGGACCGCGCCCGCGCCGCCAGGGCCGCTCCCCCTCAGCAGGCAGTCGAGCCCGACGGGCAGCTCAACACCATCGAAATCTCCGACTACGCCGACGATGTCGATCGGGGCGGTCAAGAGGACTGGACCAAAGTCGTCGCCCCACTGCTTCCCTTGGCTTTCATGGCCGTAGTGGCAGCGGTCGTCATCGTCGCCCTGCGCCGTCAGACATCCCGCCGCCGCCATGCTGGGGAGTAGCTTTCTTCACATCCCGGGCGTCGGCCCCGTCACCGAGAGCCGCATCTGGGAGCGCGGCATCCTCACCTGGGACCAGTTCCTCGCCGATCCCGCCGCCGCCGGCCTCTCCCCCCGCATGGAAGCCCACATCACGGCCGCCGCCGCCCTCTCTCGCGACCGCCTCCGCCATGAGGACCACCGCTTCTTCGCCACTCGCCTCCCACCCCGTGAGCACTGGCGCGCCTACCCCGAGTTCTCCCATCGCGCCGCCTACCTCGACATCGAGACCACCGGCCTAGAGGGGCACGACTGCGTCACCATGATCGGCGTCTATGACGGGCACGACACCCGCACCTACACCAGAGGCCAGGACTTCGACGAGTTCTTCCACGACATCGGCCGCTTCCGTCTCCTCGTCACCTTCTTCGGCTCCGGCTTCGACCTCCCGTTCCTCCGCCGCCGCTATCCCAAACTCGTACTCGACCAGATCCACATCGACCTCTGCTACGCCCTTCGCCGCCTCGGCCTCAAGGGCGGCCTCAAGCACATCGAGCACCAGCTCGACATCCCCCGCGCGCCCGAGACCGAGCACCTCGACGGCTGGGACGCCGTCCGCCTCTGGCGAGAATGGGAGCGCGGCAGCCAGGATGCCCTCGACCTCCTGAAGGCCTACAACAAAGAAGACGTCCGCAACCTCGAAACCCTCCTCCGCTACACCTACCACCACCTCCGCGCCAAAACCGGCCTCCCCTGACTCGAACCTGACCATGTAGCCTACCCCTGTACCCGTTGGGCAGGAGCTCGCCTCCTGCCCCTCCCTCTCATTCTCAGCGAAGCGAAGAATCCCGCCGTCCCCTCTGTCGGGTAGGGCAGGACCTTGGTCCTGCCACTGCCGGGTAGCACAGGTTGTCAACCTGTGGAAGGCGGCACAGCCGTACTGCCGAAGGTCCGCCTCGGGCGGATAGGGCGGGCATACCCATGCCCGCCCCCTCTCTCGTAGGAGGGACATTCCTGTCCCGACTCCGCCAATCGCGCAACGAAAAAGGGACGCCCTTCCGGGCGTCCCTTCTCCCAGTGCCTTCACGCGAGCCCTGCTATCCGCGCCCTCGTCCGCGCCGGTGCCGATGCCGCTCCCCCTCGCCCTTGCTCAGTCCCGGAGGATGGTACGGGTCACCGTGCTTCACCCAGCCCACCTTCCGGCCGCGGTCCCATCCCGGCGGCCGGTAATGCGGGTCCTCGCCCAATCCCACGAAGATCGGAGCCCGCTCGAAGTACCCATACTGGTCTCGGTGTCGCTCGTACTCCCTCGCCCGCAGCGCCATCGCGTCGATAATCGCTGTGCAGCCCACGCCCTTGACGCGACTCACCTCCAGCGGGTTGACCGAGTCGCTCGGCACCAGCGCCCGCAGCCGCACCCGCCCCCCGTCGAACAGATCCTCATACTGCCACACCGCCCTCACCCTCTCCACCTGCTCCGCGGGTCCGGCCACCTGCATCATCCCGATGTAGGCCTTTTCCCCGAAGCTCAGGTGCGGCACCACCTTCGTCGCCCCGTCCGGCGTCCCGCCCTCATTCTTGAACACCGAATTGACGAAGTCGTTGATCTGCGGCCCGAACTCCTTCGTCCCCACCGCGATCGCACCGGCCTTCAGCAGATCGCCCGCATTGAAGCCCCGCGACGCCGGAAGCAGATACGCGTTGCGGCTCAGCGCCACATCCACCAGCGCGCTCACCCCCAGGCCCTTCACACGCCCCGCGTTCAGTGGGTTCACCGAATCAACCGGCATCAGCAGCTTGATCCGATACTGCTTGCTGCTCCACGACGTTTCCAACTGCAGCACCGCCTTCGTCCTCGCTACCAGCTCCTCCGACCCGGCCACCTGCACCGCGCCCACATAGCCCTTCTCACCGACGGTCAGCACCGGCACCACCTTCGTGGCCATACCTGGCGGCAGGTTGCGGTTGCCCACAAGCGTGTTGATTCCATCGTCGGCCGGCCCGGAAACCGCGCTCACCACCGCGCCCACCGTGACCGTCCTCAGCAGCGCCTCGCCCAGATCCACGGCCAGCGCACTTCCGCCGGCCAGGCCGATTGCCAGCGCCGCCAGCACCAGAGATTTGCGGATCATCCTCAGTCCCTCCCCTGTCCAATCGGGCCGTCCGCCGCTCCGGTCCCTCTACCCATGTATTCCATGCTCCGCCTCCCAGCGGCCCATCGCCGCCCCCGCACCGCCGCCGCAGGACTGCTGACAATCTACCCAACTTGGACTATCATATACCCGGAGCGACGTGGGACCGCTGGCGAACACTCTCGACGGGAGAACGACCATGCGAGACGACATACCGACCGTCACGGAACTCAACATCTACGTGGACGACGCGGCCCTCGATCTCGTCCCAAGGCGCGAAGCCGCGCGCCTACAGATCCTCCCCATGCACGTCGATGGCGATAAACTCGTCGTCGCCATGGTGGACCCGCGCGACCTCCTCAAGCTCGACGAGCTCTCCCGCATGACCGGCAAGGAAATACAGCCCGCTCGCGCCGACCTCCGCGTCATTGACCGCGGCATCCAGCGCTTCTACGGCGAGCGCGACGAGCTCGAAACCGGCACCGGCCTCATGGAGCCCGGCCTCGTCGTCCAGGCCGACTCCCGCGTCGGCGCCACCCTCGTCGAAGGCAGCCAGGACGCCCCCGCCGTCGCCCTCGTCAACGAGCTCCTCGAAGCCGCCATCTTCTCCCGCGCCAGCGATATCCACTTCGAGCCCGGCGCCACCAAGTTCCAGATCCGCCTCCGCGTCGACGGTGTCCTCTACGACCACCAGAGCTACCCCGTTGACCTTCACGCCTCCGTCCTCTCCCGCGTCAAGATCATGGCCGGCATGGACATCGGCGAGCACCGCCTCCCACAGGACGGCCGCTTCGACGCCCGCCTCCGCGGCAGAGTCTTCGACATCCGCGCCTCCGTCGTCCCCTCCGTCTTCGGCGAAACCGCGGTGCTCCGCCTCCTCCCCAAGACCGCCACCGGCCTCAAGCTCGAGGAGCTGGGCTTCTCCGCCGATCACCTCCGCGTTATGCGCGACGATGTCTGCGCCCGGCCCCACGGCATGATCTTCGCCACCGGCCCCACCGGGTCCGGAAAGACCACCACCCTCTACGCCATCCTCACCCGCCTCGATCGCGTCGGCCGCAACGTCCTCACCATCGAAGACCCCGTCGAGTACCAGCTCAACCGCGCCACCCAGATTCAAGTCCACCCCAAAATCGGCCTCGACTTCGACTCGGGCCTCCGCTCCATACTCCGCCAGGATCCCGACATCATCATGGTCGGCGAGATCCGCGACCTCGAAACCCTCCGCATGGCCATCCAATCCGCCCTCACCGGCCACCTCGTCCTCACCACCGTCCACTGCAACGACGCCGCCAGCGGCGCCGCCCGCCTGATAGACATGGGCGCCGAGCCCTTCCTCGTCGCCTCCTCCGCCAGCGCCTTCCTCTCCCAGCGCCTCGTCCGCCACATCTGCCCCGAGTGCCGCACCGAGGACGAGCCCGCCCAGGAGCTGCTCGACACCCTCGGCATTGAAGGTGGTACTTTCTACCGCGGCCGCGGCTGCGACGAATGCCGCGGCACCGGCTACCACGGTCGCCTCGCCTGCTTCGAGATCATGACAGTGGACGACGTCATCGGCTCCGCCATCACCCGACGCGAGTCCGCCGGCGAAATCCGCCGCCTCGCCCGCAGCCTCGGCACCCTCGGCCTCCGCGAAGACGCCATCCAGAAAGCCCGCGAAGGCCTCACCACCCTCGAAGAAATCCTCCGCGCCGTCTGGGTCGAGGAGGACTGACATCCTGTAGGGGGGTATCTTCCGCCACAGGCGGACATGCCGATGCCCGACGCCTTTCTCGTAGGAGGGACATTCCTGTCCCGATCCCTATCTGTCATTCCGAGCGAAGTGCCTAGGTCGCCTCTGGCGACCGCCACCCCGGTCCGCCTACGGTGGACTTAGGGGTGAGGAATCCCACCGTTCCGTCTCACGCGTAGGGCAGGACCCTTCTAGTTCGGCAGGAGCTTGCCTCCTGCCTCGGCCCGGTAGCACAGGTTTCCAACCTGTGCAAGGCCGCACAGCCGTACTGCCGAAGGTCCGCCTCAGGCGGATGGGGCGGGCATGCCGATCCCCGACGCCTTTCTCGTAGGAGGGACATTCCTGTCCCGATCCCTATCTGTCATTCTGAACGAAGTGAAGGACCCCACCGTTCCCTCTCTCGCGTAGGGCAGGACCCTTCTAGTTCGGCAGGAGCTTGCCTCCTGCCCCCCGTACGCCACACCCGCCATCAGGATGTCATTCCGAGCGCAGCGAGGAATCTACTGACCTGAAACAGGCTTCGCCCTGCGAAGCCAATCCGCATTCCGCTCCCGCTGCCTACCCCCAGCAGGCACCCTCCCACCTCTCACCGAACCTCCCCCCATGCCCTCCGAACACTACTTCACTCCGCGCCCCGCCTCCCGAGGCAAGCGCCAGACCTTCACAACCACCCTCCGGGGACACAAGCTCCGCCTCGTCACAGAGCCCAGCGTCTTCTCCCGCGCCCGCGTCGACCGCGGCACTCGCCTCCTCGTCAGGCACATGGAGGTAGGGGAGGAGGACCGCTTCCTCGACCTCGGCTGCGGCTACGGCGTCGTCGGCATCGTCGCCGCCCTCCTCGCCTCCCATGGACACGTTACCCTCGTTGACATCAACGAGCGCGCCGTCGCGCTCGCCCGGCGGAACCTCGCAGCCAACAACATCCAAAACGCCGAAGCCCTCCAGGGCGACGGCTTCGCGCCCCTCGCCGACCGCACCTTCGACGTCATCGCCCTCAACCCACCCATCCGCGCCGGCATCCCCGTCGTCCACCGCCTCATTGACGGATCGAAAGACCACCTCTCCCCCGCCGGCCGCTTCTACCTCGTTGCCCGCACCAAACAAGGAGTGCTTCGCCTCGCACAGAAGATGACCGAAGTCTTCGGGCAAGCCGAAGCGGTCGCCAAGGGCGGCGGCTACCGGCTCTATCTCTCCCGTCTGTCCTAGTTGGGAAGCGCACGAAAGGACCGCCATGCGAGAAGAATCGCTGACCTTCCTCGAACAACTCGTCAACGCACCCAGCCCCTCCGGCTTCGAGCAGCCCGCGCAGTCCGTCGTCCGCGACTACGCGGCCCAGTTCGCCGGCGAAGTCCGCACCGACGTCATGGGCAACGTCATCGCCTCCCTCAACCCCGCCGGCAAGCCCCGCGTCATGCTCGCCGGCCACTGCGACGAGATCGGCTTCATGGTTCGTTACATCACCGACAGCGGCTTCATCCACTTCTCCCCCATCGGCGGCGTCGACGCCCACCTCGTCCCCGGCCAGAAGGTCCGCATCCACACCTCCCGCGGCCACGTTCTCGGCGTCGTCGGCAAGAAGGCCATCCACCTCATGGAGCCCGAGGAACGCAAGAAGGTCCTCCAGTTCCACCAGCAGTGGATAGACATCGGCGCCGCCAGCCGCCGCGATGCCGAGCGCCGCGTCAGCATCGGCGATCCCATCACCTTCGCCACCACCTTCGACCGCCTCCATCGCGACGTAGTCACCGCCCGCGGCTTCGACGACAAGATGGGCTCCTTCGTCGTCCTGGAGGCCCTTCGCCTGGCCTCCCGCATGAAGCCTAAGGCCGCTCTCTTCGCCGTCTCCACCGTGCAGGAGGAGATCGGCCTCCGCGGCGCCACCACCAGCGCCTTCGCCATCGAGCCCGACGTCGCCGTCGCCGTGGACGTCACCCACGGCACCGACTACCCCGACGCCGACAAGAAGCGCTTCGGGGACGTCAAGCTCGGCGCCGGCCCCGTGCTCCACCGCGGCGCGAATATGAATCCCGTCGTCGTTGATCGCCTCCTTGCCGCGGCGAAGAAGGCGCGCGTCAAACACCAGATGATCGGCGTGCCCGGCCGCTCCGGCACCGATGCCTGGGCCATGCAGCTCGTGCGGGAGGGCTGCGCCAGTTGCGTCGTCAGCGTCCCGGTCCGCTACATGCACACCCCCATCGAGGTGCTCAACCTGCGCGACCTCGACGCTGCCGCCAAGCTCCTCGCCACCTTCATCGCCGACCTGGGGCCGCGAGTAGACTTCATCCCCACCTAGCCGCTCGTCCGTTCGCCAAGGGAGCAACTGCCATGAAGAAACTCGTTCACCGCGCCGTCTCCCGCGCGCGCTCCGCGGGCGCCACCTATGCCGATGCCCGCGCCATCGTCACCCGCCGCCAGACCATCAACACCAAGAACGGCGCCGCCGAGGGCATTGCCGACGCCACCGACCGGGGCCTCGGCATACGCGTCATCGCAGACGGCGCCTGGGGATTCGTCGGCACCTCTTCCCTCGCCCCCGCAGATGTGGACGATGCCGCCGACCTCGCCGTTCGCATCGCACGCGCCAGCGCCACCCTCGCCTCCGGCCGCGTCGAGCTCGGCCCCCAGGAGCCCATCCAGGCTGAGTGGTCCTCCCAGTACGAAGTTGACCCCTTCGCCGTTCCCCTGGAGAAGAAGCTCGCCCTCCTCCTCGACGCCGACAAGCTCATGCGCGAGGTGCCGGGCGTGGACGTCGCCACCGGCGAGCTCAATCTCGTGCGCGAGGAGAAGTGGTTCGCCTCCTCCGACGGCGCCGACCTCATCCAGTCTCGCATCCAATCCGGCGGCATGATACAGGCCCTGGCTCAGGGCAACGGCGAGGTGCAGCGCCGCTCCTACCCAAGCTCCCTCGACGGCGACAATGCCAACCGCGGCTGGGAGTTCGTGGAAGGGATGGCCTTCCCCGCAAACGCACGCCGCACCGGTGAGGAAGCTGTCGCCCTCCTCACCGCCGATCCTTGCCCCTCCAAAACCACCACCCTCATCCTCGAGGGCAGCCAGCTCGCCCTCCAGGTCCACGAATCCTGCGGCCACCCCACCGAGCTCGACCGGGTCTTCGGCACCGAGCGCTCCTACGCCGGCGCCTCCTTCCTCACCACCGACAAGCTCAACGAGCTCCGCTACGGCTCCGATCTCGTCAACCTCTACGCCGATGCCACCATCCCCGGCGCCATGGGCACCTTCGGCTACGATGACGAAGGCGTGCCCGCCCAGCGCACTGACCTCGTCAAGCAGGGCCTCTTCTCCGGCTACCTCAGCTCTCGCGAAACGGCCGCCCGCCTCGGCATCACGAGCGGCGGTGCAATGCGCGCCAGCGGCTGGGACCGCCTCCCCATCATCCGCATGACCAACATCAACCTCGCCCCGGGCAGATCCAGCCTTGACGAGATGATACGCGAAACCGATGACGGCATCTACGCCGCCACCACCAAGAGCTGGAGCATAGACGACCTCCGCCTCGACTTTCAGTTCGCCACCGAGATCGCCTGGGAGATAAAGAACGGCCAGCTCGGCCGCATGCTCCGCAACACCACCTATCAGGGAGTCACTCCCCAGTTCTGGGGCAACTGCGACGCCATCGCCGGCCGCGACGAATGGCGCCCCTGGGGCATTCTCAACTGCGGCAAGGGAGAGCCCATCCAGGTCATGTGGGTCGGCCACGCCGTCGCCCCCGCCCGATTCCGCAGCGTCCGCATCGGCATCGGCGCCCGGCCACAGTAGCCTCTGAGTTGGGCCGGAGCTTGCCTCCTGCCCCATGAGGCACACACGCGATGGCGGATCTACTTCTTCAACGGCATAGCCAGCACTCGATGAACGCTCATATCGAACAGATTGGCGCTCGCCGCCGCAGTCGCCACGATTGCGGTGTCCGACCCGTGACCCGTCCCCGCGCATGCCACCACCTGCACGCCCTCTCGCAGCAGCCCTGCATCACACGCCATCGCGATGATCTCCACACACACCTTCATCCCTTGCGAGAACAGATACAGCGTGTGCGCAATCAGCGACCCAGGCGCGAATCCCCCGAACTCCCCCTGCACCGCGCGGTCCACCCCACCCGTCAGCGCGTGCGTCCCACACACCAGCTTGATCCCCGCCTTCTCTATCGTCCTCCCATACCGCGCGTTCCACTTCACATCGTACATCTTGTCCACCGCCGGCGCCATCTTCACCCCGACGAAGCTCACCTTCGGGTGCTTCTTCGCCAGCGGCGAGAACCGCGAACCCACATACCCCGTGTTCGTCGCCATCACCACATTGCGCACCCGGTGTTCCCTAAGGTACTCTCCCACCACCTCCACCACCCGCGCCGTGTTCCCTGCCGCATCCTTCGTGTTCTCGAAGTACACCACCGGCTCGATTCGCGCCATCGCTCCACCTCCCAAGAACACTCGCTTGCCTCCATCTTTCGTTCGGCAGGAGCTTGCCTCCTGCCACGCCCATGATCCGAAGGAGAACTCCCATGCTCGGTGAAACCCAATCCCTCGAACTCGTCAAAGCCGCTCTCGCCGCCTGCGACTGCGACCAGGCCGAGGCCATACTCCACTCCACCAACAGCTCCCTCACCCGCTTCGCCGAATCCACCATCCACCAGAACGTCGCCGAGCGGGATGCCATGATCTCCGTCCGCGCTGTCCTCGGCAAGCGCATCGGCGTCGCCCGGGGCAACCAGATCACCAAGGACGAAGTGCAGTCCGTCGCCCGCCGCGCCGTTGAACTCGCTCGCGTCTCTGCCGAGGACGAGCGCTTCGTCTCGCTCCCCGAACCGCGACCGCTGCCCGACATCGCGAGCTACTCCGGCGCCACCGCCTCCTCCACTCCCGAGCAGCGCGCAGACAGCGTCCGGGCCATCGTCGACGTCGCCGGAGCCAATGGCTGCCGTGCCTCCGGCTCCCTCTCCGCCGAGTCCGCGGAGATCGCCGTCGCCAACTCCCTCGGCATCAGCGCCTACGCCCCGGCCACCGAGGCCGGCCTCATCGCCCTGCTCGCCGACGACGAGTCCAGCGGCTACGCCGAGTGGCACGGACTCGACATCGCCACGCTCGACCCCGCCGAGATCGCCGACATCGCCGCCGGCAAGTGCGTTGACGCCCACGGCGCGGAGGCCATCGACCCGGGCGAGTACACCGTCATCCTCGAGCCCCTTGCCGTCGGCGACATGCTCTCCATGCTCGCCTACATGGGCCTCGACGCCCTCTCCGTCCAGGAGGGCCGCAGCTTCCTCACCGGCCGCATCGGCGAGAAGGTCACGGGAGAGAATATCACCATCTGGGATGACGCCACCGACCCCCGCGGCCTCGCTTTCCCCTTCGACTGGGAGGGCGTCCCGCGCCAGAAGGTCAGCATCATCGAGAACGGTGTCGCCCGCGGCGTCGTGTACGATTCCTACACCGCCAACAAAGAAGGCAAGCAGTCAACCGGCCACGCCTATCCCGCGCCCAACCCCTACGGCCCCATGCCCGGCCATCTCTTCCTAGCCTCCGGCCCCGCGACCCTCGAAGACATGATCGCCTCCACAGAGCGCGGCATCTTCGTTACGCGCTTCCACTACACCAACGTCGTCCACGAGAAGCAGACCATCTTCACCGGCATGACCCGCGACGGCACCTTCCTCATCGAGAACGGCAAGATCACCAGCCCCCTCAAGAACCTCCGCTTCACCCAATCCATCGTCGAAGCCCTCAGCAACGTCGAGCTCATCGGCCGCGACTCTGAACTAGTCCCCCGCGCCCACGTCCCCACCCTCAAGATCGCCAACTTCACCTTCACCTCCTAGGCCCGTTGCTGTAGGGCGGGCACGCCTGTGCCCGCCGCATCCCGTAGGAGGGACATTCCTGTCCCGATCCCTATCTGTCATTCTGAACGAAGTGAAGGCATGTCCTGAGCGAAGCGAACGGAATCCCACGGTTTCCCCTCTAGGGTAGGGTAGGAGCCTTGGGCGCCATCCGGCGTCTTGCCTCCTGCCACAGTTTGGTGGCGCAGGTTTGTAACCTGCGTACCCGCCGCAGGCGGGTCGTGTAGGGCGGGTATCTCGCCGAAGGCGAATGCCTCCCGCTACCCCCACCCAACGTCCCCCTCCCACACATCGCCACTGGAACTCCATGAGGGTATCCGTCGTCTAACGGCGTAGCATACCTCCGGCCGTACAGACCCAAGCGAAAGGAGCCGCACGAAGATGAGACGATTCCTGCCTCTCCTGCTTGTCGCACTGGTGGCCCTCGCCGCCTACGCCGTCGTGGCCTTCGCTCAGGTGCAGTTGCCTGTGCCGGGCGCCGGCCCTCCGGGGCCGGCTGGCGGCCCGGGCGGTCCGGGTGGGGCCTTCGGCAGAATGGGCCAACCCGCCATCGCTGTCTCGGGGAGCTACGTCTACGTCGTCTCCGGCAGCATGCTCCTGAAGTACGACCAGGACCTCAACCTCGTCAGGAGCGCCGAGCTGCCCGGCGGCGCGCCCGGCTTCGGCCGCGGTGCTGGCGGTGGTGGCCGCGGCATGCGCGGTGGTGGCATGGGCGGCGGTGGC
>JALGTG010000001.1 GCA_029821495.1 Candidatus Hebobacteria bacterium
GCCCCTCGACTTGGGCGGAAGTGTGGTCTCGGGCATGCACGTCGACAGTGTCTACCGCCTTCGCCAGGCGCTGGGGCTCGACGAGCCCGGCACCCCAATAAGAGTGATTGAGCCGTATCAGATGCTCGGCGAAGTGGGGCCAGACCTCATAGACACGCTCGGCATAGACGTCGTTCCCTTATGCGGCACAACGACATTCTTCGGGTTCGAGAGCCGGGGATGGAAGTCATGGACCACTTTCCATGGAACCCCCGTGCTCGTGCCGGAGGGCTTCAACACTGATCCCGAGCCCGACGGCGATCTGCTGATGTACCCGGAGGGGGACAGGTCAGCGCCCCCCAGCGCACGCATGCCGGCCGGCGGCTACTACTTCGACGCCATCATCCGTCAACCGCCGCTGCCTGAAGGCGAGCTCACTGTCGAGGACAACCTGGAGGAGTTCGGTCCCGTCACTGACTCCGAACTCGACCACTTCCGCCGGAGCGCCGAAGACCTGTACTCGCGGACCGACAAAGCCATTCTCGGCAACTTCGGAGGCACTGGCTTCGGCGACATCGCTCACGTCCCGGCCCCGGGGCTCAAGCACCCGCGCGGCATCCGCGACATCGAGGAATGGTACGTCAGCGCGCTCACCCGCCCCGACCACGTGTACGAGATCTTCGAGCGACAGTGCGAGATCGGCCTTGCCAATCTGGACAAGATCCACGGCGTCGTCGGCGAGCGGATCACCGGCCTGTTCGTGACCGGGACCGACTTCGGCACACAGCGCGGGCCCTTCGTCTCCCCGCAGACCTATCGAGACCTCTACAAGCCCTTCCACACAGCCGTCAACGACTGGGTCCACGGCCACACCACCTGGCGGACCTTCATCCACACCTGCGGCTCCGTGCGTGCTCTCATCCCAGACTTCATCGATGCCGGATTCGATATCCTCAATCCCGTGCAGATCTCCGCCGCCGGCATGGACCCGGCCGAGCTCAAGCGCGACTTCGGCGACAGCATCACGTTCTGGGGCGGAGGCGTGGATACGCAGCGAACGCTTCCGTTCGGCTCCGCGGAAGAGGTGCGCCGCCAGGTCAGCGAGACTGTATCGGCGCTCTCGAAGAACGGCGGGTTCGTGTTCGCCGCCGTCCACAACATCCAGTCCCGAACCCCCACCGAGAACCTGCTCGCCCTTTACGACGCATTTGCACAGGAGAGAGTGCGCCTCACAGCCTAGCGATCGCCCCGAGAGCGGCCGGCGTCGCCAACAGCCCCTGAGACCGCCCGTCGCTGGCCGGAGGGAACAGGATCGCCGCCGGCTCAGTGTCGAGTAGAGCGCACACCGCAGAGGCCACGCGGGAGTCTCCCCGGCAGGCGTGACCCGGAAGCAGTCTCAGCCAAGGCAATTCTCCTCCCCAGACAGCGCCGCGAGCACTGCCTCCCGAACCTGCTGTCGCTTCACCTTCAGCGTATACGTCCGCGGAAGCTCGCCATCCCAGAAATGAAACCGCCGTACCCGCTGGTGCCCGCGGAGTTCTCGGGCGATGCGCGAAGCTGCTGACTCAACGGCTCCCCTACGGGCCCCGACCGACGGCCCCCCCTCGGAGTCGTCCAGCACAACGACGGCGTGAACCGCGTGGCCCGCGCTTCCCGGATCGGGAACTCCGACAACGCAGAACTCCTTCACGTGTGGCAGCTCCCGGTACAGCCATTCGATCTCGTCCGGATAGACGTTCTTGCCCGCACCCGTCACTATCACATCGTCTGCGCGTCCGGCGAGCGTAAGGTAGCCATCTCGCTCCAGCCGCCCTCGGTCCCCCGTTCGGAACCAGCCATCGCGGAATGCTCGACCGGTAGACTCCTCATCGTTGCAGTAGCCCGAGAACACGCAGGGACCTCTGACCATGATATCCCCCACTCCGTCGCCGTCAGGATGATCGATCCGTAGCTCTACGCCCGGCAGAGGAGGCCCCGCCGTCCCGCGGCGAGGGCGCTCGGGCGGGTTAAGAGTCAGAACAGGCGAAGTCTCCGTCAGTCCGTATCCCTCGCAGACGGTCAACCCCAGCAGGTCGAGCGAATCGAAGACGTCGGGCGGGAGCGCCGCGCCGCCGCTGACCAGGAAGCGTATGCGTCCGCCAAACCGCCTGTGTGCCCTGCGGAAGAGAACGGCTCGGAGTCGCCGCGCGGCCGGAGCCAGCAGGCCCAGCGCTCCCTCCAGCCCGCGACAGACACGCGCTGCGCCAAGGAGCAAGACATAGACTCCACGTCTGGCCGGACCGGCCGACTCGACCGTCTGAGCGATCCTTCTAGCCAGCAGCGCATACAGCCGAGGCACGCCGATCACGACAGTCGTTCTCGTCGCCTGCATGGCTTCGAGCAGCGCCGCCGGCGTGACCCGGTCCACATATGTCACCGTCGCACCAGCGCTCAGGGGCGCCAGCAATCCCGCCGTGAATCCCAGCACGTGGTACAGCGGCAGCACCGACAGGAACTCATCCGAACGACCTATGGACACAACCTGCCTGATGGCTCGCAGGTTCGCGAGGAAGTTCGCATGCGTCAGGGGCACACCTTTCGGTGCCAGAGTCGTCCCCGACGTGAACGGCATTAGGGCGCACTCGTTCTCTGCCTGCCCTCCCATCGTCTTTGGCCGCTGGGCGCCGACCTCCTCACCCCCGCCGTCACCCGCGAGCTGGGACTCGTCCGGCGCGCACGCAAACGCCTCCACTTCGAACGCTCTGGGCTGCCCGGCGGCTTCGGCGAGGGCACATCCGACACGTTCGAGAACGCGCCGTGAAGCAAGCCACACGCGGGCGCCCGTCTTGTCGGACATTGCCAGGATGCTGTGTGCGTCAAGCTCGGGGTCTACTGGCACCGCGACCGCGCCCTGCGAGACTGCTGCAAAGTAAGCTACTCCCCACCCCAGCGAATTCTCGGAGACCAGAAGCACCCGGTCTCCGCGGGCAACGCCGGCCGCCGCAAGGATCCGGCCCCAGGCCTCAGCCCTGCCCCTCAGCTCCGCGTAGCTCAGCCTCTCCCAGCGCCCGCCCCGCAGAACCTGCAGGGCCGCCTTGTCTCGGTGCTCCAGCGCCGCCCTATCCAGGAAGCTGGCGAGCGCGTTTGCCTCACACGGTTCGCCGCGCGCGCTCTCCGCCTGCACTGTGTCGGGTCCGCTCATCTCCGCTGTCCGCGGCATCCCAAAGAGCCGCACTGCCTCCACGTGGTGGGCCGCCGTGCTCGGCGACCGGTTCGTTCCCATCCCCCGCCTGTCCTGCCGTTGTGGTCGGGACCGCCGTCCAGAGCACCAAGCTGACGTGTACGCGATCACCTACTCACGCGTATCCCCTGACCTTGAGTGTGGCCGCCCGCCGGGCGAGCACGTGGAAGGGACCCCGTCTGGCGAGGCCGAACGTTAGCTCTGCCCATGGAAGGCCCGGCCAGAGCTTCATCACGCGCAGGCGGCGTGACCCGGCGCGCCGTGTTGCTGGGGCTGGCGCTGCTGGTGGTGTTGGTGCCCATCGCCTTCTTCGTCGAGATCGCTTGGAACCGAGCCACCATGTTCGTCGGCGTGCCCTCCATGACCCCCGTCGTGCTCGTCTTCGCGCTGGCGGCCGCGGGCGGCCTCCCGTTCTTCCGCCGAATTGGGCTCACCCGCCGGGAGCTGCTGGTCGTCTACTCCATGCTGCTGGTCGCGGGGCCGCTGATCGGCGCCACCACGATCGCCTGGATGCTGTGCGGCACCATCCACTACTACTACATGTCCCGCATCTACGTCGTCTGGCAAACAGCCTTCCTCTCCCATGTGCCCACCTGGTTCGCGCCCAGTGACCCCACCGCGGCAGAGGGGTTCTTCGTGGGCGGAGCCTCCGTCCCTTGGGCTCTTTGGTGGCAGCCCCTGCTCGCCTGGGGCGCCTTCATGCTCGGCCTCTTTCTCTGCGCTCTCTGCATCATTGCCCTGTTGCAGCGGCAGTGGATCGGCAACGAGCGGCTGACCTTCCCGATCGCACAGGTGCCCCTCGAGATGGTGACGCAGGACAGCGCGAAAGACGGCCGGGGCAGGCTCCCGCGAGGCTGGCCCTTCTGGATTGGCGTGCTGGTCTCGTTCGGCGTGACCCTTCTGAACGCACTCTCATCGCGCTGGCCCTCAATCCCTGACATCCCGCTCGGACCCCTGGCACTGATGCGGGAGCAGCGAGTCGGCCCACTTGGCGCCATCGGCGAGGTCACGCTTGTGCTGTGGCCGTGGATGATTGCCATCGCCTATCTGATCCCGAAGGAGCTTTCCTTCTCCGCCTGGTTCTTCTGGTGGCTCCTGGTCGCGGCCAACATACTGGGGGTGTTCGCGGGCGCGGAGCCGAGGGATCCTTCGATGATCTGGGATAGCGGCTTCCCCGCACCCCGCTTCCAGGGCGGCGGGGCCCTCCTCGCCATCGGCATCTGGGGCCTCCTGATCGCGCGCAGCCACCTGGCGCGGGCGTTGCGTATCGCAGTGACCCGGCGGCGCTCCGCAGCCGACGCGGATGAGCCTGTCTCCTATCGCCTGGCTCTGATCGGCATAGTCCTCACCTTCGCTGGCCTGGTCTACTACGATTGGCGCGCCGGCTGCCGGGTGGGAGTCGCAGTCGCCCTCATCGGTGGCATTCTCGCCTACTACATCGTATGGGCCCGGCTCCGCGCGGAAACGGGCCTCGGCTTCTCGATGTTTCCGATCGAGCTCGAGTTCGTGCTCAATACCCCCTTTGGCAGCTCCTTCTATAGTGTGCGGGAGGCGGTCATCATCATGTCCACCCGCTGGACCTACGGCCAGGGCTTCGGCACCATCTACGAGGTGTGCTCCGGCAACGCCCTCGAGACTTTCAAGATCGCCGACGCCGCCGGGATCGACAAACGGCGGCTCGCGAAGGCGATGCTTGCCGGGTTCGCTCTGACTCTCGTGCTGGGGCTGGTCGTGGTACTGACCGGCATCTACCACTACGGATGGTTCGGCCTGCGCGGGCTGCAGACAGGCTGGCTCGGCCCGCAGAGCATCGGGGACGGCGGGCGAATCATCTGGCGGCAGATGTACCCCACCAACACTGACGTCAACGGGCTAATCGCCATCGTCTTCGGCGCCGCATTCGCCATCTTCCTCGGAGCGATGCGACTGCGCTTCTGGTGGTGGCCTCTCCATCCCGTCGGCTATATGGCGGGGATGTGCTGGGGCCTGAACTGGTACTGGATGCCCTTCCTCGTCGGCTGGGCCTGCAAGACCCTCGTCGTCCGCTATGGCGGCCTCCGCCTCTACCGGACTACGGTGCCGCTGGCCATTGGCTTCATCGTCGGCGACCTCTTGAACGCGGGGCTCTGGGCGCTCGTCGGGCTGTTCACACTGGGAGAGGTCTAACCCACACCCGCCTTCGGCGTGCGCCGCCCCTCCCCGACCTGAAGTGGTACGCCGGCTAGGTCACAGCCGTGGCCGCTCTGGCCGAACCTGCACCCGGTCATCGCGGCGGCAAGGGTCACTCATCCGCGTCGGAAAGAGCCTCCTGCTCCTCGGCCACCCGCCCCATGTGGTAGCACAGCACCTCGATTTCGCGCGTCAGATCCACATGGCGGACGGCCACCCCTGGCGGCACCTCGATCCGGCTCGGTGCGAAGTTCAGAATGGCGCGAACACCCGCATCAACAAGCCGGTCGGCCACTTCCTGAGCGGCCTCCGCGGGCACTGCGATGATCCCGATACCGGCGCGCATGTGCTGGTTGACTTCCGTCAGCCGATGGACGTCTAGGATCTCGACGTCCCAGAGCATGCGGCCGATCTTGTTGAAGTTGTTGTCGAAGATCCCCACGATGCGGAACGGCGAATCGGAGAACCCGGCATATCCGGCCAGCGCCGCGCCCAGGTTGCCGGCGCCGATGATGGCAACGCGGTGTTCCTGGTCGAGCTGCATGATCTCCGTGAGCCGGGAGAGAAGCTGTTGCACCTCGTAACCAGTGCCGGGCTTGCCGAACTCGCCGAAGTACGAGAGGTCCTTCCTAATCTGTGCAGATACGACGCCGCAGTGGGATCCCAGCTGCGCGGAGGAGATAGTCTTGGCGCCATCCTTGGCCAACTGGCGCAGACAGCGAAGATACAGACTCAGCCGAGACAGCGTTGGCTCTGGAGCTTTGCCGGAGGGTTGCACCAACGCAGGGCCCCCTTTGCGCGGCGGCTGCAGCACATGTTGCGCACAGTCCGTCGGCCGCGCCCGTGAAATAATTCACTAGCTCGTATTCTACCCCATATCGGCCGCCAGGTCAACACAGACCCGTCTGAGCGGCGCCACCGCGCCGCCCGGACAGGATGCCCCCTCGCTCCTTCCCGCGCGCATCACTCTCCGCTGTCGGCCCTTTCCCGCCTGCCCCCGAGTTCTCTGGCCCAGCCTCCCTCAGTTGGAGCCCGCGATCGCCAGAGCGAGGATCCCGACTGCCAGCCAGAGGTTGCGGGTCTTCCTGGCTTGTCTCTCTCTTTCGGCGGCGAGCCGTTCGTTGAGTTCGTCCACCCGCTGCCGAAGGAGGGACTCCAGTTCCGCCCGCTCCTTCTCCGCCTCCGCCAGCCGGGCCCGCGCGTCCAGGCGCGCCTTCCCCAGGTCCTCCCGCAGCACCAGGTTCTCCTTCTCAAGCGCTTCCACGCGCTCGCCCAGCTCCGCCGGCGTTTGCTCGCGCTCCGGCGCCTCGGCCGCCGCGGCCTGACCGACGACCTTCCGATGCACATCGCCGGGAGCTTCCCCCGGGTCGGGCGTGTCCCCGAACGCGCTGCCAAGCAGGCACAGCGCGGCGATGCAGCAGGCACCTACATGAGCCAAAGTCGTGGACGTCTTCATTCGGCTTCCTCCGTTGCTTCAACTATCACACGTCCTGCTACGGCGCGGCAGGCGACCTCCTCGCCACTCGACGAGAGCAGCGAGACCGGCCCCAGCGAAAAGGCGCTCTCCCCCGGCTGCTTCACCATGAACACGGCAGTGAACAGAGTGGCCTCCGGGAGATTGAGGGCCGGCGCGTCCCTGCGCTCGCCCCCGACGTCAATGATATTGCCGGGGAGCTGGCGCCCTGCACTCCACGGCGACAGCAGACGGCCGGCCTCGACGAAGGCATCGCCTCGGGACACGTAAAGCGGCTCCAGAACGGCCGGATCGTAGCCGAGCGATACCCGCGCCCCCGCGAAATCGCGGGCCGGCACCACCTTCACGGCGATTGGCAGAAGGGTCGGCTGATAGTCGGTGGTCAGCGGCACCGTCTGGTCTGACGGATAGACCCGTAGCTCCGGAGTCAGGCGCGGCACTATCACAGCGCGCTGCGCTCGGACGGGCTTCGCCCCTCCGGCCGTGCCTTCGACCAACATCGACAGCGAGCCGGTGGGCAGGCCGAGCGCGCGCACCCGCCAGGCGAAGCTCAGGCTCTGGCTGGGGTCCAGACGAGACGCGACCTGAGTCTCCGGGAGCCCTTGGACTAGTTCGAGGCCATCCGGGAGAGAGAGCGACACAACCAGGTTGCCGCCGCTTTGTCCGCCGTGGTTCGTAACCAGTGCCTGGACCAGGAACGGATTCGGCGCGTGCCGATTCTCCGGCGTCACCAGCAGCTTGTGTGGCGCACTGACGGTCAGCGAGAGCTGAGGCGGGCTGTTGACGATTATCTCTCGAACCACCTGGTTTGGCTCGAGATTCTCCGACGTGACGGACGCCGTGATCTGCAGATTGCCCGTCACCTTGCCGGTCGGGGTCAACCTCCAGATAGCCTGCCTTGTCTGGCCCGGCCTCAGCAGGCCCAGCGGCGCCGTTGGCCGGCCCCCGACCAGCTCCAGCCCTTCGCTCAGCTCCAGCCTCAGAACAGTCCCGCGAGACTCGAATCCCCCCGTGTTCTCCACATACGCCACCACCGAGAACGGCCGCTCCTCGTCATGCCGGTAGTCCACCTCCGCCGGAGCCGTAAGCCCCAGCGACAGCTCGGCCGGGCTTAGCGTCACGCCCCCGACTCCGTACAGCGTGGCGAACGTACATGACTCCCCGGCCGCAACCGGCCTCGGGTCCCAGTACAGCGCAACCGCCGTGTCCTGCGCCTCCTCGCCCCGGCGCGTGAAGTCCGCTCCGGTCGGGAAGGGATACTCCCATGGCGAGTCGGCCAGCGTCCCCCAATCCACCATCTGGAGCCGGTCGGGAGGCGAGATGCCCGTTGACCGCAGCGTCCCCTGCGAAATCACGGCCGGCTCGGCCAGCGAGTCGAACGCCTGCCAGTAGTCGGGAATCTCATCGCGGGCGAGCTCGGTCGCCGTCGCGATGGCCTGGTCGGCCGCCCGCAGCGGCGCGCCGTCGTTGGCGCCAAGCATGGTGTCGAGCATGATGCGCAGTCCCACCGTGTGCGGCACATCCCCTTCGTTCTTGATGCGATACGTGATGCGCGCAGTGTCCTCCACTCGGGTAGTCGGGCTGCGGGCAAACCCGAGCTCCTGGGTCACCCTTATTCCCCCGATGCGGACAGCGGCGTCGATCCCGTTGTCTCCGACGACAGGCGGTCGTATCAACTCGCCCGTCGGACAATCCAGCCCGGCGCGTCGCAGGCTCCTCCCTCCAAACAGATACGCCTCCCCGTCCACCAGCACAGTAGTGTATGACGTCCACGGCGCCCGGCTGCCGTAGACCAGAACCTTTCCATCGTCCGACGAACGAGACGGATCGCCCCCTGTTGTGTCAACCGCAAACCGACCCATCTCCACAGGTCCGCGGTTGACGCGTATGCGGATAAACTCGTTCTCGATCGAAACCGTCCCCGGCGGTGGCCCCTCAGGCTGAGCCTCCGCCGCCTCGGCTCCTCCCATCGCACACGCTGCCACGAACAGGACCACCAGCCCTGCCACCAACCCCTTGCCAATCACGACGAACGGCCGCTCACGATGCATGGCACTCGCTATTCCTTCTGAACCTTGGCGCTGGAGAACACAAAAGTGACCGCGCACTTGCCCTCGACCGGCTCGCCGTTCTCGAGCGCGGACCGGAACGTCCAGCCGCTCTTCACCGCCCTCACCGCGGCGCGGTCGAGCAGTTCATGTCCCGAGCTCTTCGCCACCGCGACAGAAGAAGCACTGCCGTCGGCCGATACCAGCACGGACAGACTCACCCGCCCCTCGAGGCCTTGGTCGAGCGCGTCCTTCGGATAGACTGGCTCCGGACCTCCGACGATGCCCGGCCCGCGGGTAGGTCCCGCCGGCTTCTCTTCTTCTCCCCCCGGCCCGGCCGCATCTGCTCCCACCCCTTCGGGTCCCGCGGGCTCTGTGCCCGACTTCGCTGTCAGGAGCTTGGGTGCCGCGGGAGCCGACTTCGCCCGGCCGCCCGAACTCGAAGGCTGCTCCTTCGCCGGCTCGCGCTTCGCCGCCGCGCTCTCGCTTGTCCTCTTCGGCGCATCCGGCTGACCCCCGGCCCCCAGCAGCAGCCCGTCTGCCGCGGCCTCGGCCATCGTCAGCTCGATAGGAATGAGAACGGGCGGCCTGATGGGGGTCCGTCCGAACAGCAGGCCGATGGCGACCAACACTACTGCGTGGAAGGCCACCGAGCAGCCGCCGGCGATCCCGAACCGCCTGCCCGGAGCCATCGGCAATGTGCTCGCGGGTGGTTGTGAGTCAGTGCCGTTCATCACCGCATACTGCGACCCGGACCGCCGGCCTCCTTCTCAGGTGCCGGCCGGATCGCGGCCAGGGCGATCCGGTGGTAGTCCGCCAGCCGCACCTGGTCCAGCGCCCCCACCAGCTCCGAATATGACACGTTCTCATCCGCCACCACCACCACCTGTGCGTCCCGATCCCCACCCGTCGCCTTGTCCAACGCGGCCCCGATCTGGTCGGCCGTCACCGCCTGCCCGCTCACCTGCACCGGCTGCCCGGGCATCAGGTGTAACACCACCCGCTCCGGGACGGGCTGGGCCGTCCTCGCCGACGGCAGCTTCAGCGGCAGGCCGCTCCGCGCGCCCACTAGCGTCGACGCCACCGCAAAGAAGATCAACAGGTTGAACACCGTGTCGATCATGGCCGTCAGGTCAACATATGGACGGATGCGCCGCCGGCGCCGGGGAAGGACAAACTCCTGGTTCATGGCTGCGTCCTCGACGTCGTCTGCAGGTTGAGCAGTTCGGTCACCCGGAGTTCGATCTCGTGAATGAGCGACTCAACGCGGCCCGACAGCGCGTTGTACACAACCATGAAGGGAATCGCGATGGAAAGACCCGTGAACGTCGTTATCAGCGCCTCGGCAATCCCGCCCGACAGCGCCGTCGCATTTCCGATCTGCCCGCCCGCGATCACGTGGAACACCTTGATGAGCCCGGAGATCGTCCCCAGCAGCCCCAGCAGCGGGGCTATCGTGACCATCGTCGCCAGCACGGGGAGGTGGCCGTCGAGCACTGGCTGCTCGGCGAGGGCCACCTCCCGAGCGACCTCACGGAGGTCATCCTTAGGCATGTCGAAATGGCCGAGAGTGGCCGACAACACGTGGGCGACGGGCCCCCGCGTCGCGTCGCAGATGCCCCGCGCCTGGTCCACCGAACCGGAGTCGAGCGCGGACCGGATCTTGCCCATCAGCCGAGGCGTGTCCACACGGGCGTGCCGCAGGTAAAGCCACCGCTCAATGGCGATGACCAGAGCTACCACCGATACTGCTAGCAGCGGAATCATCACGAGCCCGCCGCGGAGAATTGGGTTGAACAAGGCTGCTTCTCTCCCTCCTGGTCTATCCGCCCTTCGCACGTCTTAGACACCGGCGGTCCCTGTTTGTCGCGTCAGCCGCGATCTCGGCCGGTTGGCACGCTTCGCCTTGGGCAAGCTCGGCGCGCATAGGACAATCGCCACCCGAAGCAGAATGGCTCCCCGACGGAGACTCTCGACACCGGGAGCAGACGATGGCCCTCGAGAAGGTGAAGATCGCAGACCTGGAGGTGAGCCGCTTAATCCTCGGCGGCAATCCCATCAGCGGATTCAGCCACCAGAGCACGGTCGCCGATGACGAGATGAGACACTACTTCACGGCCGACCGGATCAAGGCGCTCTATCGGCAAGCCGAGCGGCTCGGCGTCAACACCCACATCGGACGGGCCGATCACCACGTGATCCGGGTGCTGATGGAGCACTGGGATCAAGGCGGCCGGATGCAGTGGATCGCGCAGACATGTCCCGAGATCGGCTCGCCGCAGCGGGGGGCGCTGAACGGCATCAACTACGGGGCCAAGGCCGTCTTCATCCACGGCGGCCAGATGGACAACATGCGCATTCACGGGTGCCTGGAGCAGACCATCCCGGTCATCAACATGATCCACGACGCAGCCTTGCCCGCTGGCGTGGCGGGGCACCAGCCTGAGATATTCCAGTGGGCGGAGGAGCACCTCGACTGCGACTTCTACATGTGCTCGTACTACGACCCGGTCGAGCGAGGAGAGTCGGCCGAGAATCAACCGGGCGGGGACGAGCGATTCGCTGACGCCGACCGGGACCGGATGACAGCGGCAATCCAGAGCCTGTCAAAGCCCGTTATTCACTACAAGATAATGGCCTGCGGCCGCAATGATCCCAAAGACGCCGTCCGCTGCGCGGCCCGCAACATGCGGCCCGGCGACGCAGTCTGCGTGGGGATCTATCCCAAGCACCGCCCGAACGAGCTGGAGGAGGATGTGAGGCTCTTTGAGGAGAGCCTGAACGCCGTTCGGGCCAGAGGATAACCGCGCCATCTCCAAGCCCCAGAGGCGGCTCACCGGCGAGAAACCGCCCATTGCTTTCTGCGGGCTGCTCGGATACAATCGGGTTGCACATAGAGGAGGCCAGCGGTGGGGAAGACGCAGTGCCCGAAGTGCGGGACGGAGAATCCTGAGGGCCGCTCGGCCTGTGTTCAGTGCGGCACTGCAATGCCGGCCGACCCGAGCGCCGCGCTGACAGAGGTCCCCGGCGCAGGTGGCGATCCTGTCGTGGCCAGGCCGGTACCTGTCCTCCGAGCCGTTCTCATGTTGTGCTTGGTATGCGCGCTCGCCATCCTGGTATGGCTCGTCCTGCCGCTGCGACAGCCACCTCTCCCCCGGCCAGTCTGCCTCTCGAATGTGAAGAACATCACCCTTGCCTTCCAGATGTATCTGGCCGACAACGACTATGTATTCCCGCCGGCGGGCGAGTGGTGCGACACTATCAGGGAGTACGTCAAGAACGACCAGGTATACCGGTGTCCAGAGGCTGGAGGTGTCCCCTCTGGCTACGCCTACAACCTGTCTCTCGATGCCCTCCCCCTCGGTGCCGTGGCCAAGCCGGCCGCCACAATCGTCATCTTCGAGAGCGACAAGGGCTGGAACGCGGCAGGCGGCCCGGAGCTGCTGCCGGCCGAGCCGAGGCACTCTGGAGGTGACAACTACGGGTATGCGGACGGAAGCGCGCGGTGGGCCAGCCGCGAGACTGTAGTCTCCAGTGAGCCGGGGTTGACCTGGGAGCCGTGAGGCAGCAGGCCGTCGCGAAACCCACAGCGGGAATGGTATTCTCGGAATGGTCGTTCCCACTTATGCTGACGCCGTGATATAATCCGCCTCGTCGCTCTCTGGCGGAGCCCGTGCGCGCGTCGCTCCATCGCGGCACAGAAAGAACCAGGGACACAGCAAACGTAGCAGCACACTTGCAGAAGGGGGCATGCCTTGTACCTCAAGCGCCTCGAGCTCAACGGCTTCAAGACCTTCGCCGATAACACCACCCTCGAATTCGGCCCCGGTGTCAGCGGCATCGTCGGGCCCAATGGCAGCGGGAAGAGCAACCTCGCCGACGCCATCCTCTGGTGCCTCGGCGAGCAGAGCATGAAGTCCCTCCGCTCCTCCCGCGCCCACGACGTCATATTCGCCGGCAGCGAGAGCCGCCGCCGTGCCGGGGTAGGCGAGGTATCGCTCACTCTCGACAACACCGACGGAGCCCTCCCCCTCGACTTCACCGAAGTCACGGTCACACGCCGCGTCTTCCGTAGCGGCGAGGGGGAATACTTCATCAACCGCGTCCCATGCCGCCTCCGCGACATCCACGAGCTCTTCCTCGACACCGGCATCGGCAAGCACGCCTACTCCATGATCAGCCAGACGGAGATCGACCGCATCCTCTCCGTGCGCTCCGAGGATCGCCGCGAGATCTTCGAGCAGGCCTCCGGCATCCAGCGCTACCGCCAGCGCAAGAACGAGGCCGGACGCAAGCTCGACCGTGTCTGCACCAACCTCCTCCGCGTCAACGACATCATCCACGAGCTCGAGAGCCAGGTCGAGCCCCTCTCCCAGCAATCCGAGACCGCGCGCCAGTACAAGCAGCTCTCCAAGGAGCTCTTCGATCTCAAGCTCAGCCTCATGGTCCACCAGCGCGCGGCCCTTACCGAGAACCTATCCCGTGTCCGCGACCGCAAGGTCGAACTCGAGCGCGAGATGGAGGCCGCCCGGACGCGTTCCCATCAGCTCGCAGCCGAGGAGGTCGAGGTCAGGGCGCGGCTTCAGGACCTCGAGAGCCGCCTCGACGACACCCGCTCGCTTGTCGGACGGCTGGCGAGCGAGACCGACCGCGCCGACGGGCGCCTCAACCTCGCCAACCAGCGCATCGAGGATCTGAAGGCCCAGACCGCGCAGGCCCACCAAGAGATCGAGCAGCTCGAGGAGCAGAAGCGCGCCGCCGAAGAGGAGCTGGCGACCGCCGAGCGCGAGCGGCCCATACTCGCGGCCAAGGCCGAGAAGCTCCGCGCAGAGATCGAGGCCCGCGAGCAGCGCCTCCGCCAGGAAACCGGCGCCCTGCGAGACACCGGGGAGTCGGCCGAAGAGCAGCGCACCGGCCACCTCGACATTCTCAGAGAGCTTGCCGACGCGCGCAACCGGCTCGGCCAGTGCGAGTCCCTCCTCGAAGCCGCGCGCGGAAGGATCGCCCGACTCCAGGATCAGCGCGAGGCCCTGCGATCCCAGCGGGAGGACCTAGCAGCAAGCGTCGAAGAGGCAGCCCGCGCAGTCTCGGAGATGCGCACCGAAAGAGAGCGCCGTGCCGGCGAGTTGTCCGCCCTCCGCCTCGAGCGAGAGGCTGCAGAGGCGGCCGGGGCGGAGCTGGCCGGTCGGGAGCTGGAGCTCCGCGAGCGCCTGTCGGGCGTTCGCTCCCGTCAGCGCGCCCTGGAGGAGATGGAGCGCGCCAAGGAAGGGCTGCGCGCCGGCACACGAGCCGTCTTGTCCGCCGTAGAGTCCGGCCGACTCGCCGGCGAATACCAGACCGTTGCAGACCTCCTCAGAGTGCCGAAGGAGCTCGAAGCCGCCATCGAGGCCGCCCTCGGCCCCGCGGCGGGAGATCTTGTCGTCCCCTCCGAGAGCGAGGCCGGCCGGGCCATCGCCTTCCTCAAGGAAACCAAGGCCGGCAGGGCGACCTTCCTCCCGCGTTCTCGCATCAGGATCGGCTCGCGACCCGACGGATTGGCCGCGCTGGCCCGGCAGTCCGGTTGCCTGGGCATCGCGGCCGACCTCGTCGGCTGCGAAACCGGCGGCGAGGAGGTCGTCGAGCAACTGCTCGGCCGCGTCTTGGTGGCAGATAGTCTGGACGCCGCCCTAGAACTCTCCCGCGCCGGCGGCGCATGGCGAGCAGTCGTCACTCGCGACGGCGACATCGTTCGCCCCTGGGGTGCCATCACCGGCGGGAGTCGGCCCGCTCGGACGGGACTTCTCGGTCGCGGACGCGAGATCGCGGAGCTCGGCCAACAGGCGAAAGACCTCGAGGCCGAACTGGAGAGCACCTCCTCCGGACTGCATCAGGCGCGGGAGCGAGCGCAGTCGGCCCGCGGCCGGGCGGATTCGCTGCGAGACCAGCTGGAGCAGGAATCGACGAAGCTTGGCGAGGCGGAGCGTCAGGTCGAGGTGCAGAGAGAGAAGGCGCGCCTCGACGCCGAACGGGACCAGGCAATTCTCTCGGAGCAGCAGGCGCTCGAGGAAGAGTCGCGGCAGATCGAGCAGGATCGTGCAGAAGCGGCCGCCCGCGTCGAGAAGCTGGCCACCAGGAAGGACGCCGCCGAGACCTTGATGGCCCAGGTCGAGTCCGCGCTCGCCGCCGGCCGGGACGCCCGAGAGGAGCTCACCCTAACGACCTCCGAAATGAAGGTGAAGCTGACCGAGGTCCAGGGCGACCTGCGCGCTCTCGAGGCGCGAGCGGAGAAGATCGCCCAGAACGCTCAGATGCTCGGGTCGGCCATCGACGACAGGCGAGCCCTGAAGCAGCGCACCGAGACCGGCCGCCGAGACGCCGAGACCGGCCTCGCTGACCTCGCCGCAGAGTGCGAGGGCCTGCGGGGCAAGCATCGGGAGGCCGAGCAGGAGCTCGCCCAAACTCAGGAGCAGCGCACGCAGCACCTGGACGCCCTCGCCGCCAACCGCGAGGCAGCCGCCGAGAATCGAGCACAGACGGAGGCCGCCCAGAACCGCGAACACCGGCTCGAGTTGCGCATCACTCAGATCGAGAGCGAGATCGGCTTCTGCGAGCGCACTCTGGCCGACGAGTATCGCATCACCCTCGAAGAGGCGGAGCGCAAGGCGGGCCCCATCGACAGCCGAACGGCCGCCCAGAAGCGGGTGAAGGAGCTGCAGGCCGCGCTGGAGGCGCTTGGCGAGGTCAACCTCGGATCAATCGAGGAGTACGAGAGAGTCAAGCAGCGGATCGAGTTCCTCGGCGGACAGCGCGCCGACCTCGAGGGAGCCCGAGAGGACCTCCAGCAGGCCATCATGGAGATCGACCGCGAAGCCACCTCGCGGTTCCTCGCCGCCTTCGAGCAGATCAAGGCGGAGTTCCAGACCTTCTTCCTCCGGTTGTTCGGCGGTGGCAGCGCAGAGCTGACCCTCACCGATACCGAGAACGTCCTCGAATGCGGCATCGACGTCACGGTTACCGTGCCCGGCAAGAAGACCCGCGACCTGCTCCAGCTCTCTGGAGGCGAGCGCGCGCTCACCGCCGCCGCCATCCTCTTCGCGCTCCTGAAGGTGAAGCCCTCGCCTTTCGTCATCCTCGACGAAGTCGACGCCCCCCTCGATGACTCCAACATCGGGCGCTACTGCGACGTGCTCCGGCAGTTCGCTCAGCAGTCCCAGTTCATCGTCATCACCCACAACAAGGGCACCATGGAGGCCGCCGACGTCCTCTATGGCGCGACACTCGAAGAGCCGGGAGTCAGCAAGCTGATCGGCATGCGTCTGCGAGACGAAGCCGAGCGGGTGAAGGAGCAGGAGGCAGTCGTCGAGATGCCCACTCCCGAGGCCGAGCCGGCGGAGGCGTCGGGAGCCGAGGAAGCCGCGTAGAGCGCATTTCATAGCCCTCACTGGCCTGCCTGTCCGTTAGAGAAGCTGGCATGAAATGCGCCTGCTGGAGCCTGGGGGCTTGCGCTGCTGTTCCATAAGGTCAGATGGTGAAACAGCTTCTAGCCACTCCTCGTCGCTCACGCCTCCGGCGGCGCGATCAGGTCAGCGATAAGCAGGTCGGCATCGAGGCCGGAGTAGCCCAGCCGTTGGGCAAGCTCCTCCGCTGTCAGCTCTTGCCCAAGCGCCCACAGCCCCTTGAGGAAATCGCCCGCCTCCGAGCTGGCGAACCAGCGCCTCCCAAAACGGTCCACCAGGGCGCGCCGCAGGTGCACCTCTAGCATCCAGCCGCGCAGGTAACACGCGCAGTAGAACCCGTCGTCCACATCCGACAGGTATGCCGCCGGCGCGATTCTCACGCCCAGCGCCCCGCCCAGCACTTCAGCATAGCGCCCACTGAGGTCGCTTCCCAGTGCCTCCGAGGCGTGTAGCTCCCGCTCGTAGCAGAGCTTCGCAGCATAGCGTCTGAGGTAGTGGAGCTGGCGAAAGCGAGAGAACCGAGCGTACTCCGGGCACCAGTCGATGCCCGAGACATACTCCGCCCAATCCCGGCTCTGCAGCACCAGGTTGAACACGAACGCGTAGCTCTCGGTTACCGAGTTGTCCCCCAGGCAGCGGTACGGAAAAGGCGCCGAAGCATCGGTGTTCACGAAGTGCTGCGCGTGGCCTGCCTCGTGGAAGAGCGTGCTGTAGTCGTCTTGCCCTCCCTGCGGCATGATCACCAGCCGCACATCGCCCGGCACTCGGATCGGAGAGCAGAACGCCCGGGGCGACTTGAGTGGCCGTTCCTCGATGTCAAGGTGCAGGTTCGGTTGCGTCGCCATGTCGATGCCCAGCCCGGCCAGGGTCTGCGTTAGCGACGGGATAAGTTGCGCCTTCGGGAAACGAGAGTCGAACTCGGGGGCCACCAGCACGTGTCTCAGGTCGGCGACGTCCGCCTCCCCGGACGGGACTCCCTTGTCCTCCAGCGCCCGCGCCAGCTCCTCTTGCCAGCACGCCTTCGTTTCGGCCAGCAACACCGTCATCTCGGCCGCCAGGCGATCTAGGTTGAAGCCGGTCAGGTCGTCACAGAAACGCACGTAGTCCCCGAACCCCAGAGACTTCGCCTCGCCATGCAACTGCTCCAGCCGCGCCAATCTCCTCTGGTTCTGCCTTTCCAGCACGGCGAGGATGCGCTCGTGCAGCTCCAGCCGTCGCGCTCGATCCGCCTCTCCTCCCACTAAGACCCAGGCCTGTCTATAGGGAACGGACCTGCCGTCCCACTCCACTACCGCGGCCGTCTCCGCCTCGGCAATCTGCTCGGTTAGAGCGCCTGCCGATCCGCCTAGGTACTGAAACGCCGCGAAGTGGGCGAGATACCGCCCCGCCTTCGTTTCTCTCCCGCCCAGCAAGTCCTCCACTACGCCGCGGGAGAACAGATGCCGATACTTCTTGTAGATCGGCGAAAGCTCCAGCTTCTCCTGTAAGCCGGCGCCGTTTAGGTAGTACTGCTCGTCCAGCTCCGACAGGAAGCCCTCGGCTTCTAGCTCATATCGCGGATTCCCGTCGTCTCTGGATTCGTGGCTTTCGGAGGCCTTGTCTGTCACCTGGCAACCTACCTATCGTCCAGCAGCCTGTTCTCTATCCTCTTCTTTCCATGAGGTGCTCCTACTTTCTGTTGGGGTAAGCCCTCAGTTCCGTTGTGCCTTCTCCATCATGGGTCGTGCACGCGCCCATCGCCGCTCCCAAAGCTCCGTCGTTCTGCTATACTCTCCGTGTAGGGGCTCGCGGTTGCCCCCACCGCGTGAAGCCGACTTCCCGGCGGTCGGGAAGGCCGTGCCTTGGATTCGCGGTGCTGGGTCCTGCCTTGGAGAGCCGAAACGGAGACGCCGAGTGACCAGTCCCTTCCTGGTGATCATGATCCTGCTGGCATTCGGGCCTCTGGCCATCATGGGAGCCCTGTATATCGTCGCGCTTCTGCTCTGGTTCTCGGGGCGGCCGGAGCTTCTCGCTAAGCTCTCGGCAGTGCGCAAGATGACCGAGCGGGGCAAACCCGCCGACCCAGACGAAGAGCAGTGTTCGCGTGGTGGTCGGTCCGACTGACCCAGCCCGGCGGCCTGCATCGCCTCGCCCTTCCTTGACAGTGGTCTGCGGTGGGGGATATACTCCCTCTGAGGGAAGCCTGCCCGTAAGGGAGGATGCAGTTGCAGTTGCGCCTGGGGCTGCCGAAGGGCAGCTTGCAGAAGGCTACGTTCGATATGCTGAAGCGCGCGGGCTATCAGTGCTCCGTCAGCAGCCGATCCTACTACCCGGCCATAGACGACCCTGAGATCGAGGCCGTGCTGATGCGCGCCCAGGAGATCCCTCGCTACGTCGCGGCCGGCGCTCTCGACGTCGGCCTGAGCGGACTCGACTGGCTCATCGAGTCCGACGCCGACGTCGTGCAAGTCTGCGACCTCGTCTACTCCAAGGCAAGCCGCGCCTCCGCCCGTTGGGTGCTGGCGGTGGCCCAGCGCAGCGAGATCAGCTCTCCGAAGGATCTCAATGGGAAGCGCATCGCCACCGAAGTCGTCAACGTCACCAAGAAGTATCTCGCCGGCCGGGGAATTGAGGCCGAGGTCGAGTTCTCGTGGGGCGCGACAGAGGTCAAGGTGCCGGACCTCGCCGACGCGATCGTCGAGCTGACCGAAACGGGCGCCTCCCTCGCCGCCAACGACCTGCGGGTCCTCGACACCGTCCTTGAGACCAACACGAAGCTGATCGCTAACCACAAGTCCTGGGAAGACGCCTCAAAACGATCGAAGATCGAGACCCTCTCGGTGCTCTTGCAGGGCGCCCTGATGGGGCAGGAGAAGGTGGGGCTGAAGATGAACGTCCCGCGGGCGCAGCTGGACAAGCTGCTCGAGCTGCTGCCCGCCCTTCGGCAGCCTACTATCTCGGCGCTGACGAACCAAGACTGGGTTGCAGTCGAGACGGTCCTCGACGAGCGAGAAGCGCGCGACCTGATTCCCCAGCTCCGCCAAGCTGGTGCCGAGGGAATCGTCGAGTACCCGCTGAACAAGGTCATACCCTAGGCCGATCGGGCGCGTCGCAACCTGAGTGCCGATGTCGTAGACGCACGCCGCCCCGTCCGGTCGCGGCGCGTCGCCAGAGGGCGGGGGTATGCTTGAGTAGTGCAGGAGGCAGGCGGTGGTGCGGTGTCCTAAGTGCGGCAAGGATAGCCCCGACCAGGCCCGGTTTTGCCGCGCCTGCGGGCAGGAACTGACAGCGGACGCTCAGTCGGCAGCCCCCACGCCCACCTCGCCCGAGGAGCGCGCCCGGCGCCTCCTCGAAGACGGTTTCCGCTTCAGCGAGGCCGGCAGACTACAGCAGGCCATCGAGGCCTGCCAGCAGGCAATCTCCTTCAACCCCGCCTCCACATCCGCTCACTCGCTCCTGGGCACCCTCTTCGAACGCGTCGGCGACCGAGAGGGAGCGATCCGGGCCTACGAACAGGTCTTGACCCTCAGTCCCGGCAGCACCGTCGAGCGGCGCCGGCTGAACGAGCTCATGGGAGTGCCCGCGGCCCCGGAGCCCGTGGCCGTCTCACCCCGCGCCGCGCAGATGGCATTGACGGGAGCGATCGTGGTAGTGGTCGCGGTCGCGGCCATACTCTACACCTCCCACCAGGCTCCCTCAACGCGCCGAGAGGCGCGCGGGCCAGGGGCGGCCCAACTCGCCAGGCGGGGCGAGACACCAGGCCCGACTGCCCTGAGTGCCACTGCGCCCCCGCGCTTTGTCAACCTCGGCCGCGCCATCCCCCGCATGCCAGCGCGCCCAAGGCAGCTCGCGGCCATGCCGAGGGAACAGCCCCGCTGGCAGGACTACGGCTTTGGACAAAGGGTCGGACCTGGCTCCTACCTCCTGCCCGCGGCCGGCGGCGGACAGTACGCCTCCGCGCGCCCTCGCGCTCGGAGACAGCCCGTTCCCCCCATACACGGAGCCGTGCTGCTGCCGGGGTCGGCGGCCCCGACGCTCCCCACCCCGGGCTGGCGCTATCCCTCCGGGCTGGCCGAAGTCGGAGGGGGCGGCTCCAGTCGTCTGGCGCGTGCTTACTACATGCAGAAAGACTATCAGCGCGCCATCGAGACGTACAGAGGCTATCTGAACGAGAGTCCCCAGGCTGGCGCCGCAGTGCGAGAGGAGTTGGCATGGGTCTACGCCGAGTCGGGCCAGCCCCGCAGAGCCGCTCGCGAGTACGACACTGCTCTCAGTCAATACCGAACCGATCTGAACCGGGGGCACAACGTGGAGGCCGCCCGGCATGGGGTCCGCACCTGTGAGTCTGCCCTTAAGGCACTGGAAAGCAACTAGGACCATCTGCCTCGCAGCCGCGGTGGTGCTGATCTGCGCGGTCGCACCCGCGCAGGACCCGGCGGCCCGCTCCCTCCTGCTATTCCCTGTGCGGAGTCACTGGCTCTCCGCACCCCTAGCCGACGCCCTCACCGGCGCTCTCGCCAGGGAGCTCGGTCAATCGGGCATTCGCGTCGTGTCGGCAAACCCACAGGCCCCAGTCGTCCGGCTGGCCGCCTCCGAAGGCTGGATCCACCGGGATGACCTAGCCGCGGATCGCCTCCAGTCCAAACGGCACACGCTGGCCGTGGCGACGGGAACCGCGGCCTCGTTGACCGCTGTGCTGATAGAGGGTGAGACGGAGGCATCCCTCAACATCATTCTGGCGGGCGCGGTGTCGCGTCGTGAGGCAAGCCAACAGATCACGGCGCCGCTCGGCCGCACCCCTCAGGAAGTGGCCCGCGATCTCGCCCGCCAGGTCGTGCATGCTCTGGAGACGGGACTTTGGGCGGCGGCGGACGCCGACCACGAAGGCCGCCGCCGCGCCGCCGCGGAGCGCTACGCGGCCGGGCGCGAAGCACTGGCGCAGGCAATGTACCGGGATGCCTTGCTGCACTTCGAGGCGGCCTTGCTGGGCGAGCCGGACAACACCGACTACCTCCGGCGCGCGGCGGAGGCAAGGGTCGGGCTCAAGGACTACTCCGGTGCACTGGTTAGGCTGCGGACACTCGCCAGCCGGCAGCCCGACGATGTCGAGGTGGCGCTGCAACTGGGCGACGTGGCCCTCATGGCCGGCGAGCCGGAGCGGGCAGAGGCGGCTTTTCTGTCAGCCGAGGCCCTGTCCCCGGGCGACGAGCGCGTCCTCGAGGGCCTGGCGCGGTCAGCGCGGGCGCGCGGGGCTCTGGAGAGGTCGGAGCTCTACTACGGCAGACTGCTCGGCCAACTGGGCATGGCTTCCGTCCACTGGTCGGGTGGCACACAGGGAGGGCGAATCGTCTCGGGCAGGGCCTGGGGCGGGTACCAGTCTCTCGCTGCCGTGTTGGCGGCCCAACCCGATGACTCGATCAGGATCGCGGCCGTACCCGCGGATATCCGAGCCTTGCAGTTCGCCCAAGCCTACCTTCGCTCCGGCTGGACCGCTCACGGGCTGGACGCCCTTGAGGCCTACCACGCTGAAGCCGACGTGCCGACGTACACGGAGGCCGCGTACCTCGACATCTTCCCGGTTCTCGACGAAGAGTCCGAAGCCGTCGCGCGCGACACACAACGAGCACTCGCCTCGCGAGCCGTCGGGGAACTCGACGATGAAGAGGCCGACTCTGAGATCGACAGCCTGCACGATCGCTCCGATCGCCTTGCTACGTTGGCGGAACAGATGCAGGTCGCGCCGAGAGTCGACCCGGCCCACCGCTACCGCGTGCTCGCCTACAACATGCTGAACGAATCGAACTTCGAAGCGCTCATGTTCGCGCGGACCCAGGACCCTGACCACCACCGACGCGCAGAGCTGCTCCGCGCCGCGTTCCGAGAAGCACGTGCCCAAGCGAACCTGCTCTGCCAGGCGCTCCTGGGCTCGGCCGAGATCGTCGAGCCGCGACCTCTGCCACCTCCGGCGGAGCCCGCAGGCGAGTGAGGACGTCGTCTGCCCGGTCGACGAGGAGGGCTCTGTGAAGCTCCTGCTCCACTGCTGCTGCGCACCGTGCGCCACCGCTGTCGCCGACTACTTCCGCAGCCTCCAGTACGACGTGACGGGATGGTTCTTCAATCCAAATATCCATCCAGAGGAGGAGCGTCTTCGGCGAGAGAGAGTCCTGTCCGCGGGAGCGCCGCAGATGGGCCTCCCGCTCTTGCCCGCGGGTCCGGGGATGAGCTTGGCCGATTTCCTTCTGGTCCTCTCTCAGAGTGGCGGCCGCCGCTGTCGTGCCTGCTACGGACTCCGCCTGACGGAGACGGCAAGGCAAGCGGCGAAGAACGGCTTCGAGGCCTTCTCCAGCACGCTGCTCATAAGCCCCTACCAGGACGTAAGCGCCATCGCAGAGGTCGGCTCCGAGGCGGCCGAGCGATTCGGCGTCCAGTTCCAGTGCCCCGACCTGCGGGACAAGTACCCGGAGAGCTGCGAGCGCTCGCGGCAACTGGGCCTCTATCGCCAGAACTACTGCGGCTGTCTCTTCAGCCAGCTCGAACGCGGCGAGCGCCGCTCGAACCGCTTTGTCGACAAGCTGCTGACGCGCTCCTGCTCTGACGTGGACCGGACTCCTGCCGCGAGATGAGAGCGCGGCGATGGGCGGGACGAGCCTATGAGACGAGCGCTCATTCGGCTTGGCGGCGGCCTGGTCGCCTTGGGCATGCTGACCATAGGCCTCGGCCTCTTGACCTCGGCCGCGGGCCGGCGCGGCGCGTGCCTCCTGCCGGGAGACGCTCCCATCTCGCGTTCACCTCTCCCCTCCGTGTTTCCGGTGGTCGCCTGTCCCGTCTTGAGGCCAGTGCTCGCCCTGGTTCTGTGGGTGATCGCCGCCTCGCGCCGGGACTCAGCATCCCTTGCTCCGCGGGGCAAGGCCCTCCTATACTGTTGTTCGCTGAGGAACTGCGACCATGAACATCATCGTCGCCCCGGACAGCTTCAAGGGCAGCCTCACTGCGGCTGAAGCCGCTGATGCCATCATACAGGGCGTGCGCGACGTCCTGCCGGACGCGGAGATCGTCTCCATCCCGCTGGCCGACGGCGGTGAGGGCACCGTAGACGCTCTTGTACTTGCCACCAGGGGCCGGATCGTCACTAAGAAGGTCACCGGACCGATGGGCGACGAGACTGAGGCCAGCTTCGGGGTCCTCGGCGACGATGTCACCGGCGTCATAGAAATGGCGGCGGCCGCTGGCCTGCCGCTCGTACCCCCGGAGAAGAGGAATCCGCTCCTGGCCACCACCTACGGCGTCGGGGAACTGATGCTCGCGGCCCTCGATGAGGGATGCACGCGGCTGATCGTCGGCCTCGGCGGCAGCGCCACCAGCGATGGGGGAGCGGGCATGGCCCAGGCCTTGGGCGTCAAGCTGCTCGCAGCCGACGGCACTGAGTTGAAGCGCGGGGCGGCGCCGTTGATGAGTCTCGAGAGTGTTGACATCGCCAAGCGCGACCCGCGCATCGCCAACATTACCATCTACGCAGCCTCCGATGTCACCAATCCCCTCTGCGGCCCACAAGGAGCCGCAGCAGTCTACGGCCCCCAGAAGGGCGCCAGCCAGCAGATGGTCCCCATGTTGGACAACGCGCTGGCCAAGCTCGCAGCCGTCATCGAGCAAGACCTAAGCCTCAGCGTTCGTGATACTGCTGGCGCCGGCGCCGCCGGCGGCCTTGGCGCGGGCCTGGTCTCCTTCTGCAACGCCCAGATCCGCTCCGGGCCCAATCTTGTGCTCGAAATGCTCGACTTCGAAGGATATCTTGAGTCGGCCGACATAGTGCTCACCGGCGAGGGCAGAATCGACGATCAGCTCGAGTTCGGCAAAGCGATAAGCGGCGTCGCTCTCCTGGCCGGCAAGTATGGCGTCCCCGTAGTCGCTCTCACGGGAAGCCTGCTCGTGGAGCCCGAGAAGCTCGCCGAGCGCGGGGTCGAAGGCGTAGTCCCGATCTCGACCGGACCTGTGGACGAGACTGAACTGATGGAGCGGGCCGGGGAACTCCTGCAGGCGGCCACCGAGCGAACGATGCGTCTGCTCATCGCCGGCCGTCGGCTCGGAGACGGACGCTGGCCCGCGGCATGAGGTTGGATACTCCACATACTGTGGTATAAGCGTTCCTAGACGGCAGCAACGGCGGTGTCGTAGTGCACAACCTACTGAGGCCCACGCGGCTGGCCGATGCGGTTTGGAGCATCGACCTGGACTGGCTCGCCAGCCGACGCATACGTGGCCTGATACTAGACCTCGATAACACGCTCGTCGACTGGAACGACAGCAGAGTCCGCCCGGAAGTGCGGGCCTGGCTGCAGCAGGCGCGCGCGCGCGGGTTCGCCCTCTGCATTGCCAGCAACGCCGTGCGAGCCGGCCGCGTTGGGCGGCTGGCGAAAGAGCTGGGCCTCAAGGCCGTAACGCACGCTGGCAAGCCCCTCCCCGCCGCCTTCCGTCATGCCATGGCGGCCCTCGGCACCTCCGTCAACACCACCTGCGCAATCGGCGACCAGTTGTTCACGGACATGCTGGGAGCCAACTGGCTGGGGATGACCACTGTCCTCGTCGACCCCCTGAGCCCCAGAGAGTCACCCCACACTCGACTGATCCGCCTCATTGAGCGACCGATTAGACGCCGATGGAAGCGCAGCCGCGCTGCACAGCGCCCCCTGTGCCCCACACAGACGGAACCCCAGAGCGACAATCGCAGGCCAACACCGTACCGGGAAACACCAAACGGGGGTGGCGCATGACCCCCGCTTTCGTGTACAATCCAGTCCTCGGATGCCGGCCGGAGGAACCGGGGACCGAAATCGGCGGAGGCAGCCAGGCGGGAAGCCAGGATCGGAGGCAGGCAGACTCGCTCTGGGCGGTTTTCAGCCGCCAGGCAAGACTCATCCGGTGTCTTGCCGCGGCCGCGCGCGAATTCTCGGCAGAGGTTGTGAGAGGAACCCACTTGTGGTATGATATAGAAGCGAGAGGTCCAGTGGGATGCCCCGCCGCATTCATCGTCCGTAGCTTGTCGGTTCGCCTGTTGGCGCAGGTGTAAGGGGAACGGCCGGATGGCGACACCGCAGGGACCGAAAAAGCCGCTGGGGCAGATCCTCCTGGACAAGGGTCTGATCACCCAAGATCAGCTCGACGAGGCCCTTAGGGTCCAGAAGAATACGACCGAGCAGCTCGGCCGTATCCTGGTGGACTTGGGCTATATCGCCGAGCGCGACGCATTGAAGGCCCACGCCGAGCAGCTCGGCATGCCTTTCCTCGAGCTCGACCGCGTAAGCATGGACGAGGACGTCGCAAAGGCCATCCCCCAGAGCGTCGTCCAGCGTTACAACGCGGTCCCCATTCGGCGCAGCGGCAACCGGCTGACCGTTGCCATGGCCGACCCCACCAATGTCTTCGCCCTGGACGACATCCGGCTCATTACGGGATACGAGATCGACCCCATGCTCGCCGCCCCCGACGACATCAACGCACTGCTCCGCGGCGTGGATGGGGGCGCTACCCAGGAAGAGCTTCAAACCGCACTCCAGGCCCTCGACGGAGGCTTCGAGCAGGGGCTGGGCGACGATCTCGACCTCACCACTGCAGGCGTCGACGAGGACATCCGCGCGGATCAGGCGCTCGAGGACGAAGCGCCCATCATCCGCGTCGTCAATGTCATCATCCAGCAGGCCATCAAAGACCGCGCCAGCGACATCCACGTGGAGCCCGACCGACGCGGAGTTCGCATCCGCTACCGTGTGGACGGCGTCCTCCACGAGGTAATGAGGGTCCCCAAGTACGTCCACGCACCCCTCGTCTCCCGTATCAAGATTATGGGAGACATGAACATCGCCGAGCGCCGCCTCCCCCAGGACGGACGTATCCACATCAGACACGAAGGCAAAGACTACGACCTCCGCGTCTCCAGCCTCCCTACCGTCTTCGGCGAAAAAGTCGTCATGCGTATCCTCGACCAAAGCAGCGTCTTGATCGGACTCAACAAGCTCGGCCTCTTCCCCGAGATCCAGGCCCAGTTGGAGTCCATCATCGTACAGCCCAACGGGATGATCCTCTCCACAGGACCCACGGGCTCCGGCAAGACAACCACCCAGTACTCCGTCCTCAACAAGATCAACTCCGTCGAGGTCAACATCACCACCATCGAGGACCCGGTCGAGTACCAGCTGCCGGGACTCAACCAGGTCCACGTCAACCGGAAGGCGGGCCTCACCTTCGCCAACGCAATGCGCTACTTCGTCCGCCAGGACCCCGACATCATCATGGTCGGAGAAATCCGCGACCTCGAGACCGCCGAAACCGCCATCCAGGCATCTCTTACCGGACACCTCGTTCTATCTACCCTACACACCAATGACGCGCCGTCGGCCGTCACCCGTATGGTCGACATGGGCGTCGAGCCGTTCCTGATCTCCGCCTCCGTCATCGGCGTCCTGGCTCAGCGCCTCGGCCGTCGCATCTGCGCCAACTGCAAGGAGCCTTACAAGCCGCCAGCCGAGGCCCTACAGAGAGTCGGCTTCGACGTCGAGAACATGGATGACGTCGTCTTCTACCGCGGGCGCGGCTGCGATCAGTGTCTCCACACCGGATACAAGGGCCGCAACGGCATCTTTGAGTTCATGCTCATGACCGAGGAACTCCAGGACCTGATCGTCAAGCGAGCGCCGCTCTCTGAGGTCCGCAACGCTGCCTTGGCGAGCGGCATGAAGACCCTGAAGTCGGACGGTTTCCAGAAAGTGGTCGAGGGGCTCACAACGGTTGAGGAAGTTATGCGGGTGGTCTTCACGGCAGGAGGGTAGTGCCGCCGTAGGCTCGGGGGGCGACCGTTCACTCTTGCGAACTAGGGATGAGTGCATAATGGCAGAGGCGACCGAGTCGGGAGAAGCCGGTCCGGAAGTTAGAGCACCAGACGCCCAGGGGCTCCCCACTGAGAGGGTGACGGCCGCGCGCCCCATCGAAGACGTCCACCTCGACGAGCTCCTTCACCTCGTTGTCGACAAGAAGGGCTCAGACCTCCATCTCGCGCCTGGCGTGCCCCCCGTTCTCCGCATAGACGGGAAACTGCTCGCCACGAACTTCGACGTGCTATCGGACTTCGAAGTGCAGCGGATGGTCTACGCAATCCTCACCGACGAGAACATCCGCAGCTTCGAGACCGACTACGAACTCGACTGCTCCTACGAGCTTAAGGGCGTCTCTCGTTTCCGGGTCAATATCTACCGCGATCGCGGCGCCGTCGCTGGCGCCTTCCGCGTCATCCCTTCCAGAATCCCCACCGTCCGCGAGCTGGGCCTCCCCCTCGTCCTCGAGGACTTGAGCCGCAGACCCCGTGGGCTCGTCCTCGTCACCGGCCCAACTGGCTCCGGCAAATCCACCACCCTGGCCGCACTCATCGGCCAGATCAACAACGAACGCTCCGAGCATATCATCACCATCGAAGATCCCATCGAGTACCTCCACACCCACCGGCGCAGCCTCGTCAACCAGCGAGAGATGGGCACCGATACCCGCAGCTTCGCCCAGGCCCTGCGCCATGCTCTGCGGGAGGACCCTGATGTCATCCTCGTGGGCGAGATGCGGGACCTGGAGACGATGGCACTCGCAATCACCGCGGCCGAAACCGGACACCTGGTATTCTCTACCGTCCACACCAACAGCGCCGCCCAGACCGTGGACCGCATCGTAGACGTGTTCCCCCCAGGCCAGCAGGAACAGATCCGCATTCAGCTCTCCAACACCCTCGAAGCAGTCCTCTCCCAGCAGCTCCTCCCGCGCGCCGGCACGCCGGGCCGAATCGCGGCCATGGAGATCATGGTCGCCTCTCCCGCCGTCCGCAACCTCATCCGGGAGGCCAAGGCCCACCAGATCACATCCATCATCCAAACCAGCGCCCATCTAGGCATGCAGACCATGGACCAGTGCTTGCGCGATCTCTACCAGCGCGGCCTCATAACCTACGAAGAGGCCATGGGGCGCGCAATGAACCAGGAAGAGCTCAAGAAGATGCTCTTCACGCGGGGTGAGGAAGCCTAAGGCAGGGCCGTCCCTCAGGAGACGACGCTATGGCAACCTACAACTACGTCGCTAAAGATGCCCTGGGAAAGGTCGTCACCGGAAGCTCCGAGGCGGAGAACGAGCAGATCCTCGTCCGCCGCCTCCGCGAGAAGGGCTTCTGGGTCCAGAAGGTCAACCCAGCCCACGCCCCCGCGCGACAACGGGCCCAAGTCCAGAAGGGCGGCGGATCGTTAGCCGTCTTCAGCCGCGTCAGCGGACGTGACCTCGCCATCTTCTGTCGCCAGTTCGCCACCATGATCGACGCAGGCGTCTCTCTAGTCCGGTGTCTGGCCGTCCTGGAGGAGCAGAGCGGCAGCGCTCGCCTGCGACAGATCATCAGCGAGATTCAGGCCGGAGTCGAGTCCGGCGAAACCCTATCCCGCTCCCTCACGCGCTGGCCGCGGGTCTTCGGCAATCTGTTCGTCGGGCTGGTCCGAGCCGGCGAGGTGGGTGGTGTTCTCGACGAAACCCTGAACCGACTCGCCACCTTCTTGGAGGAAAACGAGCGGCTTCGCCGCAAAGTCAAGTCGGCAATGACCTACCCGGCCCTGGTCCTGACGTTCGCCACAATAGTGGTCGTCGGTCTCGTGACCTTCATCCTGCCCCAGTTCATTCAAGTCTTCGAGGACCTGGGCATCGACAAAGACCTCCCCGCACCAACCCGGATCCTGGTCCAGATCAGCGACTTCTTGACCACCAAATACTGGATGGTCATCGGCGGTGTCATCCTGGCCTTCGTGGTCTTCAGCCAGTACACACGCACTCGCGTCGGCAAGCGACACTGGGACTGGTTCAAGCTGAAGGCACCCGTCTTCGGCAAGCTCAACCACAAGATCGCGATCGCGCGCTTCTCCCGCACCCTCAGCACGCTGCTCGTCAGCGGCGTCCCCATCCTCCAGGCCCTCGAAACGGTGGCGGGCGCCGTCGACAACGAGATCATCGGCGATGCCATCATGGCCGCCCGCGCCGCCATCCGTGAGGGCGAGCAGATCGGCGACCCTCTTCAGCGCAGCGGCATGTTCCCGCCAATGGTCGTCCAGATGGTGGCCATCGGCGAGGAAACCGGCTCCCTGGACGCAATGCTCTCGAAAATCGCGGACTTCTACGAGTCCGAGGTCGACGCCACTCTCGCAAGCCTGACGGCGGCCCTGGAACCACTCCTCATCATCGTCCTCGGCTTCATCGTCGGCTTCATTGTCATTGCTATGTTCATGCCGCTCATGCACGCCATCAGCCAACTGCAGTCTCAGGCGTAAGGGGCCTCTTGAGTGTCGCCGCTCCCTGGGGCCGTGCTGTACGCTTCGATCTTCACTCTGGGCTGCGTAGTCGGGAGCTTTCTCAACGTCTGTATCTACCGCATGCCGCGGGACCGATCAGTCGTCGCCCCGCCTTCGCACTGCCCCCACTGCGGAGCCCGACTGCGGGCCATCGACCTCGTGCCGCTCATCAGCTTCCTCGCTCTCGGGCGGAAGTGCCGCTTCTGCGGCAGCCCGATTGCCTGGCGCTACTTCGCCGTCGAGCTGATAACCGGCCTGGTGTTCGTTGCCGTTTGGGCAGCCTCCGGCCCGGGGCTGCAAGTGCTGCCAAGCTGGATCTTCGCCTCCGTCGTTATAGCGGTCGTGTTTACGGACGTGGATCATATGATCATCCCGGACAAGCTCGTGGTGGCCGCACTCCTGGCGGCGCTGTTGAGCGAAGGGCTGTTGGCAATGCGAGGGGAGCCCCATCTGGCCTCTGTCAACCTGCTGGGCGGAGCACTTCCCATCCCCGGCTTCCTGGCCGGAGGTGTTGTGGGCCTTCTCGTCTTCGCCTTCATTCGCGTGTTCAGCCAGCTCCTCTTCCGACGAGAAGGAATGGGGCTCGGCGACGTGAAGCTCGCCGGCGCCATCGGCGCCATGTTGGGCCCCGTTCTCGCCCTCCTGAGCTTCGGGCTCGCCATTGTCGCAGGAGCCGTCCTCGGGATCTTGCTCCTCCTCGTGCGGCTGCGCCGCCGCATGGAGTATCTCCCCTTCGGCCCCTTCCTCGCCGTCTGCGCTCTGGTGGCGCTGGTGGCGCCGAAGACCCTGATCGGGCTGACCTCCACTCTCTACTCTCGCTGGGTGGAGATGTTGGCCCCGTGAGGGCGGTTTCAGGGCCCCACAGCAGCGGGTATGACAGAAGTGCCTGGTCGCAGCGCAAGCAGGGCGGCTGCTGTCGCCTTGGCACGAGCTGATGAGAGGTGAGAGCATGAAGCGTCACCGAGACTGCCGGACCGGTTTCACCCTGATCGAGTTGCTCGTCGTCATCGCCATCATCACAGTGCTCATCGCCATCGCGCTCCCTGTCTACTCCCGCGTGCGCGAGAAGGCGCGCCAGGCCGCTTGTATGGCCAACCTCCACCAGTTGGCCGTCAGCGTCCGCATGTACGCACTCGACTTCGGACACTATCCCGGCCCCTACGATCCCGCCACCGGACAGGGCGGCCTCAACGCCCTCTACCCCACTCACCTCGACAACCGCGCCGCACTCATCTGCCCCGATGACCCGATCCAGACAGGCGAGGATTACGTCAATCAGACGGTCCCAGTCAAACACAACACGCTGATCACGCCGATCGAGTATCGGCAGCTCCTCCTGGCCGCCAGCAGCATGCAGATGTATGTGGATCTAGACCCCAGCGGCGAGTACTTCGTCAACCTGTGGGAAGGGGACGATCCCAACACCTCCAACGAGGAGCGAGACCCCGCCTTCTTCGTCGAGCACTACTCCAGCTACAACACTCTCTACAACTGGATGGGCTATGTGAAGGAAACCCGCACGTACAGGTTGTGCGGCTTCGATGACCAGGAGCTCACGCCTGGAGACAACATCGCCTTCTGGTACTCCTGGCACTGCTGGGACCCCGAAGACAGGCTGGGAATCTGGTCCGACCCGAATCTCTTCCACACCATATCCAGCCATCTCGCCTACCATCTCGCCCAGCAGGTCTACTGGGAGACCTACACCGACAACATGTACGCCACCCAGGACCCCACCCGTCTCACCGACAACCTCGGCCGACCCCTCTGGAACGGTGGCAACCCGGACCAAAACGCCTACGACTACAGGCCATACGGCATGCCAAGCGCGGCCTTCCCCGGGCTCATCAACCGTAATGCTCCCGACAACACCATCATAACCCGCTGCTTCCACCACCGGGCCTACACCGGGGGAGGAGACGCTGCCGTGGGCAAGGACATCGCTCTCAGGATCGACGGAACCTGCGTCATGATCCCAGGCCTCGCCTACGACTGGGCCGTGCAGCCGCGGCAGACCCAATAGCCCAACCCGCGCCGCCACCCGCGCGATTGCGGCGCTTCGCTTGCAGGAACAGCGACGCGTCGGCCGAAGACGCCCTATCACGAGCGGCCTCAGAGCATGAGTCAACGGAGACTTGAGCCAACCGGGTCCACCGCTCCCCTCGCGGGGCGGCGCGCGCACGCTATCGGCTTCACCCTGGTCGAGATGCTGATCGTAGTCGCCATACTCATCGTCCTCATGGCCATCGTCGTCCCCAGCTACAACGTGCTCGCCGCTCAGAATCGCCGCGCCTCCTGCGCCGCCAACATGAAAGCCATCGGCCAGGCCCTCGCGCTCTTCCGCGAAGACTACGGATGCTTCCCGCCGGACGCGACTGAGTTCCTCCCCCGGCCCACGTTTTCCAATCCGGACGACCCCGGGCAGGGCACCGGCGATGTGGTGACCGCGGTGTACGACTCGGAGGGCAACCCGGTCAAGAGCGGAGTCCGCGGCCTCGGCCTCTACACCCTCTACTACCTTGGCGCCTACTCGGCTACACTACCGCCACAAAGCGTCGAGCCGCGCATCCGCCACAAGCTCCGAATGCAGCTTGCGGCACAGGGACACGGCCTCAACGGACTGTCATGGTTCCGCGGCGGCGGCTACATTGACGAGCTCTCCACCTTCCATTGCCCCGCCAACGAAACCGAACTCAACGAGCTCGCCCTTCAGGACCGCAGCCGCCTCCCATATCTCGACGGCTGGAACAACTACGACATGTACTACCGCCGCAACTTCTGGCACCCGGGCCGGCCCGCCGGCGGCCCGTGGAATACCCGCCATCTCTTCCAGTCCTACCCCCCTGCCGACACGGTCGTTACCTGGTGCCCCTACCATCGTCATTCCGCCCCTCCCTCCGGTCCCGGCCTGACCGGGGAGATCTTCCCGGGCGACCAGGACATCGTGCTCTTCGCGGACGGCAGCGTGCGCCGCATGGCCAGCCAGCCGTCCAACAAGATGTACCAGGAGCCGCCGGCCGCCTCCGGATGGCCCCAGGGCCCCATAATGTAGCCGCACCAGGATCACTGAATGCCGCTAGCCCGCGCATCGAGCACAGGAAGAATCGCAGAGAGCGCACGCTGGGCAGCCCCACATCCCCGCCCGCGGCCCAGCGGCTTCACCATCGTGGAGCTGCTCGTCGCATTGGTCGTCCTGATGATCGGCATCTGGGCGATGATGCGCATCTTCCCCCGCGGCTTCTCCGCCGTCGAGGTCAGCCAACAGCGCACCACCGCCGCCCAGCTCGCCGAAGCCGAGCTCGCCCGCTGGCGCCTCCACCCGGAGTCCCTCCCCGACGCCATTGTCGCCACCGACTATCAGGGCAACCTCATTGACGCCACTCTCATCAACGACTCGATTACCCTCCAGAGCCTCCTCGTGTACGGCGAGGCGGCCGCGCGCATAGACGGCACCGAACACTACCAGCGCCTCGTGTTGCCCCGCGGACGCGTCAACGTTGGCACCCTCGACTTCTTCGCGCGCCCCTTCATCTACGCGCCCCTCGACCTCACCCCCAGTATCTTCGACGGTGCCCTCGAAAGGACGCAACCGGGCGCCTCGACCTCTCATCCTAACTGGCAGCCAAACAGCCTATACCTCCCCCGCACGGTCAAAGGAGAGAGGATCAACATACGCGCGCTCGCTATCAACGAGCAAGGCATTCCCTTCCATCTGCTCTCCCACGCGCCGCTCGACATCCTCCGCCAGAACGACCCGACCACCCCTGCTGACGACATCTACGTAGACGTGTACGATGCCGAGCCCTGGGAGTACCATCCAGGCGGCCTTACTGGCCGTCAGTTCTCCTTCGACCCCACCACCGGCCATCTCTACTTCGCAACGGCCGATGAGCCTCGCCAGTTCAAGGTGGACTACACCGACCCGGTCACCAATCTCCGTGTCCTTGGCTTCCCGGTCAGCGTCCCCCCGGCCTCCGCTGGCAGGCCGGGCGCCGGCACCCAAGGGCTTCCGGTCCTCCCCGGCTCGCCGGACAATCCGATAGACCCAGCCACCTTCCAGGTCCACCAGCGCCTCATCGAGTATAACCCACTCGTCGGATGGACCCGCAGCGCGTACCGCCTCGTCGGCGAAGAAAGCAAGATCACCGGCGAAATCCAGTTCGACCCTGACCTTCAGCTAGACCCCCGCGAACACGACATTCGCATCGTGAAGGTTGACTACAGAGTGCGCGACTGGGGCATCCTCGTCTTCGACATTCAGGTCCCGCCCGACGGCGTCGTGCGACTCCCGGTCAGGCATCTCAAGGGCCCGGCCTTCAGCAACCCCCCGCGCCAGGTCCGCCCTCAACCTGTGGACGAGAACATCAAGACGTTCCACGACTGGAACGATGTCGAAATAGAGCCGACCGATCCCCGCAGCAAATGGGGCTACGTCGTCGCCGTGGACCGCCAGACAGCCGACGTCCTCGTGGAGCACGACGGAGTCGCTTGGCCGGCCAATCCCCACGAGCGCAAACGTCGCTTCCTCGTGGACTATTCCGCGGGCATCCTTCGCTTCAACTACGACCCCAGAGACCCCGACATCGCCCCTTGGTTCAACCCTAACATCGACACCCCGGACCGCAGCGGCCGCACCTACCGCATCTTCTGTCGCGCACAGGCCGACTGGGCCGTCCAGCTCATGGTCGCCGCCAGGCAGTACGCGCGCTCTGCTGAACCCCACCCCGATCCAAGGGCGATAGGCCCCGAGGTGGCCCAGGGAGGCCTCACTTACTCCTCGGACCCCAGCAACCCCCAGCAGCTCTACTTCCCTCTCTCCGAAGCGGGCCAGGCCGTCATGGTCGACTACTTCGCCGCCGACGGCACCTACGTCAGCGGCGAGATCCACACCATAGACCCCCCCAACGTCACCGATCTCGGCCTCTGGGCCTGCCGTCTCGCCGAGCCCTTGGCCAAGGCCCCCTACCAGATCATCTCCGTACGCGGCATCAGCATCCGTGCCCGCGCCGTCTGGGTCGGCCCCGGCAGACAGTACACGCTCCAGGAGCTAACCCGCGCCATCGACCGCGATCCCCCGGATCGTCCTCGCCCGGACTTGAATGAAACCTGGCATCAGGTTATCGTAAGCACCTACCTGACGCGTACGCCAATCTAGCGCCAGCCGCGCTCTGAACATCGCTATGCAGACATACACCAGCCACAACACACTCACGAGACCGCACCCGCCCCGCAGCGGCTTCACCCTCGTCGAGGTGCTCGTCACCACTGTCCTCCTGGTCATCGTGCTCGGCCTTCTCCTCTACTACCCCCTCACCAGCAGCTTCGGCTACTTCCGCAGCGCCACCGCCCGCGCCGACGCCCAGTCCACAGCCCGCATCGCCCTCGACGCCATGGCGCGCGAACTCACCGAGGCCATGTACGTACAGCTCGACATGTCCGACGACTCCATGGTGGCATTCGTCCCCCCTCTCCGCGTCGACCCGGATGACCCCAACAGCGACATCGTCATGCCGCCTCGCGCCGACTGGAACCGCGCCATCCGCTATTGGCGCGCCCTCCACGACCCGAGGATGAACCACGACACCGGCGGCCATCTCGGCCCCGGGAATACCTACTACCTGGCCCGCACCGTCGTCGAACGATTGTACGACGACCCCGCCGACGACCCCAGCTTCCTCGCTCCCTTCGCAACCGACGACCCCTGGAACCGCTGGAACGACGACTGGGCGGACGACCAGGTGGCCGCGGCCGTCGATGGCAAGGACAACTGGTCCCCCATCAGCCGCTTGGTCCATACCGACGTGGACTGGCGCGCGAACAGCGGCCAGGTGGCCCTCCGAAACGCCACCCTCCAGCCCGGATTCCCCTACCTCTGGGTCCAGTACAAGCTCGACCGGGGCGAAATCGGCGAGTGGGAGGCCAACAGACTCTACCGCGACAACGCCGTCGCCCTCACCCCAAACGTGCTCGAGTACGACATCTCTCGCCTCGCATTCACCCCCATAGCAGTCTCCGGCGAGTTGCTCCGCCCGGCCCGCATCGCAGGCCAGCAGGACGCCTCCGTCTAGCCTCGGCGTCTACTTCCCCGACTGGGCCCGGGACCCGTTCCTCCTCATCTCCAGGTACGACCCCGATGCCCCCCTAGAGGACCGCTACCAGAAGCATGCCATCGGCATGTTCGACCCCGACTCTCGCACCATGAAGGTCTTCAACCTCGACGACCTTCGCCCCGGCCCTCAGTTCGACCCCAACGCCGTCGCCTGGATCTACGACACAGACTGGTACTACACTGATCACCGGCGCGGCCTTGCCCGCGATACCCAATGGATCGGCTTCGGCGTGGACTGGGTCAAAGGCGCCCTGCGATTCGACTTCCCGCCCCCGCCGGACGGCTCCTACCCCGAACAGCTCTTCCAACTGCGGGCCCAATGGCTCGTCTCGGCCAACACTCTCGACGACGGGCCAAAGCGGGACGCCCCGCTGCCTCTGTGGCGCCTGAGATCGGCCCCCGGCCCGGTCCTCACGGCCTTCCTCATCCCCGACACGGTCGAAGTCTGGACCGACACCGACACTGAACCCGGCCCAGGCGTCACAATGAGCGGCGCCCCCCAGATCCTTCTCACGCGGGTGGGCTGCACCCCGCGCGAAAGCAGCTATCAGTTCCAGCTCGGCACTGACCCCGAACTAGGACCGGCCGATCCCACCGAGGCCACGTATGCTCCCAACTACGGCTGGTTGCGATTGCCGCGCACCCTCGGAGACGGCGCCTCCGCGCAGAACCACACCTTCTGGGTCAGCTTCCGCTGGCACGACAACGGCGTCTGGTACAAAGAACCGGGCGCCGCGGCCGGGACCGGGCAGTACCACTGGGACCTGGTCTCAGCCTTCTACCGCACCGCCGCCGTCATTGACATAGGCCTCACGGTGACCCGCGCCGACCCGGGCGCTCCCTCCACCGACCGCATCGCTCAGTCCGCCAACATGACAAGACGCGTAAAACTGCACAACGTGCTCCGCAGGATTCGCCATGCCGAGGACTAGTCACTTCGCACGACGCTACCTCCTCCACACCCACCTCGCACGGCGCGGCCAGGCACTCCTCGTCGCCGTGCTCGTGCTCTTCGCAGTCGCCACTCTCGCCGCCCTCTTCACCGCCATCATCGGAGCCCAGCTCTCCCAGGTCGCTCGCCACGGCGATGTCACCAAGCTCCGCAACCTCACCGAAGCCGGCCTCTGGCTTGCCAACGAGCAGCTCACCTACTCCGTCAAGGGCGCCGATTGGCGGCCGCCCGACGACCCCTACCTCTTCGGCGACGGCCGTATCGAGCTGTCCGTCACTTACTGGCCTCCGCCCCCGTCCCTCGCCCAGGGCGCTTTCTCCCCCAGCCCCCAGAGCGGACGCTTCATCCTCATCACCTCAACCGCCACCTTCCCCGACTACCCCTTCCTCCGCTACACCATGGCTGCCCTCAAACCCCTTCTCCTCACCGACTACGCCCGCTTCATCACCGACCGCCGCGAGACCGGCAGGCCCGCCCGCCTCGGCGTCTCGGGAGTGGAGTTGGGCGGCACGCCCCGCCCCGACTACCTCTTCCGTGTTCAAGGGCCCATCCGCTCCAACACCGATCTCGTCGCCTACGGCCGCTCCAGCGTTACCCTGCAAACCGCCGATGACCCGGCCGAGACCGGTTCGACATGGGCCCAGTTGGGCATCCCGCGCGACGACCGCATTGAGGTCGCCGGATTCCTGCGGCCCGACCCCTCCCACCCGGTCGAGAACCGCGGCGCCGACGCCCTCGCCCTCACGGTCAGCGGCGAGCCCCGCGCCTCCGACCTCTTCCTCCCCCTGGACGAGGCGCAGGCCGACGACTACGCCGCCGCTTTCCCGGACTGGTCGCTTGACCCCTCCATCCTACATACCTCCAGCCGCATACTTGCTGACCTCCCCGGATACACCTCGGTGGGCGGATGGTTCCCCGGCCCCGCCAATTCCGTCCCCCGCGTCCAGCCGCCGGACCTCCTCGCCGAACATCCGGACACCTTCCGCAAGCGCTACTTGCTCCTCACCCGCGATTCCGGCGTCTTCGAGCCCGACGCCGCCACCGGCGACCTCCACAACACCGGCGAGTACGGCTGGGGCTTCATGAACCTCGGCGGCATCTACATAGACAACATCTACGACATCCAGTACGACCACGACCTCGAGATGCTTCGCCTCAACTGGCTGCGCTCTGTTGGTGCCCATGACCCCCTCGGAGACGAGCGCCCTGACGCCGACGCCCCACTCTCCGGCCCCGCCGACTGGTGGGACAAGACCGGCCGCTACTACTCTCCCCCAGCCGTCGAGATCGTCCTCCACGGCGAGCAAGACTGCCCCTATATCGAGATCATCCGTCACGACCCCCGCTCGGCGAATGGCGAGCAATACTACTGGTGCGACCTCTCGGGCGCGCCGATAACCCCCACCTCTCACCCCGCCGATTACGTGCCGACCCCCTATGAGTCAAACTGCGGGCCCGGAGCCGCGCCCGGCACATTTCGCGTCAAGAACAACACCGCCATCTTCCCCTTCCCACCCAACGGCGTCATCTACGCCGAGGGCAATGTCCGCATCCGCGGCATCATGCCGCCCATCAGGGACGAGCTGGGCAATTCCGGCACGAGTGTCCCCCTCGCCACAGCCGAGAAAATGCCCTATTTCGCACCATCTAGAACCGACGAAGGCCGCGCCCGCCGCTTCGACCTCCAGGTCGTATCCGCCGGCACCATCTACGTCGAGGGCGATCTCCTGACCCCGGCTTCCGCCGGCCTCATAGCCGACACCGTTGAGGTAGACCGCCACTACGGCTCCCGCCTCGCACTCCTCGCCCGCGACTACGTCTGCGTCAACACCACCGCCCTCAACCCTAGGCCGATCCAACTCCTCGACCCCTTCCTTGACCCCGCCACCGATGAGTACTACTTCTACAACGACCGCTACCCGGACTACCCGCCCGGCGGCTATCCACGTCACCTCGTGTTCCAGGGAACCCGAGACCCCGTCTTCAACAGCGCGGACTATGCGAAAGCGTGGAACCCTCCCACTGACCCCCCATTCGAAACCGATCCCCTTAACATCCAGTTCCTCTACCAGAACGTCAGGCTGCAGTATCCATACCTGAGCGACCAAATCCCCGACCTTCGCCTGATGCTGGGCCACTCGGGATTCTACGCGCTTGGCGACCCCGAAGGCGGATTCGATGGCGCGCCGCTAGGCGACCCCCTGGTGGATGACGAAGGCACCGATGAGCCTGCGGTGGATGTGGACATCTACTTCGACAATATCGTGGCCGGCACCACACGGCTTTGGGATGTCGCTGACACAGACCGCTATACATTCGTGCGCCCTGTGGCTACCCCAGGAGCCGCCGACCAATCCGATCACTGGTACCTCGAAGACGACCGCCTCGAACACCTGCCCAATGGCTTCCAACAGATGCAGGTGCACCCCAGCGACCTGCCCACCCCATACCTCACCGGCAATAATGACGTCATCACCTTCACCTCCCGTGTCCACCCCGTCCGGGACTACGACGGCGACGGCAATATCGACGGCTGGCATATCTTCCCTCGCGACCTCGCCTACATCCTCGGCCCCGTCGCCGTCGCGCCCCCGTGCCGTCTCCAAGGCAGACCGACCCCCGCGGCCCCGCTCCCGGTTAGCATCGAAGCCATGATCTACGCCCAGAACGGCTCCTGGTTCATCATCCCGGGCCCCTGGTTCAACGAAGACCCCGAAGAGAATACCTACACCGGGGACTCCCCCGGCTATCGCGAGCCCCTCAACATCCAGATCTCCGTCTACGGAGCCGTCACCGAGAACATGCCCGCCGACATCGGCGCCGCCGCCGAGTGGACCAGCAAGTGGAGCGGCCCCCAAACCCGAGGATTCGGCGGGTACCTCAGGTACGCCTACGATCCCCTCCTCCGCTGGTCCCGCTGGGACCCCGACAGCAAAACATGGGCCCCGCGGTTCCCCAACCTCCCTGTCACTTCCGACATGCTCATCTGGGGCGAAAGAGTCTCCGGCAGGGCAGGATCGTGAGAGCCGACGCCGTACCCTCTTAGACGTCTTCTGGCCTTCCTTGCGGAACAAAAACGCCAGTGCTATAATCTAACACTTCGGGAGGCGGGCGAACCCCAGCCGGCCGCCGCGCGTGGCGGCCCATGTTCGGCCCGCTCACAACTTGAGGGCGAGCAGCTATGGCGGACAAGCAGGTTCTTGGCCTGGACATCGGCACCAGCCGCATCAAGTTCGCAGAAGCCCGCATGACCCGCGGCGGACCCGTCATCACCGCCGCCGGCATCGGCATGACCCCGCGCGACGCCATCGCCAACGGAGTCATCGTTGACCCCGCTGCCCTCGGCATGGCCGTAAGGGACCTCCTCTCCTCACACGGAGCCAAGACCAAGAACGTCGTCAGCTCCGTCGCCAGCCAGTCCTCCCTTGTCGTCCGGCCCATCGAGCTCCCCCGCATGACCCGCGAAGAGCTCGCCGACACCATGAAGTGGGAAGTCGACCGGCACATCCCCTTCGCCGCCAGCGAAGTCGTCATGAGCTACGAGCCCCTCATCCCCCCGGAGGAACTCCCCGAGGACGCCGCCAACATGGAAGTCCTCCTCGCCGTCGCCCAGGAAGACATGATCGACGCCCACGTGCAGACCCTCTTCGCCGCCGGCCTCGACCCCGTCGCCCTCGACGTCGAGCCCCTCTCCGCATGCCGTTCCCTCATAGACATAGATCGCGATCGCGGCGCCTACGACCACATCTACGGCCTTCTCAGCATCGGTGCCACCACTACCGACCTCAGCATCATCCGCAATGGACTCCTCTCCTTCACCCGCGCCATCCCCGTCGCCGGAGACAACGTCACCAACTCCATCGCCGAGGCACTCGGATACGAGTTCCCCGAGGCCGAACGAGCCAAGGTCGAGCACGGCGCCGTCTTCGTCGAAGGCGCCCCCGCCCTCGAAGCTCCCCGTGAGCCCGAAGCCGCGCCCCCGGCCCCCATCCCCGAACCTGAAGTCCAGGCCATCTCGCCCCCGGAAGAGGCCCAACCCGAGGAGAGAGTCTTCGACCTCGGCGCCGACGCCGGACCGTCCGCCCCTCCTCCGCCGGACCAGCAAGCGCCACCGCCCTTGCCCTCCGTCCACAAGCCCACCGCCGGCTCCACCGAGCGGCAGATCTACGACGCCATGCTCCCCACTTTGGCCGAACTCTCCACAGAGGTCCGCCGCTCCATCGAGTACTACGTCAACCGCTATCCCGATTCTCGCGTCGACAAGATACTGCTCTTCGGCGGCACTGCCAGGCTGCCACGCCTCGCCGAGTTCCTCGGCAACGAGGTGGGCCTCGCCACAGAAGTCGGCAGCCCCTTCCAGCGCCTCGCAATCGATCAGATGGGTGTTACCGCCGATCTCGTCGAAGCCGACGCTTGCTTCATGCCCATTGTCGTCGGCCTGGCGATACGAGATATGCTCTGAATCACGGCCGGAGACGACCTATGATAAAGATCAACCTGCTGCCCGAGTACATCGTCGAGCGCCGGCGCGTCAAGGTCTGGATCGCTGGCCTGGCCGTGCTCCTCATCCTTGAGGTCCTCATCCTCGCCGCCTATGTCTGGGGCCCCCTTCCATTCTCTCTCAACCAGAGGCTGGCGAAGGCGGAGAAACGGGAGAGCGACGCCATCGCCGCCGCCCTGGAGGTCGAGGCAATCGAGACCGAGACCGCCCAGGTCAGAAGCCGCTTCGCTGCAAAGAACTCCTGGGTCCGGTGGGTCAACGAGGCCGACAAGTTGCCCGCGGAGTGGGTCGACTACCTCAACAGCATCAATGACACCATCCCTGCCGACGTTGTCATTCACGGGCTCCAGCTCCCCAGCGGCGGCGTCCTCAACCTCAGCGGCTCCACCAGTGACATGATGGCCGCCCTCCGCTGGTACCTCAACATGCTCCGCTGCGATATCGTCCAGCCCGGCCTCCAGTCTGTCCAGTTCAACCCGGGCGCGCAAGCCGTTACGACGGGCGGAATCACCGACCCGATGGCCATGTCAGTCTCCATGACCGTTGCCTTGAAGCCCCAGGCCTACTCAGTAGTCGGCCGCGTGCCCGCACCGCCTGCCGGTATCGCGGGCGGTGCCACCGCCCGGGGAAGGGGCGGCGGCGGACGCATGGGCGGAAGCCCCGGTGCCGGTGGACGAGGCGGCGGCATGCGAGGCGGCAGGGGAGGCGGCATGCGAGGCGGCGGCATGCGAGGTGGTGGCATGCGAGGCGGTGGTATGCGAGGCGGTGGTATGCGAGGTGGCATGTGAGGCGGTGGCCCGCCGGCACGATGGTGACGGCCCGCCGCGCGGTCCCGAACGTCAGGCGCGCTAGCAGCGGAGAGCGAGGAGCAGCACAGTGAGCCTACAACGGATCACGCGAGTTCAAGTGCTTATCGTGGGCGCGGCCGTTATCGCGGTCGTCGCCGTTGTCTTCCTGTTCGTCCTCATCAAACCCCAGCTCGCGGACATCGCCGCCATCGTCAGCTCGGCGGAGGAGAACGAGCAATACGCAGCAACGCGTCCCCAAAAAGAGCAAGCCCGTGCCACCGCCCTCGAGCAGGAGAGACAGGTCACCGAGGAATGGGACGAGATCGTGGACACCCGCATGCCTGACATCGGCCCCCATCTCCTCAAGGACCCAATCGCCGCCACCTTGCGCTTCTGGGACCTCCCGGCCGAAGAGGAAGCTGTCATCCGCAATTGGTTCAACGACTCGGGCGCCGTGGTCACCGGCTACGGCTTCCCCACCTGGCCCACCGCAATGCCCAGTTCCTTCCCTCCCAGAAACATGCTCGCACTCTCTCCCCTCGACTGGAACCTCTCCGTCTCGGTGGACGACCTCCCAGAGCTGCTGGACTGGGTGCTCAGCATACCCAGAGCCCCCCGCTTCATGGTGATGCACAGCGTCACAATCCAGGGCTCCCATGGCCCCGGTCAGCCCCTCGTCGCTAGCGTGCCCGTTACCCTCTACCAGTGGACCGGCGTCGAGCCTACGGGAGGGGGCGCCGCCCCGGCAGAAGGCACGGCCGCCCAGGCCGGCGGCGGCATGGGCCCTGGTATGGGCGGCGGCATGAGAGGCGGCGGCATGCGAGGCGGCGGCATGCGAGGCGGCGGCATGCGAGGCGGCGGCATGAGAGGTGGTGGTATGCGAGGTGGCGGCATGCGAGGTGGCGGCATGCGAGGTGGCATGAGAGGCGGCGGCATGAGGTAGCCCACAGCACTCGTGGGCCTCTCCAGCCCCCTGCCGCAAGGTGATGCCCCCGGGGCGTGGAAACAGCACCAGGCCGTTCATCGGGGAGTGACCAATGAACCCGGCTGACCGAAACAAGATACTGATCATAGGTGGCATTGCAGTCGTCGCCATTGCTATCATCGTGGTCGTCCTCATGCGAGGCCGAAAGCCGGCCTGGCAAGAGGGACCCGCTGGCGGATTCTCGACCGACGTGGCCCAGGCCCCCGGCGCCGACGAAGCCGGCTACCCGGCCGCCGGACCAGCCGCAGGTGCGCCAGCCGGACCCCTCCAGGCTGCAGGCCCAGAAGTCGGAGCCGGAGCGGCCGAGGCCGAGGCGCCTGCCGCCCCGATCGACGTCAGCGTCGGCGTTGTCAAGATGGGCGATGGCATTGACGAGGCCTCCCGCCCCGATTCTTTCCGTACCTTCGAGCCTGTGATCCCACCCCCCCCACCGGAAGTCGTCACGCCGCTCCCGGTCGCCATGCTGGGCCCCTTCCGGCCCGCCCAGCCCGAAGAAACAGCCGTCCTCGGCCGCCGCCGGGCCGCTGGCGTCATGTTCAACGAGCGAGCCTGGGCCATCCTCCAGGAGGGCGACAAAACATTCATCGTCAAGCCCGGCGACATTGTTGACGGCGTCCGCATCTCTGCCATCGGCAGAGACGCCATCTACGTCACCGACGCCGAGGGGCGCCGCTGGGAGGTCCCCCTCCGAGGTACCGGACCCTCCACCGAGATGCGCGGCCCAAGAACCGACTACATCGAAGCGATGCCCGAGCTGCCCCCTGCCGCTCCCTGACGCGGCTCCGGCACATCTCCAAGAGAACAAACAAACGCACTTAACAGTCTAACCTCTGTGTGGTAGAATACGCGCCCGGCGACCATCGGGCGGGATATGGCGTCAGCAGCAGGAGGTTTATGGCAATGGCTCGCAACAGAACGCGACTCTTGGCGACTCTCGCAGTGGTCGCTCTGGCCCTGACCGGCGTGCTCTTCGCCGGCATCCGCGCCTCCGCCCAGATCGAGGACCGGCCCATTACCCTCGACCTGCGCGACGCCGACCTCGAGGACGCCCTCCGGCTCATCTTCAAAGACACCCCCTACAGCTTCACCCTCGAGCCCGGCATCGGCGGAACAGTCACTCTCACCCTCAACAACGTGACCTTCAGCCAGGCGCTCCGCGCCATCCTGGAAATGCATGGGCTTACCTACCGCAAAGAAGACCGCATCTACCACATTACCTCCGAGCCCATCGAGCCCCCCGGCTTCGGCACCGAACCACCTGTGCAGCCCACACCGCGCGTCGACATATACTGGTTCGGACCCGGCGGCCGCTACGAGCTGCAGTACCTAGACTGCCGCCTCGTCATCGCCTGGTTTGGTGGCTCGCAGATCCCCTCCTCCCTCATCCCCTTTCCTGCTGAAGGCGGCACCGGCGGCGGCACGGGCGGCCGCACCGGTGGCACAGGCGGCATCGGCGGCGGCACGAGCGGCGGCATAGGCGGCTCCAGCATGGGCGGCGGCATAGGCGGCAGCACTGGCGGCATCGGCGGCGGCAGCGGTGGCATCGGTGGCGGCGGCGGTGGCCGTGGC
>JALGTG010000279.1 GCA_029821495.1 Candidatus Hebobacteria bacterium
TCGGGTTGAGTTCGGGGGGCAGCGGCCGGAGGGGGTGTTCGCGTGCGACTTCGGGAGCAACGCGGTAGTGTGGGGGCCGTGGGTAGGAGCGATGGACGCGACGGACGGGGAGCAGCTTTCGCGGGGTGAGGTGGAGGCGCGGCTTCGCGTCTATGAGGACTTCGCGGAGAAGCAGGCCGAGCATCCGGAGCTTGCGGAGGCGAAGGTCGTCGAGACTCCTCCCCTACTCGGCATCCGGCAGACTCGGTTTGTGGAGGGAGAGTACAAGCTGACCGCGGAGGATGCGATAACCGGACGGCGGTTCGATGATGTAGTGGCGATCAGCTCGGCACCGATCATCAGCTACTACGGATACCGGCGATATCTGGAGCACGAGGGATACGACATACCGTACCGATGTCTGGTGCCGAAGGGAGTGGAGGGGCTGCTGGTGGCGGGGAGATGCATATCGAGCGAGCAGGAGCCGTATGAGTCACACCGGTCCATGGCGCCGATAATGGCGATTGGGCAGGCGGCGGGGACGGCGGCGGCGCTGTGCGCGAGAGGCCAGACGATGCCGCGATCGCTGGATGTGGCGGGTCTGCAGGAGGCGCTCGCGGCGCAAGGAGTTGAGCTGCGCAAATGAGGACAAGGAGCAGTTGCAGATGGTAAACCTCGCTGGGATCAAACCACGAATGTTGATGGGGCCCGGGCCGTCGGATGTGAATCCGAGGGTGTTGGAGGCGATGGGGCGGCCGACGATCGGGCATCTGGACCCGCAGTTTCTGGAGGTTCTGAACGAGACTCGGGGCATGCTTCGGGAGGTGTTCCAGACGGGGAACGAGCTGACGCTGGCGGTGAGCGGGACGGGGTCGGCCGGGATGGAGACGTGTGTGGTGAACCTCATCGAGCCCAGTGACAGGATGCTCGTCTGCGTGAACGGGGTGTTCGGGCAGCGGATGACCGATGTCGCAGAGCGGGCCGGGGCGGATGTGACGACGACCGAGATGCCGTGGGGCCAAGTGTTCAGCGCCGAACAGGTGAAGCAGGCGATGGCGAAGCAGGGGCCGTTCAAGGTGGTGGGGATAGTGCAGGCGGAGACGAGCACGGGGGCTGCGCAGCCGATAGGAGAGATCAGTGAGGTGGTACACGCGGCGGGGGCGCTGCTGCTGGTGGATACGGTGACGAGCCTGGGGGGGATGGCGGTGGATGTTGACGGGTGGGGGATCGACGCGTGCTACAGCGGGACGCAGAAGTGTCTATCGTGTCCGCCGGGGCTGTCGCCGGTGACGTTCAGCGCGGCCGCGGTGGAGGTGATGGACAGACGCAAGAGCAAGGTGCAGAGCTGGTACTTGGACATGAGCATGGTGCGGCAGTACTGGGGTTCGGAGCGGCTGTATCACCACACGGCTCCGATCAACATGCTGTACGGACTGCACGAGGCGCTTCGGATGGTGCTGGAGGAGGGGCTGGAGGCGAGATGGGGGCGACATGCCGAGCAGCATCGCGCGCTGAAGGCGGGGCTGGAGGCAATGGGTATACGTTATCTGGCAGACCCAGCGCATCAGCTTCCGATGCTGAATGCGGTGGCGGCACCGGAGGGGGTGGAGGAGGGGGTGGTGAGGAAGCGTCTGCTGGAGGAGTATGGGATCGAGATCGGGGCCGGGTTGGGCGAGTTCAAGGGGAAGGCGTGGCGGATCGGGCTGATGGGGGAGAGCGCGACGGGGAGGCATGTGGAGGCGCTGCTGGCGGGGCTGGGCGAGACTCTGTCGTGAGAGAATCGGAGGCTGTGAGGTTGGCGCGATGAGCGTTGTAGGCGAAGTGCGGGAGCGCGCGGATACGGAGCGAGTGGCGGACCTGCGGGCGCGGGTGCGGGCTGCGATGGAGCGGCCGCCGGTGGGATGGGAGTGTCCGGCGCGGATTGACGATAGGTTCATGTCGGAGCCGCTTGCGGTGCGGAAGGCGCGGGCGATTGCGCTGAAGCTGTCGCGGATGCCGACAGAGGTGTGGGAGGGGCAGCTATTCGCGGGTTCGATGGCGCTGGAGGAGCCGCGGACACACGCGGAGTGGGGATTCCCCGACTATACGGCCGATGAGGAGAGGAGCGCGGCGGCCGAGCGGGGGCTGAGCATCCACAATGTGTTCGGGCATATCGTGCCCGACTATCCGACGCTGCTGAGGAAGGGGCTGCGTGGGATCAGGGCCGAGGCGGAGGAGCAGCGCGGCCGCGCCAGAAGTGACGACGAGCTTGCGTTTCTGGACTCGGTGGTGGTTGCGGTTGACGCGGTGATGGAGTATGCGGGGCGGCTTGCGGAGCGGTGTGAGGAGGAGGCGGAGGCGGAGAGGGAGACGGGGCGGGCGACGGAGCTGAGGGAGATGGCGGCGAACCTGCGGCGGGTTCCGGCGGGGCCGGCGGAGACGTTCTGGCAGGCGCTGCAGTCCGTGTGGCTGCTGCACATGGTCTTCCACGCGACGATGAACGGAAACGCGATGGGGCGGCTGGATCAGTATGTGTGGCCGTACCTGAAGGCCGATTTGGCGGGGGGGCGGCTGGAAATGGAGAGGGCGGCGGAGCTGGTGGACTGCTTCTGTCTGAAGTTCAACGAGCGGGCGACGACGACGGAGGATTTGAGGGCGGAGGAGCGAGAGGCGGAGGAGGTCGATCCGGAGCGACGGACGAGGCACTACACGTCGTCGCAGATAGGGACGAGGCGGGACAGCCTGGACGCGACGAATCACTGGCTGCAGAACATCGTTGTTGGCGGGCTGACGCCGGAGGGGAGGGATGGGACGAACGCGTTGACTTTCCTGCTGCTGGAGAGCTACCGGCGGAACCGGATGACGAACCCGCTACTGGCAGCGCGAGTGCATGGGGAGT
>JALGTG010000076.1 GCA_029821495.1 Candidatus Hebobacteria bacterium
GCGTAGCTGTAGACCCGGCGCTCTGCCAGGTCGGCGACTATGGTATGTAGTGTCCAGCCGCTGCGGCTTTCCAGGTGCACGGCATCCATGATGGAAGCCACGCGCTCGGCCGTAAGCTCCTCCTGCCCCTTGATGCGGCTGAGCATCTCCTGCGCGCGGCTGTAGCGCCAGCAGGGGTGCTCCCCGTTGGATGGGTTAGCCACGTTGAAGTTGGTGGAGACGAGGAAGCTGTCGCCGTCTGGTTTGCGGGTGAACGCAACTCTGCCGTCAGGCCCGACGCTGATCACGACCGCGTCTCCAGTCGCGTCGGCGAAATGCAGCTGGTCGCGCATCGCCGTATGCCAGCGGTGCTTCCGGACCCAGGCGATCACCTCGTCCACCGTAGCACACTCGCGCAGGATGTGAATCGGGTAGCTGGTATAGCCGCCGTCGACGGGTTCTTGCCCGGGATGCGAGGTCACCGGCATCGTGGGTAGCCCGTTAGCGTCGTAGGCCAGCCCCTTCTCGTTGAAGCCCTGCTGGACGTTGTCGGGTTCCCCGAAGTAGATCGCACCGTAATGAGTGGCGCTCCCCGGATCGACCCAGTAGGTCTGGTCGCGGTTGATGTAGTCGTCGTTAGCGCCAAAGAACACCCGGTCGCCCTGGGAGACGGTGAGGACCGTGCAGTGGCGAACGTCTGAATCGCCGCATGGGGGCGATGGCGACGCTGGCGACGCACGCCCTGACTGCGCCGGACCACAGATACCCAGGAGCATGGCGCCCAACGCTAAGCAGGATACCAACTCGGGAGCACTGTCCCGACGCCAGTCGGCCCCTTCGGCTTCATAGCGCGAGCCTCCTCGTGTTCCCTTTCGTCTGCTCACTCTCAGTCCTCCTCTGCAGGTCGTCAGCGCTGCTGAGACAGATCGGAGTGAGTTAGGCGACACTTCAGATGTTCCTGTTCCCGTTGTCTCTGTATCCCTCATGGGTGTTCGGTGGTGCACGCGCTGGCCTACCATGGCCCGACTCTACAACTGCTTTCTCCGGGCTGAAACCGTCTGTCTGCGTGGGGGCCATGAGGCCACTACGCGGGGACGCCAAACTGGGGCGCACAGTGCGTTGGGAGTCCGGTCCACAGATGAGGGGCCGCCGCTGCCACAGAACGCGTCTCAGATCAGGATAGCACAAGCGGTCGGATGTATCGACGAAAAAGCGCTTGATGTCTCCGCGGGCAGGACTCGAGCCTGCAACCTAGTGGTTAATCTGCCTCAGGCAGACTCTGTCGATTGAGTCTGGCCTCAGCCGCGTCAAGGAATGCCCGGCCCTGGCCTGACTTCAGCGCCCGCTCTCGTTGCATGAGTGGACGAGGTGCCATGGCCGATAGGGCGCTGTCGAGAACACAAGACCAGCGTTGTGGCGCTCGAGGCGTCGCGCCAGGTCGTCGGTCTGGCCGACGTAACGGCGATTGGCAGATTCACTGCGGAGTATGTATACCCAGTAGGCCATCGGTACGACCTTCGGGAAGTGGCTCCGCGGGCAGGACTCGAACCTGCAACCTAGTGGTTAACACCCGCTCTGCCGATTGAGCTACCGCGGAGCGCCGGTGCGCTGTAATGTTACCACACCCGCCGATGCGGTCGCAACACGGGGGTGGACCAAGGGTTTGGGCGCGAGGTGCGCGGGCTGTGGCGGAGAAGCTGTAGGTTCACGGCGTGGGAGGTAATGGGGATGCGCTCTCTGGTGCGCCCAGCGCTGATCGGATTGTTCTGCGGACTGGCGGTGTTCGCGGTGGGGGCCGCGGGATGGCTGAGTGGGTTGGATGCCCGCGCATATGACCTGGCCCTTCGCACGCGCTTGCCCCTGCCGGCCGCTGAGCGCGTCGCGGTCATCGAGATCAACGACGGGAGTATTGACCAGCTCGGCCGGTGGCCCTGGCCGTGGTCGCGACACGCGCAGCTCGTACGCACCCTCCAGCAGCACTACCAGCCGGAAGCGATTGTCTTCGACATCCTGTTTGCAGAGCGGGACCCTCGGGATGCGGAAGGGCAGTTCGCCAGTGCGGTGGGAGAGGCCGGCAATGTCTACTTGGCGGGGTTCTTCTCGAGCCGACGGGGCGAGGCCGGTCTGGAAGAGGTGAAGGACGTCCCCTGGCTGGCGGGGAGCTATGTGGGAAGCGGGCAGTGGCACGGAAAGGCGTATGCCTCGATGCAGCCCCCTACACCCGACCTCGCCGCTGCCGCGGCCGGCATCGGGCCCGTGAATGTGGTGCCCGAACTCGATGGCTCGGTCCGTCGCGTGCCGCTGCTGCTGGAGTATGACGGTGTACCCTACATAACTCTGCTCGGAGTCGTTCTGAACGCCCTGGTCAATCCGAAGGGAGAATCGGTCCGGGTGAGGCTTGGAGAGGAGGTCGACTTCGGGGGTTATACGGTTCCCATCGACCCCTGCGGCGAGGCCATGGTGAGCTACACAACCTCCGGGGAGAACGGCCGCCGACCGGCGTTCCCGCACTACGGGTATGAGGCCGTGCTGGCGCGGTCGGTCGCGCCAGAGGTTCTGCGGGGGAAGGTGGTGTTCGTCGGTTTCGCGGCGACCGGCATGGCAGATGTGCACCCGACGCCGCTGATGGCCGGGACCTTCGGCCTGGATATCAATGCCCACGCGCTGAACGGGTTTCTGCAGAGGAGGTTCGTGACCGCCGCCGGGTGGCCGGCGCGGCTTGTGGTCGCCGTGGTGCTCGGCCTGCTGGCATCTATGGTGGCCGCGACGTGGAGTCCCGGGAGAGCGCTGGCCATCGTCACCGTGCTCGTGATGTGGGTGGTGGGGCTGGCGGCCTTGGCGCTGTGGTGGAAGGGGTGGTGGTTGGGTGCGGCCGTGCCGAGTCTGGCTGCGCTCGGGGGCTACACACTGACCGTCGCGCGGCAGTACCGAGAGTGGGAGCGCGAATCGCTCAGGATGCAGTCGAGCGTGGAGACGCTGGCACACGCGACTCGGGTGATCGCCTCTGCGCGCGTGAGGAGTGAGCTGCTGAACGAGGTGAGAAGCCAGATGGGAGGCGCGGTCAGCGCGCGGCGGACGAATCTGTACCTGATGGACGATACAGGAGAGAACCTGGAGCTGGCTACAGTGTCCGCGGCGGACGGCGAGGCGCGGTCGTGTTCGCTGGAAGACAGCACCGTGGGGTGGGTCGCAAAGCACGGCATGACACACCTCGTGCGAGAGGTGCCCCGCGGGTCGGACTTGTGGTCGGAGCTGGCGGGCATAGTGTCCGGGGACATCGGCTCCGTTGCCTACGCGCCCATGCGCCATCGAGATGAGGTGATCGGGGTCGTTGAGGTGGTGCGCGGGGCAGGGGAGGAGCCATTCGAAGAACGCCACCTGGTCGTGCTGGGGGCCCTTGCGGACGAAGCGGCGGTGGCACTGCGGAGCGTTGGGCTCTATGAGCAGTTGGAGGGGAAGGTGCAGGTCGCGAACCGCCAGTTGGTCCGGGCCTATGCGGAGCTCCGACAGGAGCGGGACCGCGTGGCTGCGATAGTATCCAATATGGCCGACGGTGTGTTGCTGACGGACGAAGAGAGAAGAATCGCCTTCGTCAACCCCGCGGCGGCGCGCATGTTCGGCCTCGATGTCGATGAGGTGGAGGGACAGCCGGTCTCGGAGGTGCTCCCCCATCCTGCACTCCTGGAGCAACTGGAAGGCGGGCCGCCGGAGTCAACTCCGGACATACCCCGCATCCGGGTGGAGAAGCCCGCCCGCCTCGTGGTGTCGCCGCGGACAGTGCTGCTGACGAACGAGGAGAGCGGCCGGACCGGAGCGATAACCGTGATGAGCGACATCACGCTGCTCGAAGAGCTCTCGGACATGAAGAGTGAGTTCATCTCGCTGGTCTCGCACGAGCTGCGCACTCCGCTCACCTCGATCATGGGATTCGCGCAGACGCTTCACGCTGACTCCGGGCAGCTTCCGGACGAGGAGCAAGAGGAGTACTTGGGCATAATAGAGCAGGAGTCCAATCGCCTGCTGGTGATGATAAACGACTTGCTGGATGTTTCGCGGATGGAGGCGGGCCGCCCGCTGGCGATGCACTACTCCGAGGTGGACCTGCGCGAGCTGGCCGAACACGTTGTGCGGTTCCAGCGAGTGACGACCAGCGCACATGAGTTCAGCTTCGACTTTCCCGAGGGCAGCGTCTCAGTTGAGGCTGACCGGGACAAGGTGGAGCAGATGCTGACGAATCTGGTGTCGAACGCGATAAAGTACTCCCCGCGGGGAGGGGAGATCGTGGTCGGGGCCCGCGGGCAGGAAGAGGAGGTAGTGACGTCCGTGCGGGATCGCGGCGTGGGGATGAGCCGGGAGGAGGTGGACCGGCTGTTCCAACCCTACCAACGCCTGGACCGGGATGCGATCAAAGGCATCCGAGGGACGGGCCTGGGGCTCTACTTGGTGCGGGGCCTCGTGGATGCGCACGCGGGGCGCATCTGGGCGGAGAGCGAGCAAGGCCAGGGTTCGACATTCTACTTCGCCCTGCCGAAAAAGCGGTCTGAGAAGGAAGCTGCCGTTTAGTCTGCGCCGGAACAGGGTACCTGGAGAGCAATAGGTGGTTTCGAGCGAGGGGAAAGGGACATGCGACGATCTGCAACAGTCCTGATATTCGGCTTTGCCCTGCTCATGATCTTCCTGGCCTACATGATGCACACTATGACGATCGTGCAGCGGCTCGCCGTGGTGGACGTGGTGGATGGGCAAGCAGAGGTGCTGGTCCACGGTGAGGGCGATGCGATCCCGCTGGAGGAGGGCAAGCTGGTTCGGGCGGGGGACCTGATTCGCACCGGTCCCGGGTCATATGTGGAGCTTCGCTGGATGAGATGGGCCGGCGGCATGCGCATCAGGGTGGAGCCGAATACGCGTTTCTGGGTCACGCGCTCCATTCTCAACAAGTCGACGGATGAGGAGGAGTCGCGCCTGCGCATAGACCTGGGGAAGGTCTGGCTGCGGCTTCGCGAGGCGCTTACGGGGAAGTCGAAGTTCGAGGTGGAGACGCCCACTGTTGTTGCAGCGGTCCGCGGCACTGTCTTCAGTGTCGCTGTTGCAGACGACGGGACGAGCCACGTCGAGGTGCTCGAGGGCGAGGTGGAGATCGCCGGTCGGGACGGGGCCGCGACCAGACTCACGAGTGGCTCGTGCACCGAGATAGCACCGGGGCAGCAGGCCCTGGAGACACAGCCGCTCAGCGCCGGCCAGCTCGCGGCCTGGGAGCAGCAGGCGAGCATGGTAGGCCCTTTCCTGAGAGTTGATTTGCCCGTCGATGGCGTTCTGATAGAGAAGGGCTCCTGCGCAGTCGCAGGCCGGGCCGAGCCGGGCGCTCAGGTGTTCGTCAACGGCGGGAAGGTCGAGCTTTCGAAGGATGGCGAGTTCTCGGCCGAGGTGCCGCTGGAAGCCGGCCTGAACATCATCGTGGTGACGGCCCGCGACCCGGACAATCGCGAGGCGACTATCCTCAGGACTGTGCCGCGGGCGGCCGCCATAGGGGAGGGCTAGCGAGCCTCCATTCGGTCGACCGCACGGTCCGCCGAGCCCCCTCCCAGGGCGGCCTGAACGGCGCCGGCTTGTGTTTTCTGCTGTACGGCAGACCTCTTGACAGCTCAAGCGCGCGCGCTATACTGTCTGCAGAAGGGCATTTGGTCCGTCGGCTGAGGGCCAGAAGCGATGCGTTCCTCGTCGGAGGTGTCGGTGCCGGGCGAGACCGCTACCTGGGCGAGGGCGGTTGGCGCACCGGTTGTCTCCCCGCAGCGGACGGCTCAGAAGGAGGCAAGACCGCGATGTCACTTTCTTCTGCCCGGTGTACAGCACTGAGGTATCTCGCGTCTCACACGGTGCCGTTCCTCCTCGACCAAGTCACGGATAGACGACTGACCGTATTGACTCGCATACTGGAGTGGGTAGCTCGGACAGAGCACCACAAGGCTCAGATCGCCTACCTGCGGCAGATGATCGAGGACCAGCATCCGTCGATCGAGATCGCGCGGCGGATGCTCTCTCTCCACCCGAACGCGCGCCGAGCGGTGATCAACTCGCTGGGGATAAACGCCACCTGGCTCGGCGATTCAGAGCGGAAGGCCTTCGGCGCCGCGCACGGCGTGGACCCTCCGTTCCTCATCGTCATCAGCCCGACCATGCGGTGCAATCTGCGGTGTCTAGGCTGCTATGCGGGCGAGTATCCCCGGGGGCCGGATCCGCTCTCCTTCGAGGTGCTGGACCGTATAGTCTGCGAGGGAAAGGAGATGGGGGTGTACTTCTACACCATCTCCGGCGGCGAGCCGTTCATGCGCCCCGACCTGCTGGACCTCTACGACAAGCACCAGGACTGTGTCTTCCTGATCTACACGAATGGGACGTGTATTGACGACAACACCGTGGCGCGTCTTCAGGCCTGTGGGAACACTGCCCCCAGCGTGAGCCTGGAGGGCTGGGAGGCACAGACAGACTCCCGGCGTGGGAAGGGCGTGTACCGGAGGGTAATGGACACGATGGATGCCCTGCGCGAGGCCGGTATCCTGTTCGGTTTCTCTGCGACCGCTACTCGTATCAACGCCCAGGTATACTTCGACGATGCCTTCTATGATCACATGGTCGAGAAGGGCTGCCTCTTCGGGTGGTTCTTCATGTTCGTGCCGGTCGGCCAGGACAGCACGACCGATCTGATGATAACGCCCGGGCAGAGAGACAGGCTGCGCGAAACGGTTTCGCGAGTTCGGCGAGAGAAGCCGATCTTCGTTGCGGATTTCTGGAACGATGGCTGTCTGACGGGCGGATGCATGTCCGGGGGCACTCTCTACATGCACGTCAACTACCGCGGCGAACTCGAACCGTGTGTGTTCATGCACTTCGCAGAAGAGAACATCGTGGACATCTACAAGCGGGGCGGGCATCTGTGGGACGTGCTCGACACTCCGCTGTTCCGCCGGGTGCGAGGTGTGAATCGGCGCGACCCGAATCCGCTCCGACCGTGCCCGATCATAGACCATAACGAATGGTTGGAGGAGGCGCTCGCCGGCGCGAACGCGCATCCTACGCACCCAGGCGCCGAGGATATTGTCGGCCGGCTGGCCCCGCAGGTGCGCACTTGGGCGGCCGAATACGGCAAGCTGGCCGATCACGCCTGGTATCACAGCGGGCAGTATGGCTGGGCCCAGCGAGGGGACGATCCCCTCTGGGGCCACCAGGACCGGCGCCAGGCGAGCGCCGGGGGGCCGTAGCCGTCCCTGAATGGGGGCCGCGATGCGAGTTGCTCTGGTCTCACCGGATCGCAAGCATGTGGTCGAGGGGCGCGCCCGGGGGGAAGCGCGTCTGAAGGCGCCTTTCCCGCCCCTCTCGCTGCTCCAGGTGGCTGCGCTGACTCCACCCGAACACCAGGTCGTGCTACTGGACGAGGCGCTTGAGGACCTGGACTTCGATGTCCCGTGTGACTTGGTGGGGATCACCGCGTTCACCTCTGCCGCGCCTCGTGCATACGAGGTCGCCGCGGAGTTCCGTCACCGCGGCATTCCGGTAGTTGTCGGGGGGATGCATGCCTCGGCCTGCCCGGAAGAGGCGCAGGAGCACTGCGACGCGGTCGTCATTGGCGAGGCCGAGGGGGTCTGGGAGCGCGTGCTGGAGGACGCGGAAGCAAGGCGTCTCCAGAAGGTCTACTGCAGTGCGCAGTACCCGGACATGAGCACGGCGCCCGCGCCGCGCCGCGATCTGCTGCGCCGGGGGAAGTACCTCGTGCCGGACACCGTGCAGGCGACCCGAGGCTGCACGCACGACTGCTCCTTCTGCTCGGTGGCGGCCTTCTTCGGCCGGCGCATTCGCAGCCGCCCCGTGGAGAAGGTGGCGGCAGAGGTGAGGTCCCTGCCAGGAAGCATCATCGCCTTCGTCGATGATGACATCGCGAGCAGGCCGAAGTACGCGAGCGATCTCTTCGAGCGACTCGTGGGCACAGGCAAGAAGTGGCTGGGACAGGCATCCAGCGCGGCGCTGGAGAACACGGACCTGATACGTCTGGCCGGACGCAGCGGGTGCAAGGGCCTGTTCGTCGGGCTCGAGACGTTGTCCGACGTGGCGCTGAGACAAGTCAACAAGGGCTTCAACGTGGTTGCGCGCTTCAAGGATACTATCAAGCGTCTGCACGATGCAGGCATCGGCGTGATCGGGTCCTTCATGTTCGGATTCGACAACGAAGGCGATGCGGTCTTCGAGCGCACCGCGGAGTTCGCCGAAGAGGCCCGTATCGACGTGCCGCAGTACTCAATCCTGACGCCGCTGCCGGGGACGCGTCTTCACGCCCAGATGGAGGCCGAGGGCAGGATCATCGACCGCGACTGGTCTCATTACGACGGCGGTCACGTGGTATTCGCGCCCCGGGGCACGACTCCGGAGAAACTGCAGGATGGCCTCAAAGCAGCGCTGAAGCACAGCTACTCCTGTCTGGGGATCCTGCGGCGACTGATTGGCGTCTCCGCTCGGCTGCCGACGATGCTCGCTCTCAACCTGGCGTTCCGTCGTCGCGCTATTCCGTGGGCCACCGGGACGTCGCGTTGAGGCCGCTGACAGGGGGACAGCGGCCCCCGTTCTCTGAAGGCCATCTCCTCGAAGAGCCGAGGCGCTCTCGGTGAGTCTCTCCGCCCGATCAGTCGTGATCGGGATGGTCTGTATTGTCGTTGTGTGTCTCGTGGTCTCCTGGGCCGAGCTGGTCACGGGACAGATCATGATAGGCTTCCTTCAGCTCCCGCCCGTGGCGCTGGCGGGCCTCTTCGGCTTAGTCCTCCTCAACAAGGCCGTGCGGGCGATCTCGCCGGCCAACTCCCTCCGCCCTCACGAGCTGCTGGTGGTCTACTGCATGATGATCATCGCAGCGATGGTCTCCTCGCGCGGTCTGACCGAAGACCTGATCCCGACTCTGGTAGGCGTCAATTACTACGCCAACCCCGGCAATCGCTGGCAGGAGTTGTTCTTTGGGCACCTTCAGCCCTGGATGGTGCCGTGGGATCCCGGCGGCGGCATTGCGCAGTTCCCCGCTTCGGCATTCTACGAGGGCCTGCGCGAGGGGGAGACGATTCCATGGGGGCTTTGGGCAAGACCTCTGGGTATGTGGCTGGTGCTGGTCGGCGCTGTGTTCTTCACGTTTCTCTGTCTGGCGACAATCATCCGCCGGCAGTGGAGCGACAACGAGAAGCTCTCCTTTCCCCTCGTTCAACTGCCGCTGGAGATGCTGCGCGAGCAGCCCGGCCGGTCGTTCTTCAGCAATCCTCTCACGTGGATTGGCTTTGCCATCCCAACGGTGATATTCGGCATCAACGGGCTCCACAACTTCGATCCCTCCTTGCCTGCTGTCGCGGTTGACATTAACATCAACAGCTACTTGCGGGCAGCGCCGTGGTCCAATGCCTCTTTCTTCCACGCGTACGTGTCGCCCGGAGCCGTCGGCTTCTTCTACCTGCTTCCGCTGGAGCTGCTGCTGAGCTTCTGGTTCTTCTTCATAGCGGCCAAGATGCAGGACGTCCTGGTGGCGGCGCTGGCGTTCCCCGCGATCCGGAGCCCCCACGGCAGCGGGAATGGATACGTGGACTACCAGACGGCGGGGGCATACTTCATGTTGGTGGTCTATCTTGGGCTGGCGGCGCTCCCGCATCTCAAGGGCGTGCTGAGGCGCGCTTTCGGCCGCGGCGGAGCGACGGGCAGGGACGAGATGATCCCCTACCGCGGCGCGGTGTGGGGCATGCTGGTCGCGTTGGGGGTGGCCGTTCTCTGGCTCCGTGCATCGGGCATGGCGGTGGGCTTCGCCGCCTTCTTGCTTCTCGTCTACGTATTCGTGCAAGCCGTCGTGATGGCGCGAGGATGCGCCGAGGGCGGGCTTCCGATGTCAGAGGGGAGCTTCACGCCCCTCGATGTGAGCAGTCTTGTGGTTCCGCCATCATCCCTGGGGCCGCGTACCCTCACCAGCATGGCGATGTTCGATGCCATGTTCACCCGCGATCTGCGCGGGCTGGTGTTGACCGGCTTCCTCGACGGCCAGAAGATGGCCGACGCGGTTGGCCTCGCACGACGGAAGCTGGCGTACACGTTCGTCATCGCGCTGGCGTTCGCAATACTGGTGGCGATTCTGATTCAGCTCTGGCTCCCCTACCACATCGGCGCCATCAACATGTACTCGTTCTCCTACCGGAAGAACAGCATCCAGTTCTTCCAGGAGAACGCCGCCTTCATCCAGGGCGAGACGCAGCACAAGTCCGGCGCGTTGGGCGCGTTCGTCGTTGGCGTCGCTGTCACGGCCGTGCTGGGTGCAATGCGTGTGCGATATGTTGGCTGGCCGCTTCACCCGCTGGGCTACGCACTCTCGACCTCCTGGACCGCGATGGTGTTCTGGTTCCCCATGTTCGTCGCCTGGGTGGTGAAATGGGCAGTCGTACACTATGGCGGCATGCGGCTCTATGCTCGCATCCGGCCGCTGTTCCTGGGGATGATCTTCGGTGAGTTCACGTCGGCCGTCCTGTGGACGCTGATCGCCATCTTCGCGGATATCCCCGCTCCCTTCTTCCCGTGGCCTTGACCCCTTGCCGTGGGGAGAGCCGAGCTTGACGCCGGGCATCCCCATGTGCCGCTCGCTTGCTCGGTGACAGAGTGTCAAGTGTCGAATGGCTGTAGAGGTCGATCGGTCACGTCGGCCGTCTTGCGATGGACGCCATAGAACCTCCCAGCCAGCGAGGTGAAAGCGAGGGCCGCGAGCTTCTCCCCCTGCTCGTGCTCTACGCGATAGTGCCGGCCGTCGTCGCCGGGCTGATGCTCTACTACCTGCTCCTGTCGCGCCAGGTCGTAGGCGAGTTCGGCCTCCCGCTCGACGATGGCTGGATACACGCGCGCTTTGCGCAGAACCTGGCGGCGGGGCACGGGTTCTCGTTCAACCCGGGAGAGCCGACGAGTACGACCACGGGCCCTCTCTGGACGCTTCTGCTGGGGTTTGCATACCGCATCACCGGCGAGCACCTGTTCACCGCGGCCGCACTCAACTGGGTGATCTGCGTGTTGGCGGCTCTGACTGCTGCGAGCCTGGCGCAGACTCTGATTCCGGGGAAGGGGTTCGGCGCGCTGGTGGCGCTTGTGGTGGCGGTGACCGTGCCCCTGCCGTGGCTCGCGCTCTCCGGGATGGAGCCGCCGCTGTTCATGTGGCTGACGCTCCTGGGCATCCTGCTGCACGTACGCCTGCGCGGAGCGCGCTGGCCCGGGGCTGCGGCTCCAACAGTTGTGCTTGCGCTGGCTGCCCTCGCGCGGCCGGAGGGTATACTGCTGTTTCCGCTGGCGATGCTCGACCGGCTGGCAGTGGCCACACGCGAGGGACGGGGCGGGGATGGCGTGTCGGCGTGGGCCAAGCAACTCGCTGCGCACAGCGTGGTACTCGCGGCGATCGTGGTGCCGTTGTTCATCTACAACTATCAGGTGATCGGCCGGCCGCTGCCCAGCTCATACTACATAAAGTCGATGAACTACGGGCCGGTGATGGCGCTGGCGGCGGAGGACGACTCGTGGCTTGCGCACGCGCTGCTGGTCGCTCCCCTCAAGGAATTCGGGTCGCTGCTGCTGATGTGGGCGCAGAACAACCTGGCGCTGATCGTGCCGTTCCTATTCGGGATCTTCTGGCTGGTGAGAAGCCGAGGTGCGACGGCCCGCCCAGGGCACAGTTCGCACCTGATAATGCTGGTCCTCATCGTGCAGCCACTTGCCCAGGCGGTTTCCACCAACTTCCATCGCGCGCCCGACTTCCAGGGCCAGCGCTACGCGGCCAACCTCGGGCCGCTCTACCTGATTGTGGGAATGGCCGGCACGTGGTGGCTGCTCCGGCGGGTGCCTGCTCGGCTCCGCCGGGCCGCCTTGCCGGCCGCACTGGCGTTGGTGCTCACGGCGTCGCTCGCCCGCCAGCCGGGATTCGCCAGGCTCTACGCACACAATGTGAGCGACATCACCGAGATGCAGGTAACCATGGGGCGGTGGGTCAGGGACAATCTTCCGGACGATTCCTACATCTGCCTCAACGACGTTGGCGCCATTGCCGTGATCACCGGCTGTCGCGTGCTGGACACGCAGGGTCTCGTGAGCCCGGAGATCTTGGCGTGTCTGACGATAGAGAGCGCACGCAAGGGTACCTGGCCGGCGTACTGGCACCGGGTGCTGTCTGCCGAAGAGCCGGACTACATGGTCGTCGTTTCGGCTGCTGACAAGGTCCCGAAGGCCGGGCAAAGTCCGCTGTTCGCTGAGCAGTTGCATATGATCAGCAACGAGGATAACATCACCTCCAGCGGGCCGATAATCGCGGCGTACCGGACCGCATGGTGTGAGCATCCGCTGGAGGGAGGCGCGGAACGGTGAGGAGAAGATCATCGGCGGCCGGTCCTGGATGGTAGTCTATCGGACCGTGTGGGCAGACCTGGAGGATGAAGCGAAACCATGAAGCCCGGGAAGCTCCCTCACGACCTGTTGGCCGATATGCTGGAACGCTTGGCCGCGGCGGACCCGCGGGTCATCGTCGGTCCGAGGGTAGGGGAGGACGCCGCAGTCGTGGACCTCGGAGACCGCCTCCTGGTGGCGACCACCGATCCGATCACGTTCGCCACCGATCTGATCGGCTGGTATGCAGTGCACATAAACGCCAACGACGTGGCCACCATG
>JALGTG010000077.1 GCA_029821495.1 Candidatus Hebobacteria bacterium
GACCAGAGCCCAACCAATGGATGCGGCGCCGATGTCCAGGCCGAGAACCAGCTCGGCTTGGGTTGATGGACTGCGACGGGTCCGCTTCACGAGGTCCCCCCTTGACAGGCGTTCTTGGACGTGGTATAAGACGCTTACAATTGTACCAGAGCGACGATTGTCTGGCTAATTGCAGCAAGGAGGACTTTCGTCCGCAGGCAACGCTCCAAGGAGCGTCCGGCGCCTCCCAGCGGGGCGCCATTCTCTTTTGCAGGGCCCCGGCGGTGCCCGTGTGCCCTTCAGGCGGGCGATTTGACAAGGGAGGGGGGGAGTTGCTATAATCGCAGCATAGTGGTCGACACAGCCGGTTCAGCGACGCCGGGCCGAGCGGCCGAGTGCGGGGTTGGGCCGTTGAGTGGGTTTATGTGGACAGCAGCACCCGCCACCCTGAGTTGACCCAACAGGGGTCTTCGCGCCCCCAGGAAGTTCTGAGAGGAAAGGGGGGAGAGATAGCGTATTGGTGTTTTGGAGGCTGCCAGGCGTCACGAGCGGTATGAGAAGCCAAGCGACAGGCGGCGTAGAATGCTGGCGGCCGCCATCAGGCGCAGCCGACGCGCGGCGAGGCGGCGAGGCGATCGGTAGAGCAGCGCCGGAGATGGGTGGATCGCCTGTGGCGATCGGACTAGAGTCTCGCCCCCGGATGGAGCGGCCAGCCCGGCCGGCTCTCTCGTTGTGGGGGGCCAGACAGGACCTGCTCAGTCGGGTGTGGGCCAGGGACTGGAGTGGACGAAGCTTCAGAAAGTAAGGTGGTCCTCGCCGACGCGGACGAGGCAGTCGCCCTAGCGGGCAGCCGGGACGAGAATCTACGGCTGATCGAACGCGAGGTCGGCGCTCGCATTGGAGCCCGGGGCAACGAGGTACGCGTATCGGGCACGCGGGAGCAGGTCGCACGGGCGACCGAGTTGCTCGGGGAGCTGATGAAGCTGGTCCGGCTCGGGCATCCGATTACGGCGGGCGAGGTGGAGTACGCTGCCAGGCTGGTGGGGAAGGGGGGAGCGGACCCTTCCGGCGTGGTGTTCTCAGAGGTGACGCTTGTCACCGACCGCGGGAAGGCCGTCAAGCCCCACACGCAGACCCAGCGGGAATACGTGGAGGCTATCGGTCGCTCCGACCTGACCTTTGCCATCGGCCCTGCCGGCACCGGCAAGACCTATCTTGCGATGGCGATGGCGGTGAAGGCGCTGCAGGAGCGGAGCGTCTCCCGCCTGATTCTAACGCGGCCGGCGCTGGAGGCCGGGGAGAGGTTGGGGTTCCTGCCCGGTGACATCCAGGCCAAGGTGGACCCGTACCTGCGTCCTCTCTTCGACGCCCTGTACGACATGATGGATCCGGAGAAGGCGCAGCGCACCGTCGAACGCGGGGCCATCGAGGTGGCTCCTCTTGCCTTCATGCGGGGTCGCACCCTCAACGACTCGTTCATTATCCTGGACGAGGCCCAGAATACGACCCCCGAGCAGATGAAGATGTTCCTCACCCGACTGGGGTTCGGGTCGAAGGCAGTGGTCACCGGCGACATCACCCAGACCGATCTCCCGCAGGGACGGATATCAGGGCTGAATCAGGTGCGCGAGATCCTGCCCGGAATACAGGGCATCTCGTTCATCTACTTCTCAGATCAGGACGTGGTGCGGCACGAGCTGGTTCAGCGTATCATCCAGGCCTACGAAGGGGTCCGCGTCGAAGGCCGACGCCAGGGCGGGGGGCCCGCCAAGAGACAGTGAGACGCCAGCGCAGCGCTCGCCGACGCAACGATGAGCCGAAACGCCATGGGCCGACCTTGAGCACTTGGCTGCGAGCGGGCCTCGCGGTGGGGGTATGGGCGGCCACTTCTGCGGCGCTGCTCGGCTACGACCTGTTCCCCGGAAGGCTGTCGCTGCGAGTGGGCGAGGTGAGCCCGGCGCTGATCCGCGCGCCCCGTATGGCCCAGTATGTAGACCAAGAGGCGACTGATAGGCTGCGCAAGGAGGCCGAGGCGCGGGTGCCGCCACAGTACACCTCACTGCTCTATGCGCGTGCTGACGCGGAGAAGCGCGTCGACCGAGCATTCACCGTGCTGGAGAACGCGCAGACGTCCGGTCAAACCGAGGAATCCCTGGTGACGAGTCTGCCGGGCGTGCCCGCCCCCGCCATTCGATGGGCTCTGGAGTCCAATCCCGGGGAGCTGCGGGTCCTGAACGAGAAGGCTCGGGATGTCATCCGGGAGGTCATGTCCAAGGAGATTCGCCAGGGGACGGGAGACTTGGCGGCGGCCCGGGAGGAGGCGGCTGCTGCCGCTCGCCGCCGGGAGAGCCGCCGGGAGGCCGGGAGCCTGCTGGCGGCGATTGCCGCACGTGAGGTGGCGCCCAACCGCCGCCGGGACACCGATGCCACCCAGGCGGCCCGGTCCGAAGCGAAGGAGCGCGTCCAGGAGGTCGTGCGCACCGTCCAGGCAGATAGCGCGATCCTGGTCGAAGGAGAGCGCGTGACGAGGGAGCACTTGGAGATGCTTCGCGCCCTGGGGTTGGCGAGCCCGCGGCTGGACTACCGGCGCATCACCTCGACGGCTCTCCTCGTGGGACTGGTGGTGTTGCTCCTCGGGGTTCAGACTCGACACTGGGCACCACAGGTCTACGAAGACCCGAAGCGTCTGCTCCTGCTTTCGCTGCTCGTGGTCGTGTCAATGCTGGTGATTAACTTGCTCACGCTGGGGCTGCCGAATGTGTGGATGCTCATTGTGCCGGCGGCCTCGCTGGTGGCAGCCGTGCTGCTGGCCGACATAGTGGGGACGGCACTGGCTCTGGCGCTGAGCTTGCTGGTGGGCCTGACGGCCAACGCCGGACTGCCGGCAGCACTGCTGTCCCTGGGGAGCGCCGCCGCCGCGCTCGCCTACGCGTCTCGCATCTGGCCCATCGGCCGGTTGCGCTGGCTCGTTGGATCCATGGCGGTGACGAACCTTGTCTTGGTGGCCGCGGTCGGACTGCTGCAGGCGCACCCGCTGCGGGGGATGGTCTGGGAGGCTGGTGCCGCTCTGCTCTACAGCCCGGGTGCCGCGGTCCTCGGGCTGGGCGGGATAGTGCTGCTCCAGCGCCCCTTTGGAATCACCACGCGTCTGGGGCTGTTGGAGTTGTCCAACCCCCAGGTCCCGCTGCTTAGGCGCTTGCAGTCCGAGGCGCCGGGCACCTACCACCACGCGCTCATGGTGGCCAACCTGGCCGAGGAGGCTGCGGAGGCCATCGGAGCGGACGCCATGCTGGCCAGAACCGGCGCGCTCTACCACGACATCGGCAAGCTGAGTCGCCCGGAGTTCTTCGCGGAGAACCAGGCCGTTCTCGGCCTCGAGAACGCGCACGATCGGCTGTCGTCGTCGCTGTCGGCGCTGGTCATCATCTCACATGTTAAGGACGGTCTGGACCTGGCCCGGGAGCATAGGCTGCCGCCGGAGATCGCGGCGGTCATCGCCCAGCACCACGGGACCACCCTGGTGAGCTACTTCTACCGCCAGGCGCTCAGCGGAGAGCGGCCCGAGGTGGTCTCCGAGGAGCACTACCGCTACCCCGGCCCGTTGCCGAACAGCAAAGAAGCCGCGCTGGTGATGTTGGCGGATTCGGTTCACGCAGCGGCGAAGTCGATTGCAGAGCCAACCGCGCAGCGCGTTGGACAGATGGTCAGGGAGATTGTGCGAGATCGGGTTGTAGACGGGCAGCTTCAGGAGTGCGACTTGACGTTCCAGGACATAGCGGAGGTCGAGGCCGTGATGGGGCGGGTTCTGTCAGCCGTGCTGTGCCGGACCCGCGTCGAGTACCCGGAGCCGATTGCGGCCGGGCGGAGCTGAGGTCCGACAGGGAGGCGACCTCGATTGAGCGAGTCTCGGCCGCCAGAGATCGTGGTGCGCAATGAGCAGCAGCGCCCGGTGGACTGCGAGCGGCTGGCGGAGCTGGCCGGAGCGGTGCTGGCCGCGGAGGCGAAGAGGTGTGACGCCTCGTGGGACCCGGAGGCGGAGCTCAGTGTGGTCATCGGTGATGATGCATGGATTGGAGAGCTGAATCGGATGTACCGGAACAGAGACGCGGCGACGGACGTGCTGGCTTTCCCCCAGGGAGCGCTTCAGATGGAGGGGGCGCCGGAGCAGGAGAGTCCGCCGCCGGCCGAACAGAACAGGAGCGAATCGGGCCTCTGGCTCCTGGGCGATGTGGCGATATCGGCCGAGACAGCGGCCCGTCAGGCAGAGGAGCTGGGGCACGGATTCGAGGAGGAGATGGCCGTTCTGCTGGCGCACGGGATTCTGCATCTCACGGGGTGGCGCGACTACACGGGCGGGGAGAGACAGAGGATGATGCGAAGAGTGGAGGAGGTGTTGGCGCGGGCCCGGTCGGAGGGGTGACTGGACTCAGGCGAGGAGTGGTGAAGTCTAGGAGCTTGGTGCAAAGCGTAAGACACGCGGTCGATGGGCTCGTGCATGTGCTTCATACGCACAAGCACATGCGCTACCACTTCGTCATCGCCGCGGTCGTGTTGCTCGTCAGCGCCCTGCTGCGAGTGTCGCGGATAGAACTGCTCTTGCTGTCGGCGGCAATAATCCTGGTGGTGCTTGCGGAACTGGTGAACAGCTCAGTCGAAGCCGTGGTGGACCTGGTCAGCCCCGAGCGTCACCCTCTGGCGAAAGCCGCAAAGGACGCGGCGGGCGCGGCGGTGCTCGTGGCCATCGGGGGGGCCATCATCATTGGGGCCGGAGTATTCATGAAGCCGGAGTCGCTCGCGGTGCTGCAGGGCGTCGGCCGCAGGCCTGCTCCTCACGTTCTGCACGTGGCGTCGGTGGGCGCGGTGACAGTTCTCGTCGCTGTCGTCCTGGCCAAGCTATGGGGCGGCAGGGGCACCGTCACGAAGGGTGGCGCTGTCAGCGCCCATAGCGCCCTCGCCTTCTTCTGTTTCGTGAGCGTGTGGTTTCTTGCGCCGGACGATATGATCGTCCGAGGGATGGCATTCGTGCTGGCAGTGCTTGTGGCCCAGAGCCGCGTAGAGGCGGGCATTCACAATCTGCGCGAGGTGTTGATAGGCATGGTAGTGGCGCTGGTTGTGGGCATCGGGCTCTACAGCGCATTGGCAATGCGGGCGGGGGGGGCCTGACATGGCACTCGCCAGCGGGATCCCCGGCGATGTGCTCACCTTCGGGGTGATTGCACTGCTCTTGATGACCTCGGGCCTGTTCTCCGCGGCCGAGATCAGCCTGCTGGGTCTTGGGCGTCGCCGCGCTGGGCGCGCGGGGAATGATCGCGCCGGGACGACTGCGCAGCGACTGATGAAGGACCCGGCGACCACTCTGGGCGCCATCCTCATCACGATAACAGCCGTCAACTACACGGCCGAGGCGCTCGCGGCGGGCTGGGTGCTGGCGCGAGGGCTGCCGGTCGTCTACGCGATCGTGGGGATGGCCGCACTCGTGATGATCTTTGCGGAGGTGGTGCCGATCAGCTACGGTGCGGCCAACGTCCAGCGAGTCGCTCGCGCCGTGGGAGTGCCCGTCTGGATAGCCTCGAAAGTGCTTTCCGTGCCGGCCCGGGTGGTAGGTTTCTTGGCAGACTTGGTCGCGCGCTGCTGCGGAGGCGGGCCGCAGCCCACTCCGCCGGTCACCGAGGGTGAGATCCGCGCAATAGTTGACCTCCAGGCCGAAACCGGCGGACTCGAAGAGGAAGAGAAAGTGATGATTCACCACATCTTCGAGTTCGGGGACCGGGTGGCCCGAGAGGTGATGGTTCCGCGCACCGATATGGTGGCGATCCGCGCATCTGCCACCGCTGCCGAGGCGGCGCGGTCGGCGACGGAGCACCGACTCTCCCGGCTTCCCGTGTACCGCGAGAATCTGGACCACATCGTCGGCTTTGTGCATGTGAAGGATGTGCTTCCACTGCTCGGTTCCGGGAAGGACGACAGGCAGGTCAGCTCGATGCTGCGCCAGCCCCTCAGAGTGCCCGAGACGAAGAATCTGAGTGACCTGATGACGGAGCTGCGGCGCCGACGGCGCAGCCTGGCGATCGTGGTGGACGAGTACGGCGGCACGGCAGGCCTGGTGTCGCTCGAGGACCTGCTGGAAGAGGTGGTTGGTGACATCTACGATGAGTACGATGTGGTGCAGCCCTCGGTTGAGCCCGCCGGGGAAGGCGCAATCACCCTCGAGGGCCGCATGAGCATAGAGGACGCCTCGGAAGCCATCGGGGTCGCGCTGCCAGAAGGAGACTACGACTCCGTGGCGGGGCTCCTGTACAGCAGACTCAGGACGGTCCCGAAGGTCGGCCAGAGCGTGGCGATCGAACGAGTGACGCTTACTGTGGATGAGGTAGATGGTCACCGCATCACCCGCGTGCGTGCGACGCGCGGGCCGGCGGCCGATCGAGAGGGAGCCGACTAGGAGGTGTTGAGGAGCGTGCCGCCTATGGCGGACGCAGCGAGATGGAAGACTCTTCATCAGCGTTAGCAGTTGCACAACTTGGTGATTACGCCGGGCAACTCGTAGGCATCCTCATTTGCCTCTTGCTGCTCGCCATGAGTTCGCTCTCGGAAGCGGCTCTGATGCGCGTGGAGCTGGGCAGGGCGAAGCAACTGGCGAGCGAGGCACGCTTTGGGGCCAAGCGTCTGCTCGCGCTTGTAGAGAATCGTCAGGAGGTCCTCAGCTCTCTCATCCTGCTGATCAACCTCTCGATCATAGCGGCCTCCGCGTACACCACCGAGATCACCATCGGACTCTCCGGCGGAAGCCACCGCTGGGTCCCCGTCAGCTCCGCCGCGATGATCTGCTTCCTCGTGATCTTCTGTGAGGTGGCTCCGAAGACTTACGGGGTGCGACGAGCGGAGGCGGTGGCGCTGGCGATCGCGCCGATCCTTAGCGTGCTCACCACGGTACTGAAGCCGGCGGCGCGGGTGCTGCACGCGACGGCGCTGTGGCTCAACCGCCGGGTGCTGGTGCGACTTGTGGGCGGCAGAGCGGTGGCCGGTTGGATAGGCTACTCCGATGACGAGGTGATGGCACTTGTGGCCGAAGGCGCGGCCAACGGCGACATCGAGGCCGAAGAACGGGAGATGATCACCGGTGTCATCGAGTTCGCCGACAAGGTAGTGCGAGAGGTCATGACGCCGCGCACCGATATGGTCTGTGTGCCCACTGGCGCCGAACTGGTGGAGGCCGTGCGTGCCAGCGAGGAGAGCGGCTACTCCCGACTGCCGGTCTACGAAGGTGACGTAGACAACGTGGTCGGGATCCTCTATGCGAAGGACATGGTCTCGGCCTTTCAGTCGGGCCATCAGCACCTGACGGCCGGAGAGACTGCCAGGAAGCCTCCGCCGGTTGTGCCGGAGAGTAAGCCCGCGGCAGAGGTGCTCAATCTGATGCAGCGCAATCGCCTGCACATGGCGATTGTGATCGACGAATACGGAGGCACCGCAGGTGTGGTCACCATCGAGGACATCCTGGAGGAGATCTTCGGGGAGATCCAGGATGAATACGATGTCGAAGTGGAGCCGATCCGCGTGATAGACGATGTGACGATCGTCGTCGATGCGCGGGTGAACGTCGACGAGATCGAGGACCACCTGGGCCTCGCGCTGCCGGAGGGGGGGTTCGACAGCGTGGGCGGCTTCATCCTCCACCAGCTCGGCCGGCTGCCGGTGGTCGGCGAGAGAACGGTGTACTCGCCCCCGCCGGACAGCGCTGACAGCTCCGCCGACCTGGACGGGGAAGGCCGAGGCCCGGCCGTGCCGCGACCCCATCTGGAATTCACAGTGGAAGAGATCTCGGAGAACCGGATTCAGAGGGTGCGCATCGTGCGGAGGCAAGCGGAGAGCGCCGGCGGGTAGGAGCAGGCGAGTGAAGGACGAGTGGGAGAGGCTGACGAGGGAGGCTCAGGAGGCCAGCGCGCGTGCGTATGCGCGGTACTCGAACCTGCGCGTGGGCGCGGCGCTCGAGGGCTTGGGCGGCGGCATATACGCTGGGTGTAATGTGGAGAACTCGTCCCTCGGGCTGACCATCTGCGCAGAGCGCGCGGCGCTGGTTCGCGCAGTGGCGGAGGGCGAGCGAGAGTTTGTCAGGCTGGTCATCTACACCCCGGACGCGGGGCCGTTGTCCCCCTGTGGGGCGTGCCGACAAGTGCTCGCGGAGTTCTCTCCTCAGCTCCAGATCCTGTCCCTGTCCCATGCCGGCGGGCGCAGGCTGTTCAGCCTTGCTGAGCTTCTGCCCGAGGCCTTCGCATGGCCGAAGCTCGATCTCGGGCGAGGGGGGGATGTCGCCGGCGGGGCCGAACGGCCCGGCGCGGAAGAGACCTGAAGTACTGGAGCCGGCTACTCTGATCCGGGACGGGCCGGCGCCTCGGGGTAGGAGCCCAGCACCCGCAGGAGCGTCGTCTGGTCGCGCAGGTCTTCAAGCGCCTGGGCGAGAGACGGATCGCTGGCGTGGCCCACCACGTCCACGAAAAACATATACTCCCAAGGCGTCTGCTTGGTGGGGTGAGACTGGATGAACGTCATGTTGACTCCATGATCGCTCAGTACCCCCAGCGTACGGTGCAGGGCGCCTGGCTTGTGCTGCACCCAGAAGACAAGAGACGTCTTGTCTCGTCCGGAGGCAGCAGGTTCCAGGCGACCGACCACGAAGAACCGCGTGCGATTGTCGGGCAGATCATGAATCTTGGCCCGGAGGATGGGAAGGCGGTGGAGTTCTCCTGCCAGTTCGGGGCCGATGGCAGCGGTATCCGCGCCGGCGCTTCCCTCTTCTTGGGCGCCTGCGAGTTGGGCGGCCCGCGCGGTGCTGCCAACCGGCACCAACTCGGCTTCCGGGAGGTTGCTGCGGAGCCAGATTCGACATTGCGCGAGTGCGTGGGGATGGGAGTACACGCGGGCGACGTCGGCGAGGCTCTCGCAGCGGGAAAGCAGACAGTGCTCGATGTCAACATAGATCTCGGAGCAGATCTTCAGGTTCGACTCGACGAATGCATCCAGGGTAAGGGGCACGACACCGGCCGTGGTGTTTTCGATTGGAACCACGCCCAGGTCGGCGTCTCTCTTCTCCACGGCCCGGAACACGTCGGAGATGGTGTCCGCCGGCCGGAGCTTGGCGCCATCTCCGAACTTGCTGCGCGCGGCGATGTGGGTGAACGAACCCGCCGGGCCGTAGTAGGCGATCACGAGCGCCTGTTCGAGCAGACGATGGGCGGCGAAGACGGCCCCGAATATCTCTCGCACAGCATCCGCCGACAGGGGGCCGGGATTGAGAGCGGCGAGCCGGTCCAGGATTCGCCTCTCCCTCGCCGGGTCGAAGATCGGGTCGCCGCCTTCGCGCTTCAGACGGCCGATCTCGGCGGCCTGCTCCGCGCGCCGGTTGAGGAGTTCCAGGATAGCGTCGTCGAGCTTGTCGATCTCACGTCTGTTGTCGTCAATGCCCATGAGGTCCCCCGCGGCCGGTTTGTGAGTGCGGGCACTTGTTTCTGCGCGGGGAAGCAGGTAGCCTCTTCTGACGTATCGCCTGAGCAGGATGGCCGCGCAGAGGGGATTCTGAGCGGCCGAGCGCAGTGGCGCGAGGAGTGAGCGGTGACAGAGCAAGAGCCCGTTAGTCAATCTGGAGGACAGCCAGCACCGGGTGACGCGAACCGATCCGATCCCGGGAGCCGGGCGGCGGGCGAGGCCGTGCCGGAAGGGCTGTGGATCAAGTGCGCCCAGTGCGGCGAGATGCTGTACAAGCCTGAGTACCGCGAGGAGCTCCATGTCTGCCGCCACTGCGGCCACCACAAGCGGCTGACGGCGCGCGAGCGGATTGCCATCACCGCGGATGAGGAGTCCTTTCGAGAGCACGACGCGGACATGCGCTCCGGGGACCCGCTGCGGTTTCCGCTATACGAGGAGAAGCTCCGAGAGGATGAGGAACGCACGGGGCTGCGGGAGGCGATGGTCTGGGGTGAGTGTGCGATCGACGGGATGCCGGTGGTCCTCGCCGTCATGGACTTCGGCTTCCGGGGCGGCAGCATGGGCGCGGTGGTCGGGGAGAAGCTTGCCCGCGCGGCCGAGCATGCTGCGGACAGCCGAGTGCCGCTGGTAGTCTCCGCCTGCTCCGGTGGCGCGCGCATGCAGGAGGGCATAGTCTCGCTCCTGCAGATGGCGAAGACGACGGCCGTCGTGTCGCGTCTGGCCAGAGAGGGCATTCCTTACATCGCGATCTACACGGACCCGCTGACCGCGGGAGTGTTCGCCAGCTTCGCGTCGGTGGCCGATGTCGCTATTGCGGAGCAGAACGCGCTGGTGGGGTTCGCGGGTCCGCGGGTGATCGAGCAGGCGTTCAAGATAAAGCTCCCGGCCGGCAGCCACACTGCGGAGTTCCAGCACGAACACGGAATGGTTGACATCGTCGTTCCGCGGCGCGGGCTCCGGCCGCTGCTGGTGCGTTTGCTGCGGCTGCTGTCTCCCCGGGGTAAGGAGGGGAGCGCATGAGCCGCTGGCCGGAGTTCGACAAGCGGATGAGAGAGGTGGACGCCGACATCGCGAAGCTGGAGCGGCTGCTGGCCTCGCCAAGCATCACCGAAGAGCGCCGCACCAGCGCGAGAGAGCGGATCAGCACCCTACGGCAGAGGCAGGAGACCATCACCAGAGAGGTGTTCTCGAGGCTGACCGCCTGGGACAACGTTCTCTTGGCGCGCCACGTTGACCGGCCGTACACGCTGGACTATGTGAACGCTGTCTTCGATGACTTCGTCGAGCTGCACGGCGACCGGCGATCCGGCGATGACCCCGCGCTGATTGCCGGGATTGCCGGGCTGGGCGGCGAGCCGGTGGCGGTGATCGGCCACCAGAAGGGCCGGGACGTGCAGGAGCGGCAGCTCCGCAACTTCGGGAGCGCTCGGCCGGAGGGATATCGCAAGGCCGGACGAGTGATGCGGCTGGCGGAGAAGATGGGGTTCCCGGTCATCAGCTTCGTGGATACGCCCGCCGCCGAATCGCGTCCCGAGGCGGAGGAGCGCGGCATCGCCAATGCCATTGCAGAGAGCATGCTGCTCATGTGTACGCTCGCCACTCCCATTGTGGTGCTGATCATAGGCGAGGGAGGCAGCGGCGGCGCCATCGGGATCGCAGTGGGCGACCGCGTGATGATGCTGGAGCACGCCATCTACTCGGTCATCCCGCCGGAGTCCTGCGCAGTCATATTGGAGGCGTTCGGCCGCGATCCGACTCGCGGGCCGGATGCGGCGGAGGCTCTCCGGCTATCGGCCCAGCGGACGCTGGAACTCGGTGCAGTGGATGAAGTGGTGCCGGAGCCGCTGGGGGGCGCGCACCGCGATGCGGCCGGGGCCGCCGAGATCGTGAAGGAGACCCTGGTGCAAGCCATCGGGCGACTGCGCACTGTTCCGACCGACGAACTCGTCGCGCAGCGCTATCGCAAGTATCGAGAGATGGGCCACTTCCTCGAATCGTAGGAGCGACATTCTTGTCGCGATGCCGTAGGAGCGACATTCTTGTCGCGATGCCGTAGGAGCGACATTCCTGTCGCGATGCC
>JALGTG010000078.1 GCA_029821495.1 Candidatus Hebobacteria bacterium
GGGAGATGAACACGGCCATCTGAGCGCGGTTAACGATAATGGTGGGCCGATAGGTCACCGGGTTGTAGCCCTGGACAACGCCGCCGCCCACGCAGTACTCCACGTACTTGTAGGCCCAGTGGTCGGTGGGCACGTCGTCGAAGGTGGCTGTCACGGGCCCGGTGGGCACGTCCTCGTCGCCGCCGGCGAGGGCCCGGGAGATGAAGACCGCCATCTGGTCGCGGGAGACTGCGGCCCGGGGACGGTAGCTGCCATCGAGGTATCCCCAGACGACGCCCGCGCGAACGCAGGCTTCGATCTCATCGCAGGCCCACCAATCGGACGGCACGTCGGAGAAGGGGCCGGTATGGTAGTTGCCGGTGTGCCGCCCGTCATGGCGGAACATGGGCCAGGGGATGCGGCGGCCGGTCGCCGCGATGCCGAGCCAGACATGCACGTTTCCATCATTCGAGCCGACAGCGACATCCACCAGCCCGTCGCCATTCAGGTCCGCCAGCGCGGGAGAGGAGTTCACCTCCCCGCCGGTGACCCGCGGCCACCCCGCAATCACCGTCCCGTCGGCACGCCAGGCGTGTACCTTACCGTCCTGCGACCCGACCACTACGTCGAGCGCGCCATCCTCATCCATGTCGCCGAGGGCCGGCGACGAAACCACACCGCCTCCGGTTGTCTTCGGCCACCCCGCCAGCGGGCCGCCACCGCCGCTCCATGCATAGACCTTGCCATCGGCCGACCCGACGACAACGTCAACGAGGTCGTCCCCATCGAGCCGGCCCAGGGCCGGCGAGGAGTGCACCCCGCCCGCGGTGGCGCGCGGCCAACCGGCCACCGGCGTGCCATCTCCGTGCCAGGCATACACGCTGCCATCGTGTGACCCGACAACCACGTCAACGGCGCCGTCGCCGTCCAGGTCCCCGAGGGCAGGAGAGGAGTAGACCACGTTCTGGGTCGCCCGCGGCCACCCCGCGACCGCCGTCCCATCCCCGTGCCAGGCATATACGTTGAAGTCCGCCGAGCCGACTACCACTTCCAGGGCGCCGTCGCCGTCCAGATCCCCGAGGGTGGGCGAGGAGTAGACCACGTTCTGGGTCGGCCGCGGCCAGCCCGTTGCAGCCGCGCCACCAGGGCCCCAGGCGTAGACGTTCCCGTCGTACGAGCCCACCACCACATCCAGCAGACTGTCGGAGTCAAGGTGCCCGAGGGCGGGAGAGGAGCGCACCTGGCCGCCCGCGGCCTTCGGCCAACCTGTCACCGGCGTGCCATCTCCGTGCCACGCGTAGACGCTGCCGTCCGCAGAACCGATGATGACCTCGGGCAGTCGATCTCCGTCGAGGTCGCCCAACACGGGAGATGAGTGCACCTGGCCCCCGGTGGCCTGCGGCCAGCCGGGCGCCGACGTGCCGTCGGCGCGCCAGACATACACGCTGCCGTCCGTTGAGCCGACAACGACCTCGAGCATGCCGTCGCCGTCGAGGTCACCCAGCGCGGGGGACGAGCGCACCTCGGCCCCGGTGGCCTGGGGCCACTGGGCGACGGTGAAAATAGGGGAGTCCTCGCCCCACAGGTTGTCGGGATCGGTGGCGCGGAAGGTCACCGTCTCCGCCCCCGACCATCCCGGAGGATAGGTCGTCGTGACAACATGTGTCACTGGATCTATGGTGACGGTTAGGTTGACCTCGCCTGAGGACGACCAGGTCAGCTCCGCCTTGGTGTGGTCGGCATCGGTCACGTAGTCGTCGAGATCGAAGGTGGGGAACGAATCCCCCCCACAGATGAACTGGTCTGGGATGTCGCCAACCTGTGGACTATTGGGCAGGTAGGTGATCTTGAGGTGCGGCCGCGCATCCTGCGTAGGCGCGGTCTCCTTGCTGTGGAACCTGACGTTGTAGGCGTAGTCTTGCTCCTGAGGCCATATGAGCAGTCCGTAGTTCGGGGCCGTTCCGCTCTGCCACATCTGGGCCATCTCAGCAAGCTGGGAGTGACTCATAACCACCGGGCCGAGGGTGTCGAAGGTGACGTAAGGGGCAAGGGCATCCGTCCAGCTCGGCTTCGAGTACCAGTCTACGTGCTCGTCCCAGGGAGAGGTGATCCGGTATGCGTAGAACCGCAGGCTCTTGCCGCCCGGCATGCCCCAGCACTCGAGGTGAAGCTCGCAAGAGACGACAAAGGAGTCGGCCGGCAGAGCTGACAGGTCGAACCTGATCAGGGGCAGCATCCGGACGTAGCCATCGCCGTCTCTGTCGCACTGGCCGGCGCCGGGATGGTCGCAGGTTTTGATCAATCCGGCCAGGAGATCAGCATCGCTGTGATCCACATCCGGGCTGTACTCCGAGATGATCGTGTCCTGGTCGGGGTAGAAGGTGAGGGTCGCCGCGGCAAGCGAAACCGCGGACACAGCGAGGATCGCGGCCAGGGCGAGGGCGACCACGGCCCACCGCGGGAACGACGAGAGGAAACCGGTGGTCGAAGGGAGCACGGGGGGTAGGACAGGGGAGCAGGTGCGCCGAGAACTGCTGATCGCGATCCCCCCTCCGCCCGCACTGCCTGACTGTCGGGCCGTCACCACATCAGTACTCCCGTGCAGGCATTATACTCCGCACGGCCGCGGATGGCAATCAGGTACCTAAGGAAGCGCCTCCAGGGCGACGCCGAGCGAAACGCGGCGCCTACAGCAGCAGGTCGAAGGCGCGGGCGATGTAGACGGCCATCTGGTCGCGGGTGACGGGATCGAGGGGGCGGTAGGTGACGGGGTCGTAGCCCTGGACGATCCCCTGCGAAGCGCAGTACTCGACATACTTGTAGGCCCAGTGGTCGGTCGGTACATCGTCGAAGGTCGCCTCGGGCGGCCCATCGGGAACGTTCTCGTCGCCGCCGGCCGCCGCACGCGAGATGAACACCGCCATCTGGCCGCGGTCAACGGTCCGGTCGGGGCGGTAGAGGCCGTCGTCGTAGCCGGCCACAACGTTCCGGTCAACCGCGTATTCGACGTGCTTGTAGGCCCAATGGTCGGTGGGCACATCATTGAAGGTCGCCTCAGGCGGCCCGTCCGGCACGAGGTCGTCCCCACCCGCTAGGGCGCGGGAGACATAGACCGCCATCTGGTCGCGGGAAACGGCTGCCCCGGGCCGGTAAGTACCGTCGAGGTAGCCGTACGTGACGCCCGCGGCAAGACACGCCTCGACCTCCAGGAAGGCCCAGTAGTTGCTGGGGACATCGGGGAACTGAGGGTACTCGTGAGCGCCCCGGTCGACGGCGAGCCCCGAGGGGACGGGGTTGTCCCAGTAGTCCAGGCCGGCATGGGCGGCCAGACCGAGGCCGGAGTCCAGGCACGGAGAGGTCGGGCGGAGCCGGTATCCGAGGCAGGAGTCCCGGCCCAGCCAGCCACTGCCGGGCTGGACTAGCTGAGGGTCGCTGGTGAGCTTGTGGGGATCGGCCGGCTCGCTGGCGGGGTGGTTGCCGTAGAAGACGTTGTAGTCGAAGACGTTGTTGGTGCTTGCGCCGAAGATGAAACCGCCGCTGCCGAGGTTATAGAAGATGTTGTTGTAGAAGTGAGTCTCGTCGGCATAGCCGCCCCATGAGCTGTGGACGATCGGATCGACGTCCATGCCCTCGCCAATGTAGATCGTGTTGTTGTAGACGTAGGTGTTCGTGCAGGGGCCGGCGATGTGGAAGGCCCTGACGTCATCGTTCTGGCTGATGTTGTAGCGGACGGTGGTGCCGTCGTTGAAGCCGTCGTATTCCCCATTGGAGCAGATGAGGCAGAAGCCGCCCTCGTTGTCGTGGCTGTAGTTGTACTGTATGACGGTGTTGTTGGAGAACCAGTCGCTGTCGAAGCCCTCGCCGTCCCAGGTGGTTCGAGTACCGAAGGCTTCGTTGTACTGGATAACCGCGTCGTCGCAGGACCACGGCCAGATGGCGACGCAGTAGCGGCCGGACCGCACGTTGCAGTCTTGCGCGGTGTTGTGCTCGACGAGAGGCCCGATGCACATGCAGGGGACAATGCCGTCACCGCCAATATCAGAGACGTAGTTGCTGCGTATGACGACGTTCGTGCTCCCGACCCAGTGCCCGGGCTGGTCGGAGGCCAGATTGCGGTCCCACCACATGGAGGAGAGCCAGATGCCCGAGCGGTCCACCGAGCGGACAGTGCAGTCCTCCACGAGGACGTCGTCCCAACGCGTTTCGAGCCCCGTGCCGCGGATATCGTAGACAATGCCCCCGTTGGCCTTGTGGTCGTCGTCCAGGAGGCCGTTGACGTCGTGGACGTCGAGGTCCCTTACGTACAGGTGGTGGAGCGTGCCGGCATCCTCGGCCGCGATCCAAACACCGAATCTCTCTCTGACATTGGCCGCGTCGTAGTTGGTTAGCTCGAGGTTGCTGATCTCCCAGTATTCCTGGTTGAAGAGCCGCATGGGTGCAGTGACGAGGCCCTGACCATCGATGATTGGCTCAGGGCCGGTGTCCCAAATGTCAACCACGATGGGGCTCCCGCTCTCACCGGAGCCCCAAGGGTCGAGCTGCCCGGTCCAGGCGGAGCCCGCTTTGAGGTAGATGTGGTCGCCTGGGGCGAAGAGGACGGTGTTGACCTTGTCGAGGGTCCGCCAGGGCGCGAGAGGGAAGGTGCCGGGGTTCCCGTCATCTCCGATGGCGGAGTCAACGTAGTAGTCCGTGTTGCCCGGCGACAGCAGCAGGTCCGGCCCGACGAAGGAAACATCGTCCACGTAGAGGTAGCCGACACCATCGTTCTTCCAGGCGAAGATGCGCATGTCGGCGATGGTGGGGGGAGTGCCAAATGCGACTTCCTTGTAGGTATAGAAGGGCTCGACGAACTCGACGCTCTGCGTGACGCGATTCCCGTAGATGTCCCAGTACTCGACTCCCACCCAGCCGATCTCCCCGATCTGGCTCACCTTCCCCCAGGCGCCCAGCGTGTAGGTCGTGCCGGCCCTCGGCTTGGCGAAGGTCTGGGCGCGGCCGCCGGTGACGGTGCCCACCTTGAGTGACCAGAGTCCCGAGTGGCTGCTCTCCTGAACGGCCCTGGCTTCGGGGTAGGGATCGGGGTCGCCCCAGGAGGCGTAGGCGCCCCAGTGAGCGTTGCCGTCCTCGAAGCCGGGGTTGGCAAGCAGGTTGGCGGAGTAGGCGTCAGCGGGTCGCGGGAGCGCCGGGCAGAGGGCGGCGGCCAGGATGATGGTCAGCAGAACAGATGGCGCCGTGCATGCGTTTCGCATGGTCCTGGCTCCTTTCTCGGGGGCTGTGCCCCCAGGGCTCCTGCCGCCCGAACCGCGCGGGCGGCCGCTTCAGAGAAGGTCGAAGGCGCGGGCTATGTAGACCGCCATCTGGTCGCGGGCCACGGCGCGGGTGGGGCGGTAGCTCTGATCGGGGTAGCCGGCGACGACAGCGTTCTCATGCAGGTACTCGACGTGATTATAGCACCAGAAGCCGACGAGGACATCGGTGAAGGTCGCCCGTCCGGGCGGGACGTAGTCGGCAAGCCCGGCCTCGCCGGTGGGGGTGACCATCGAGCGAGCGATGAAGACGGCCATCTGAGCGCGGGTAAGAGTCCAGTCGGGATGGAACTCACCGTCAGCATAGCCCTCGACGATGCTGTTGGCGACGGCGTATTCGATGCTGTCGTAGGCCCAGTGGTCGAGAGGAACGTCTGGGAAGGTCGGCTCCCCCGGGCCCGACGGCACCGCGTCCGCTCCGCCGGCAAGGGCGCGGGAGCAGTAGACCGCCATTTGGCCCCGCGTGACAGTCCACCCCGGACGGTAGTACCCATCGGGGTAGCCGGCGACGATTCCCGCGGAGACGCAGGCCGCGATCTCCCCCCCGGCCCAATGGTCGGGGGGGACGTCAGGAAAAGGGCGGCCGCCGGCCTCCGATCTCCACCGGGAAGCCTGCAGGTTGGCCTCGCGCATGCGTTCCACCAGGTCCCATTTCACGCGGTCGGTCTCAGTCACGAGACCGAAGGCGTAGTGCTCGCCGTAGACCAGCTCGGGCCCGTAGCCGGCGCCGCGGCCGGTGAGAGGCTGGTCGCGGTAGTGAAACCAGATCATCCCGACGCATGAGGGGTCCTCGGCGGCGGCCTGGATCCAGTCGTGATACAGCCGGCCGGAATCGGCGTCGTCCTCGGCCCGGGAACTCCAGTAGCGGCCGAAGCCGCGCTCTCCACGGTACAGGGGCGGGAAGGAGAACTCCCCGCAGAGGGTGGGCTTGTCTATCTCGGACTGGAGACGGGACAGCATCTCATCCTCATACTGCATAGCGTAGCGATCGTAGCCCATGACGTCGCAGTGGCGGGCCTGGACGTGCCAGTCCTGCTCGCTCTCCCACCAGCCGGGCACGATCCACGGCGCGATGACGAGGTGATTCGGGTCAACGTCTTTGATGGTGGCGTAGACGAACTCGTACCAGCGGTCGGCATACCAGAGACGGAGGCTCTCGACGTCATCGTCGGGCGGCGCTGGATTGGCTTCGTACAGCTCCTCGCGCGTGGAGACCGCGAGCCCCCAGGCATCGGCGAGGGAGGAAACGGAGCCGCCGTAAAGCTCGTCAACTGCCCAGTCGAGGAGGGCGCGTTTGGAGAGCGTCTCTGCGGGCCTCGTCAAGATCTCGCGGATCTCGTCGCGGGTTATGAGGGCGTCGTACTCGCTCTGACACGACCAGCCGAGGATGTTCGGGTCGTCGCGTCGAGGCTCGATCTGGCTGGCGAGTCCCTGCCGGAACAGGTCCTGGACGGCTGGATCGAAGAAGTCCGGATGACGGACGAGCGCCGGGGTCCCCCATGCATAGATAACCGGAGTGGAGACGATGGCGTCGGGCGCTCCCCACTTGCCGCCTCCGCTGAATCCCCAGGCATCGAGGCGGCGCAGAGCGCGCTCCTCGGCCAGGTCCCACCAGTTGTCCGGGCCGTACTTGCGGATCAGGTTCGACGTATATAGGCACACGTAGTCGGCGTCCTCGCCCTGCCCCCAGGCGTCGCGGCTCCAGGCCGCGGACCACGGGGCATCGCGAGGAGGGAGCCATTCGAAGAGGTCCTCTCGGCCGGTCGTCGGCGTGCGGGGCCAGTTCTGGGCCCCCACGAGGCAGACGCCCACGTAGAAGCAGGGGTTGCCCTCTGGCGAGATGAGCCACCAATAGCCATCGCGCTTGACGACCCCGAAGAACCCGGTCGGCTCCTCCCCCCAGCCGGCCTTCAGATAGCCGCCGTACTGGTCGTAGTCCTGCGAGGGGGGCATATCGTCGAGGAGCGCGTCTTCGTCTACGATGTCGGCAGTGAGGTCCGAGTCGCTGCTCACCTTGCCGAGGAAGTCGGCGTAGACACATTGCCCGTACTCGTCTATGAAGGGCGCCCAGTCGCCAATGTCGCTGCTCCCGAAGCAGATGGTGGCCTCGATGGTCAGTGTGTCCCCGGGCTGGGCGTCCATTTCGGCCTGGCTGGAGAGGCCGGGCTCGAAGAGCTGCAGCGGAACCTGCTCGGCCGCCGGGCTGGGGTCGAACTCGTAGCGGAAGACTTCGGCGGCATCCCGAGTCAACACGGCGGTCAGGTCCCTGACTACCGCCACCCAGTCCCCCGGCTCGTCGGCCCAGGAGGGGCGGTAGGCTATCTGGAGCGGCCGCGCTGCGGGCCGCCATTCGCCCGGGCTGTCTATGACGAGCGCTCCGTCGAGGAAAAGCTGAGCGCCGGTCGGCGCGATGACCGCCCGCACCTGATAGTCGCGGTCGAACTCGAAGCCCGGCGTGTGGCGGGGAAAGCGCCAGGCCGTACCGTCAGCGACGGCGAGGATGATGGGGAGGGCGGCGAGCTCGCCACCTTCGAGGTCTACGTAGAAGCCCACATTGCCCGAGTAGTCATACTGATCCGCAACATAGAAGCGGCAGAGCGATTGAGCGGACGCCGGGACGACCAGCAGCAGGCACGAAACAGCGAGCAGGAGTGATGCGGCGGTTCTCACGGCGACACCCCCAACTGAGCACTACATGTACTCTCGGTATACCTCGACGGCGTATTGGTAGTCGGCGTAGGAGACATTGGTCGAGATCGAGTGATCGGAGCCGAACAGGAAGCCGGCCCCGACGGACTTCATGCCGTCCATCAGCCTGATCACCTCACTCCGGATCAGGTCGCGATCGCCGGACTCGAAGATCCGGGCGTCCATCCCGCCGACAAAGATCAGTCTATCGCCATACCCTTCGGCGAACCGCAGCACATCGCAGCCGGACTTGACCTCCATCGGGTTGAGCGCGTCGAAGCCCGCGTTCACGATTAGGGGGAGGGCGGCCTCGATGCCGCCGCAGGTATGGAGAACGACAGGGAGATCATAGGAGTGGAAGAAGTCAACGAGCTCGCGGAAGTAGGGAAGGATGAGGTCTTCGAGGGTCTTCGGTGAGCAGAAGAGGCCGTTCCGGTAGCCCAGGTCCTCGTAGAGCCAGATGCCATCGGGCTTCCCGGCTTCCTCGATGAGGAGCTTGAAGTGGGCCTTGAAGAAGTCCGTGTAGACTCGGTTGTAGTCGTGTATCCAGTCCGGGTCGGTGATGAGGCTCTCGTACATGCACATGTCGCCCATGCTCTGGCGCATGTTCTCCCAGATGAAGACATGGCCGTAGAAGGTCCAGAGCCCCTGCTCGCGGCGCTTGGCCAGGGCCTTCCTTGTGCCCTCGATGCCCACCCGCTTCCTGTCCACCTCCAATAGGTGGGGCCGATAGTCCTTCTCCCATACCGCGCGGCTGGTCATCTTGAAGTCGATATGCTCCGGAGTGCCGGACCTGTGCTTCCAGTACTTCAGGGCGGCGCCCGCACCGTTTCGCGTGACCCGCCACTCGTCCGTTTCTTCCAGCACCTCCCAGAAGCCGCGCAGAGGTAGGATGTCGAACCAGCCGCCGACGCCGCACATGTCGAAGCCGAAATGGTCAACGGGGTCCACCCGATGGCCGTTCTCATCGAGGGGATACCCCTGTGACTCCCAGCCCTCGAGAGTGTCTCCCCAGAATGTGTCGAACAGGCCGGCTCGGTCCGTATTCTCCCTCTTGAGCAGGCTGTTCACGAGTTCTCGAGAGGTCTGCACAGCATGGTTCCTTCCTGCGCCCGCAACACGTCAAGGCAGGCCGAGCGCGTACATGCGCTTCGGCCGGATGTTAGCTTAGATGTCGCGCGCCGAAATCCTGCTGTTGCCATCCTACCCGCGCTCGTGCTGTGGGCTGAAAGGGGCAAGCAGCAGGACGTAGAACTGTCGGAACGTGATCATTGACATACACGCACATCCGGGGTATTCGCACAGCCTGAAGGGGCTCCGGGAGGAGTTCCGGGTCGCGCTCGGAGTGGCCCAGCAGCACGAGGTGGACCGGATCTGCCTTAGCTCCCTGGCGAACTGGGAAGACTCGCCGGAGCCGGACCGCGTGCGGAGCGGGAACGACGCGGTGCTCGCCCTGATGGCCGACCATCCGGAGGTGGTGATCGGCTTCTGCTACGTCAACCCGCGTCATCCACAGGAGGCGCTCGAAGAGATCGAGCGGTGTGTGGTCGAGGAGGGGATGGCGGGCATCAAGCTGTGGCAGGCGTCCCGGGCGAGCGACCGGAGAATGGACCCGATCGCGGAACGGGCAGCCGCCCTGAAGATACCCATCCTGCAGCACGCCTCGTACAAGACCGGCGGAAACGGGACCGGCGAATCCACTCCCGCTGATGTGGCATCTCTGGCCGCGAGGCATCCACAGACGATGATCGTGATGGCCCATCTGACGGGCGTCGGCGAGCGCGGACTGGCCGACATTGCGCCGTATCCAAATGTGTGCGTTGACACCGCGGGAGGCCAGCCGGAGGCCGGACTGGTGGAGCTGGCTGTAAGGCGGTTGGGCGCGCGTCGGGTGATCTTCGGGACTGACACGCCGAGCCGGAGCTATGGCGCGGCCCTGGGGAAGGTGCTGGGGGCGAAGCTGATGGTGCGCCAGAGGAACCTGATACTTGGCGCGAACGCGCGGCGTCTTCTGGCGGGGAGAATCACGGGATGACCATCGACGCGGCGGCATATGTCGGCGAATGGCCCTTCCGAGCGCTTGAGGGCACGGTGGCCGACCTGGCGACGACGATGCGGGGCAACCGCGTGAGGCGGGCCGTCGTCTCGCCCATCGAGGGGTTGTTCTACACAGACCCGAGGCCGGCCAACGAGAGGCTGCTCCGGCGGCTCGCACGGAGGCGGAATCTCTGGGCCGCGCCGATCGTCAGCCTGCGCATGGCGGACTGGCGCGAGCAGTTCGCGACGCTCGCCGACAAGCGGCGGGTGCGAGCGGCGAGGCTTGCCCCCGCATTCCACGGGTACAGGGCGGCGCAGGCGGGAGAGGCCGCGGACCTGGCCGCTGAGTTGGGATTGACCTTGGCGGTGCAGATCCGAATCGAGGATGAGCGGCGCCATCCACCGTTCGTGAAGATGCGGGATGTGCCGCTCGAGGATGTGGTGGCGCTGGCTGCGGCGGCGCCTTCCACGCGCGTGGTGGCCTCTGCGGTGCGACTGCGAGAGATGCTCGACAGCGCGCAGCACATCCGCCAGTTGAAGAACCTCTGGCTCGACATGTCACACCTCGATGGCCTGTGCTGCTTGAAGGAGGCGCGGGACGCGGTGGGCGCGCGCCGACTGATGTTCTCAACATGCTGGCCGTTCTTCTACGCGCGGTCAGCGGTGCTGAAGGTCGCGGAGGCGGAGATGCCCGCGCGGGAGAAGGACGCTGTCATGGGCGGGAACGCAGAGCGCGCATTTGGGCTGGCCTAGAGTGGTCGGGTCCATGCGGGGAGTCGCCCGTATCGCCACCAGGGCCCTGCTCTCGGTGGCTCTTCTCTTTTCTCTATGTACCCGATCTCCGACCGCGGTTGCCGAGGAGGAGCGATACGCGGCGGTTGACGCCCACGCCCGGGCCGCGCCGGCATCGTGTGCGATGTCGGTTGAGTCGCTTGCCCTTTACCTTCAGCAATGGACGCAGGACGAACGAGACAGGGCGCGGGCGGCCTTCACCTGGATCGCGCACAACATCGCCTATGACAAATCTCTCCGCGGGAAGGAGACCGATGCACGCACCGTGCTCGAGCAGGGGCGGGCCGCCTGCCACGGGTATGCGCTGCTGTTCGAGGCACTTGGGGAGGCGATGGGCTTGGAGGTGGAGGTTGTCAGAGGGCACGGGAAGGGGCGCGGGTATGAGCCGGGCGATCCGTTGGTCCGCCGCTTCACCGACCACTACTTCTTGACGCCGCCGGAGGAGTTCGTCCACGACCATTTCCCGGATGACCCCGGT
>JALGTG010000002.1 GCA_029821495.1 Candidatus Hebobacteria bacterium
GATGCTCACCGTGACCGCGGGCTGTGATGGACCCCAACCACTGCACGGCAGCGCGACGACGACGCTGGCGGTGCAGCCGGTAGAGCACGTGTTGGAGGTGAGTGCGAGCTGCGACGCCGACGTACTCCCCTCTGGCGGCACTGCGAACTGCACCGCCACCTTCACGGATAGCCGCCCCCACGGGATCGCCTCCTGGCAGTGGGATGACGGAGGCGCGGGAGGCGCTTTCGGCCCGTCGGGCGAGGTACAGAATCCGACATACACTGCGCCTGCAAACGTAAGCGACGATGACCTAATCGTAACGCTGACAGTGACCGCCGCCTGCGACGGCCCGGACCTGCTGATGGCGGCCGACACGGCCGACCTTACGGTCCGTCCCACCGGGATGTTCAGCGATGTGGGCGCCGACCATCTCATGGCCGCCGAGATCGAAGCCTGCTTCAACGCTGGCATCGTCACCGGGTTCGACGATGGGCTGTACCATCCCGAGCTGCCGGTGACCCGCGGGCAGATGGCGGCATACGTCTCACGAGCACTGGCCGGCGGAGACGACGGTGTGCCGGACTTCGCCGACACACCGACCTTCCCCGACGTCGATGCTGACCACTGGGCACTCGACTACGTGGAGTACGCGGTCCAGCAGGCAGTCGTCGCCGGACATGCCGACGGCAATTACTACCCCGAGTACGAGGTCACCCGTGACCAGATGGCCGTCTATGTTGCCCGTGCGATGGTGGCTCCCACCGGCGAGGCCGCTCTTGCTGACTATGAGCCCTCGGATCCCCGCAACTTCCCTGACGTAGACCTCGAGTTCTGGGCCTACCGACACGTTGAGTACTGCGTAGAGCACGGCGTTGTCCAAGGCTATGAAGACGGTCACTACTACCCCGACGTCGTCGTCACTCGCGCCCACATGGCGGTGTACATCGCGCGGGCGTTCGACCTGCCCATTTGAGTAGGTCGGCTCGTCGCCATCGCAGGCCACGCGGCGTACGTCAGACACTCAGTCGGCAAGCCGAGTTCCGTCGTGGGTGTTCATCTATCTGGAACTGCAGTCGTCTACGGCCTCAGGCGGCCAACCCCGGGGGCCGACACGGTGTCGGGCCAACAAGCGCCCAACATGGGCTGTTGGCGCCGACTCGGCCGGCGGCCAGCGAGTTACGGCTCCGTACCTGGGAGCGCGCCGGCAGGTGTGCCGCTGCCTTGGGAGAAACAGAAGCCTTGTCTGATGCGATATGCTTAGTAGGCTCGTCAAAGCTCTGGCGCTGGTCACACTGGTTGCCTTGCTCTATGTCGGCTTCACCCGGGAGTCGCGGCCGGCCACTACCGATGGCCGCGTTCACATCACCTACTGGGAGAAGTGGACTGGCTTCGAGGGCGAGGCCATGCACGCAGTGGTGGACGAGTTCAACCGCAGCCAGGATCGGGTATACGTCGAAGTCCTGGCCATAAGTCAGGTGAACCAGAAGACGCTGCTGGCCGCCGCTGGCGGAGTGCCGCCCGATGTTGCTGGCCTGTGGGCCGACAACATCAGCGCGTACGCTGACAAGCAAGCGCTGTTGCCTCTGGACGACTACCTGAGGCAAGCGGGACTGACTCGCGACCACTACATCCCATGCTACTGGGACATCTGCGAGTACGAGGGCCACATGTACGCTCTCCCAAGCGCGCCCCACTCGCTCGCCATTCACTGGAACAAGGCGATGTTCCGCGAGGCCGGTCTCGATCCCGAGCGGCCTCCTCGGACGCTCGAAGAACTCGGCCACTACACGGAGCTGTTGACCAGGCGCGACGAGAGCGGCCGGCTGGTGCAGATGGGGTTCATGCCCAGCTACCCCGGCTGGTGGAACTGGGCCTGGGGCTACTACTTCGGGGGAACGCTGTGGGACGGCCGGGACACGATCACCGCCGACTCCCCCGAGAACATCCGTGCCTACGAATGGGTGCAGTCGTATTCGAAGAAGTACGGCGCAACTGATCTGCAGTTGTTCCAGAGCGGGTTCGCCAATTGGTCCTCGCCGCAGGACCCCTTCCTCTCGGGAAGGGTCGCCATGGTGCTTCAGGGGGTCTGGCTGGGGAACTATATAGACAAGTACTCCCCTGGCATGGAGTGGGGGGCAGCACCATGGCCCTACCCCGCCGACCATCCGGAGTTCGCAGACGTCACATCGGTCGCCTCCGACATCCTCTGCATCCCCGCCGGGGCCAAGCACCCGGATGAGGCGTTCGAGTTCATCGCCTTCGTAAACTCCCAGAAGGGCATGGAGCTGCTCAACCTCGGACAGCGGAAGCACTCGCCCCTGGCGGAGGTGAGCGACGAGTTCATCGCCGCACATCCCAACCCTTACATCCAGGTGTTCATAGACGTGGCCAAGCAAGGCCGCACCTTCTCCAATCCAAAGCTGCCGATCTGGTCAGAGTACGGGAATGAGATGAATGCCGCCTTCGATTCGATCTGGCTACAGCAGACCACCCCGGAGGAGGCGCTGAGCAGTGTGACGGCGCGCATGCAGGGCAGGCTCGATCGCGCTCTGCTGGAAAGATCCCGCAGGGAGGGCAGCCTATGAAGGGGCTGAGCAGACGCGAGATGTGGGCCGGCCTGGCGTTCGTCTCTCCGTGGATCGTCGGACTCGGGGTCTTCCTGCTCTATCCCATCCTAGCTTCCCTGTACTACAGCTTCTGCGACTACTCCGTCTTCAGAGAAGCACGGCCTATTGGTGCGGCCAACTATGTGGACCTGGCGAGCGACAAGCTCTTCTGGAAGTCGCTGCTCAACACGCTGTACTTCGCGGCCCTGTCGGTTCCACTGGGCCTCATCCTGGCACTCGCGCTGGCTCTACTGCTGAACAGCGGGGTACGGGGGCTCACCATCTACCGGACAATCTTCTTCCTGCCGGCGCTCGTACCTATGGTGGCGCTGGCAGTGCTGTGGCTGTGGATCTTCAATGGCGAGTACGGGGTGCTTAACTCGGCACTCTCGAGCCTGGGCGTTCCCGCCCCGGGGTGGCTGACCGATCCCGCCTGGAGCAAACCCGCGCTCGTGCTCCTCTCCATGTGGGGCGTCGGCTATGCCATGGTGATCTTCCTGGCCGGGCTCCAGGACGTGCCCGTGCATCTCTACGAGGCAGCCGATCTAGACGGGGCCTCGTGGCTGCATAAGATCCGCCATGTGACGCTCCCCATGGTTTCCCCTGTGATACTCTTCAACGGGATCATGGGCATCATCGGCAGCCTGCAGTACTTCGCCATTCCGTACATCATGACCCCGAACGGGCAGCCGGCGCGTTCCGCCTATTTCTACGCAATGTACCTGTACGACAACGCGTTCCTCTACCTCAAAATGGGCTACGCCAGTGCCATGGCATGGATTCTCTTCCTGATTATCCTCTGCCTGACGCTGCTCTCCCTACGCCTGGCATCCCGCTACGTTCACTACGAGGGCGGCTAATGAAGGCGCGACACCCGCTATCCCGCGCCATCGTGTACATCCTCCTGCTCGGGGGGTCCTTTCTCTTCCTGTTCCCCCTCTTCTGGATGATCAGCACCTCCCTGAAGCCCGTGGAGGAGACCATGGCCCTCCCTCCGCGGTGGATTCCTTCCTCGTGGCAACCCGACAACTACTGGAAGGCTGTCACCCACGGGAGCGAGATTCTCGGATACACTCCCTTCCTCGAATACGGCAAGAATACGGTGCTGCTGTGCGTGCTGGTGGTGGTCGGGGCCCTGATATCGAACTCCCTCATCGCCTACGGCTTCGCTCGACTCAGGTGGCCTGGCAGGGATGTACTCTTCGGCGTCACCCTCGCCACCATGATGATCCCCTTCCCCATCCTCATGGTGCCGATGTTCTCGCTTTTCCGGCATCTCGGATGGATTGGGACGTTCCGCCCACTCTGGATCCCGGCCTGGTTCGGCTCTGCCTTCAACATCTTCCTGCTCCGTCAGTTCTTCCTGACCATTCCGCGGGAGTTGTCCGACGCCGCGGTGGTAGACGGATGCTCGGAGTTCCAGGTCTTCCGTCACATCATCGTGCCACTCTCGAAACCCGCGCTTGCGGTGGTGGCCCTCTTCCAATTCCTCTTCACCTGGAACGATTTTCTGGGCCCCCTCATCTATCTCACCGATCAGCGGATGTTCACGCTCTCCCTGGGTCTACAGTTCTACCAGAGCCAGCACGGCGGCACCGAGTGGCACTTGCTGATGGCCGCCGCAACCATCATCGTGCTGCCGGTCATCATCCTCTTCTTCTTCACTCAACGCACGTTCATCCAGGGAGTGGCCGTCACTGGCATCAAGGGGTAAGCTGCTTCCGGGGTCCCGCGCGCATCTCACGCCTGCAGTGCGGCTCCGGGGGCAAGGCTCGGCGTCCACCGTTGACATCTCAGGCGCCAATGAGATGGCCCCAAGGGCCGTCTGAGGCGGCCCTTGGGGCCCGGAGTTGCGAAGCAGCGGGCCTCAGTCTCGGGCCTCTTCCTCCCAGTCCAGGTGCACGCGCTGCGTGTCGGGGTCAATGCGCGCGGTGGCCCTACCTTGAAGTGTCGCGAGCAGTGGTTCGCCCACCGCCTTCCGCCGCCACCCGCGGAGCAGAGGCACGCGCGCATCCTCGCCGTGGAGCACGATGGCCGAGAGGTCGGCGCGATTGGCCAGGAGTCCGGGTGAGATCTGCTTCTCGGCGGCGAGCGACCGAAGGCAGAGGACGAGGAAGTCCACAGTCGGCTCCATTTCCTGCGGAAGGGGAGTCGGCTTCTCCAGTCTGGGCGGGGGCATGTCGGCGCTCCGGGTGAGCGCCTCGATCATGCCCCGGCCGAACCGCCGAGCCTGCTGCGGCCGCAGACCGCGCACCTCGGACAGGGCCGCGATGGTATCCCGCGGCCGGCGCGCCAGCTCCATGAGCACCGCGTCCATACAGATGCGCCGCACCGGAATGTTCGACTCCCGCGCAGTTTCCTCTCGCCAGGCGACGATCTCGCGGAGGCGGGAGAGCTCTTCGCCATTCAGCCGATCGACGTTGCGCATCTGGCGGAACATCTCGCGCGGATCGGCCGGGGCGAAGCGCGCCGCTCTTTCGAGACCGCTGAACTCCTCGCGCGCCCACCCGAGCCGCCCGCGCGCACTGAGCTCCTGCACCAGGTGGTCGTGCACAGGCGCGAGGCAGCGCACGTCCTCCAGCGCATACTCCACCTGCCTGTCTGTGAGCGGCCGCCGCAGCCAGTCGGTGAAAGCATGCGACTTCCTGAGGCGCCGCTTGGTGACTCGCTCGACGAGCTTCGCGAGGGATATCTGCTCCTCGTATCCCAGCAGCGCGGCCGCGATCTGCACGTCGAACACAGGCGCGACCGGGCGGCCCATAATCGCGAAGAAGATGGCGAGGTCCTGGCTGCCGGCATGGAAGACTTTCTCGATGTCGCGCGCGAGGAGCACGTCGAACAGCGGACTCAGATCGCCGACGGCAAGCGGATCGATGAGCGCGGCGCGCTCGTCTGTGGCGATCTGGATGGCACCGACCTCGGGGTAATAGCGGCCCTCGCCGACGAACTCGGTGTCGAGGTACACGACGGAGGCCCCGCCTAGATCGGAACACAGCTTCGCAAGTTCGGGAGGCTTTTCTACTATCATACGATTGTCACATGGCGACAAGGCTGTTCTCACCACGCGTCCGCGCGCGTGCTAGAGACATCACAGTCCAGCTTCCTCGCTAATGGTGCGGCGTTTCTACTGGTCCCTGGCCGCGCGCAGCGGGGCATGCCCGGTGCCACGGGGCATGCGCTGGCTGGTACAACCCACCACCGCTGGCCCGCCTTCCGCACATCACAGGCAAGCCGTCCGCGCTCCCGCCTGCTGTTCGCGCTGCCACTACTCGGCGCCAGCCCCGTGATACCGGCGCTCGTAGATGCTCTCGTGCACCTCTCTAGCGGCCTCGACCAACTCAGCGAACGGAGTGTCGGTCACCGTCACCAGGCCGATGTTGTAGTTCTCGCCGTCGAGCGTGCGGCCCGTGAGGGGCTCGTCGACGTACTGGAACCAGTGGCAGCCGACGAAGGCCGGCAGAGCGATGACGCTGTTGACGTAGTCGATGAACATCTGTGCGCGCTCGGCCTGGTCCTTTACGGCCACTAGCCCGGGATGCAGTGAGCCGCGGTCGAGCGCTCCGAAGTGGAACTCACCGATGATGAATGGTTTGCCCAGGTCGGCAGTCCACCCCCACCTGTCCGGATCGACGCTTGGCCGGTAGATGTTGAAGCTGACCACGTCCGCCACTTCGGCACACGCCGTCAGGGCTTGCTCGTTCTGCTCGGAGAAGCGGCAGCCTAGGTCTAGGTGGTTGGGTGCGTGCTTCTCGATGGCGGTGTGCACCTTACGGAAGTACTCGAGCGAGTACTCGTTGGTGAAGGCCCGCAGGTCCTCCGCGCAGGCCTCATTGGGTTCCTCGGGGGCCCGCAGTGCATCCCAGCTCTGTGCATCCGTACTCCAGGCGTCGTTCAGGGCGGCCAGAGAGCCGTACTTCTCTTCGAGGGTGCGGACGAATGCCCGGCGGCACGGCTGGTCGGCCGGGGAGCGCAGCGTTCCGCCGGCGATGTTGAAGCTGTCGTCCCCTCCCCACGACAGCTCGTTCTCGAAGAAGTAACCGATGCAGCGGGGATTATCGGCATACCTCGCGCCGGCCTCACTCATCACGCGGTCCACTTCCTCGTCGAAGGACGAGTCATAGACATCGGGCATCTTCCCCCAGTACCCGTAGGCTCCCTCGACCGGCCGCTCCTCGCCCGACAGCCAGACGCACACCGCGAAGGGATGTGGTGAGTTGCGGTACACCTCCTCCTGGGACCAACCCGCGATGGTGTTGAACCCCCAGGCGCGTATCCGGTCGTATGTCACCTGCATCCACTTCCCATGCCAGTCGTCCCCGTACTTGCGCATCAGATTGGCCTTGTGGAAGCTGAACGTCTCCCCGCCCGTATCTTGAAGGGGTCCCGCGTGGTTGAGGGGATTCGGGTCGAAGCCGAAGCAGTCGGCGAAAGGGCCATCCCGCTCCGGCAGCCACTGGAAGTATCCGTCACGCTCACTGACGAACGTATACTGCCCCGGCACCACGACGTCGATGCCGCTGGAGAAGAACAGGTGCCCCGATGGTGTCACGAGCCACCACTTGTCGTCCACCTTCTCCGTGCGGAACCAGCCGGTGGCTTCGAGCTGCGGGCCGACGGTCCAGCCGCCGTACTCGTCGCGCCCCGGCATCGGCGGCATCTGCGCCAGTTCCTCCCGCTCCGCATCGCGCTGCGCCTGAAGGCCCTCCTCACTGCGCACCTTGCGCGGCCAGTCCTCAAAGGCGTACTGTCCGTACCGGTCCACAAACGGCGGTATCTCCTGTGCTGGTGAGTCGGGACCTCCCCACAGGCGTATGTTGTCGAGCAGCACCTCAGCGCCCGGCTCCGCCCGTCCCATCCCTACGCCGAGGCCGGTGATCTTCGTCAGGTCTATGACCCCGCCCCAGGCCGGGCCCGTCGGATAGCCATCTATGATGGGGTAGCCGCGCATACCCCACAGCGCGCCCTCGTCCCCCATGTTGAATCGCAGGGCGACCAGCGCCGTCTCGCTGGGTCCTACTGCCATCCTCGCCATGTTGCCAGGACGGCGCCAGCGAGGCGCGTCCTCTTCGCGTGGATTCTCTGCGGCGATGAGGACTTGCACTTGCCCGGTCCCCGGATTGGTGACGTCCACCGCCACGCCAGTGTAGCCGGTCCAGTCCCAGACGCCCTCGGCCGGGAACCTGACGGAGTTCCACCGGCCTTCCGAGGCAGTGACCCGAAGAACCTGGCCTTCACCCGATGGCGCCGGGGCGAGGGCCGCCTCCGCGGCTTGGGTCTCTAGCGGCGGCGGCCCGTCGGGGCCCTCGAAATCGTAAAGCACCTTGTCCGCGTGGCACAGTGACGCCAGGGCGATCAGTGCCGTCAGTGTAGTCAAGCAGCGTTTCATGAAGCTCTCTCCCTCTTGACAGGCCGTTCGGCATCGTCTGTGCTGACGGCTCAACGGTTCATCCGCTACTACAGTGCGCCGCCGTAGACGCCACTTCCTGCTCTGCAGACCTCTGCGGCAGTCATCCGAGCCGGAGATGGAAGAGCCCTCCCATCCATGGTCGCCCTTCCACTCTCCCCTCTTCTTTGCACCTACACTCTCGTCCAGTCTTGAGAGTTACGGCACACGGCTCCCCGGGGAGGAGCCCTCGCTGGAACGGCGAACCGGGCGACTACGGAAGAGACGGCAAGAGACGACAGACGCGGGAGCCCTGACAAGAGCCCCTGCCCCGGGGCGGCCGGGGCCCGGGACAGAGCCCAATACGCAGAGCGCCGTCGCAGGCGCGGGCAGCGAATGAGTGAGCGAGCAGACGCGGAGTCCCACGATCGCCGCGCACAGGAGCTGTGGGAGGACGGCCAACTAGAGGAGGCCATCCTCGCGTGGGAGCGCGCCCTCGCGCTCGATCCCGATTCCGTCGGCGTCTTGGCCAACCTCGCTTGGGCACTGAGCTACATGGGGCGAAGTTCCAGGGCACTCCAGGCGGCCGCCAGAGCTGTCGAACTCGCGCCCGAGGAGGAGTACCCGCACCACACCCTCGGCCAGGTCTACTACCGGGCCGGACGGTTCAGGGATGCGATCGAGGCCTACTCGACGGCATTGAAGCTCCGCCCGGATGAGGCCCTTCTCCACTCCGATCTCGGAGACGCGCTATACTCCGACGAGCAATTCGAGCGGGCCGTCCGCGAGTACGAAGCCGCCATCCAGCTCGAGAAAGACGACGCCTACGCCCACTTATGGCTGGGATGGGCCAGACTCCAGCATGGCGATGAGCGCGGTGCCTCCTCTGCCTTCCATCTCTCGCTCGACCTCGCGCCCGACTGGCCCGAGGCCCTGTATGCGGTAGGACAGATGTCGGCTGCCCAGGGTGACTTCGCGCGCGCCCGGGAGTGCCTCGAGCGCGCTCTTGAGCTCTACCCGAGTGAGGACGAGGAGGGCCGCGCCGCCGCCTACGCTGAGCTGGGCAATACCTTCCGGGGAGCCGGCGATCTACACCGCGCGACTGACTGCTACCGCCGCGCCCTCTCGCTCGACCCCACTCACTCGGCCGTCCTCTTCAACCTCGGCCTCGTCTATGCTGACCTCGGGGACTACGAGCACGCGGCCGCCGAGTTCAGCATACTCATCCAGCTCGCCCCTGACGACGCCGACGCTCTTGTCGAACGCGGCAGCTCCTATCTCGCCCAGGGCAGCCACCACGAGGCCATCGAAGACTATCAAGCGGCCCTGGCCGTCCGGCCCGATGATGCCGACGCCCTGAGCGGTCTCGGCTCCGCCTACTACTCCCTGGGCATCTATGATGTCGCCGCCGAGAGCTACTCTCGCGCAGCATCCCTAGACCCGCACGACCCCTGGGCCCGGTGTAACCGCGGCCTCGCCCTGGAGGCCGCGGGGCGACACGCAGAAGCTGACGACAGCTTCGAGGAAGCCTGGAATGCCGGCCAGGACGATCCCGAGCTGTGCATAGCACTCGCCCGCGCCCTCACCTCCCAAGGCCGGAATCCCGATGCTGCTGTTCGCGCGGCCCGTCGCGCCTGCGGTCTCGCCCCCGAAAGTGGGGACGCTCACGATGCCCTCGCCGTAGCGCTGTACTCCTCCGGCTCCTATCAGGCAGCAGTCGGCCCCGCAGAGGAGGCCCTCCGACTCGCCCCGGAAGTGCCCGAGTATGCCTATGATCTCGGGCTCGTTCAGGAGGCCCTGCACGATATGGCATCCGCGCGGGCAAGCTTCCTGTTGGCGGTAAAGCTGGCTCCCGGCTTTGAAGAGGCGCGGGAGGCCCTGCGGCGGCTCGGCGATCTCCCCTGAACTCTCGTCCCTTGAACGATCCCCTGCCGGAACCGCGATAGTGCGCCCTTCCTAGATCGTCGACTGCACGGGGCTCCCCGCGGCATCACGCCGCGATACGCTATCGGCGGCCACCGGCAATACTGACGCCCCGCAAGCTCCCCTTACGAGGGCCCGCTTGCCTCGTCCTCCGAGATCGCGCGCAGGACGGCTCGGCCCACCTGCCCCAGCGACTCCGGCGAGCACTTGTCAGGGGTATCGGCCAGCGTGTGCCAGTGGGGATAGTCGAAATCGATCACATCCACGCACGGGATACCTCTGAGCAGCAGGAACACATGATCGTCGAGGATGCGCGGGCCCACTTCGTGCACGAACGCTCTGCTGCCCGCGCGGCGGGCCGCGCCCCAGATGCGCTCCACGACGGCCGGCGCCTTCTCAACGGAGTACCGTTCGTACGGGAGTCGCAGGTCCCGGTCTCCCACCATGTCCAGCACCGCCCCCCAGCTCACCGGCGGCCCGGTGTACCCCTCCGCAAAGGCCCGCGACCCGAGGAACATACCCGAGGCCGTCTCACCATAGTCCTCTCCATCGAACAGCACGATGGTAACTCGTTGACTCGGAGGATCGGCCGCCAGGGAGCGCGCGATCTCGAGCAGCACGGCGACACCCGAGGCGCCGTCGTTGGCGCCGAGGATCGCCTGTTTGCGGTTCGCCGGATCGGGATCGCGGTCCGCAGTCGGACGCGTATCCCAGTGCGCTCCCAGCAGAATGTGGCGCTCCCCCTTCGGGTTGAACGTGGCCACGATGTTCGCAAGCGGCAGCCACCTGTCACCCGCCTTCGCCCTGAACCGGTGCACCACCACCTCATCCGCCCGCGAACGCAACTCCTCCGAGAGCCAGCGGCAACACTGCTCGTGAGCGGGCGTGCCGGGAACGCGGGTGCCGAACTGGCACTGCTTCACCAGGTGCTGGTATGCTGCCTTCGAGTCGAATGCGCGGCACTTGAGTCGCGCTGCTCCGCCCGCGTGGGCCGAGCCGATGACCGGCAGCAGCGCGCACAACAGCGCCGGCGAATAGCGCGCTATCCGCCCCCGGCGAACCCGTCCGGCGGCCGCCGCCGTCAATCCGCCCGCCGAAGCTGGCTCACACCTGTCTCGGCCTCCGCGCGGCGACAGAGCTTCATCCCTTCCACGCGCGCGATCACGATCTCGGCCAGGTACAGGACGCGACATCCCGGCTCCAGATGGCCCGCGTACACCTTGTCCTTGATGGATAAGCACGTGTGCAGATGCGGCGTATGGTCCGCGATCAGCCCGTCAATGCTCAACAGCTCGATCGGCCCTTCGTGCTCAACGAACTCGTTCTCCGGCACACGCGCACTCGACGTGATGAAGTGCAGCCGCGCTCTGTCCAGCGTGCCGATCCCCGACACTACCACCCCCGTGTCTATGTCTTGCTCCTTCGCCGCAGCCTCTATCGAGCCGAGCACATCCTCGCCTCTGTCGAGCCGTACCGCGATCACCTCGCCCATGCGCCCGCCGCCAAAGACCTCCATTCCTCTCTTCCTCCCGCGCTGCTGCCCTCTCTGCCTGTTCTTCGCCCCGCGCAGATCGACCCCTGCTAGCAGTAGCTAGCCGCGACGGGCCGGTCGCAGTCGCGGCAGAGCGCGGCGGGACCCACTTCCCGCCGCGCCCATCACTGAATACCGGGGGCCTCGGGCCCGCGCCCGCCTACATCACGCGGGCCGCCGCCCAGATGACTGCGGCCAATGCCACCACGCCGATACCGACGAACACCCAGAACTTGTCGAGCCCCGACTTCGCCGCGGCCTTCTCAAGCGGCGCATTGCACTCCTTGCACTTGAAGCGCGTATACTCGTTCACCGCTCCGCACTTCGGGCATTTCATCCCGACTAGTTCCGGCCGTCGCCGTACTCTTTCCCAACGCGTTTCCGACTTGCTGCCGATCTTCACCGGGAGGATTGCATTGCACGACCGACACCGAGTCAGCCCCTCCTCGTTCACAGTGTTGCACTTCCTACAGATAGCCATCTTCGCCAACGCCTCCAATACCCATTAGCTGGTGGTGGTCCGGTCACTCGCGCGCCTCTCCTATCACCGCGAAGGACCAGCCCCATCTCCTGCAACGTGGCTGGCCGTGGGGAGCACGTGCATCCTTCAGCGTGGCCGTGCAGCCACTCTGACAGATACCCCGGGGCACGGAGTGTCCAAACTGCACTCTGCGATTCGCTGTGCACGTGTTCCATTCCTTCTCCTATCTTCGGAACACGTTCCCGACGACCGAAGGAAACCCCATCGGAGCACAGAACGTTCCTCAATGTCACGTGTCTATACCAGAACAGGGAGTTGCTAGGTATGTTCCGTGTTTCCGCCTCCTGTAACCTCCTGCTTGTCCTTCTTCTAGGCGCACTCGCCGCCGTTGCCCAGCCCGTCACTGGGCGGGAGGGCGTGTGCCCGCGGGCGGCCTTCCCGCCGGTGCTCGATGGTCGCTTGAACGACTGGCAGCCCCTGCCGCAGCTTGTCATGTCGGACACGACTTACTGGCAGGGCGCCGCCGTTGAGTACGCCGAGTACGGCGGCCCCGACGACATGTCCGCCGAGGTTCGCCTCCTCTGGGACAGCCGATCTCTGTACCTCGCCATCAGCGCCCGCGACGACTCCTTCGTTCGCGTGGGCGAGGCCGACCAGATCGACCGCGGCGACAGCCTCGTCCTCACCTTCACGGACGCAGGAACTGCGGATGTCAACCAGTTCGTCGTCGCTTGGCTCAGAGATGGCTCCCTGGTCTGGCGCGCCGAGCCCGCGGGTGGTGCCGGGAGCGTCAAGACGATCACGCGGGCCCTCTCGGCGGAGCCCCAGGACAACGGTGCCACCGTTGTGACCTACGAACTCGCCATTCCCTGGTCCGAACTGAAGCCCACTCGCCCCATCCCGGGGGCCCGCCTCGACCTCGTGATCTCGGCCTGCGATGTTGATGACCAGGATCTCGAAGGCTGCCTCGAAGCCTCGCTGCCCATCCTCATGTCGGCCGTCGGCATCGCCGAGCCCCGAGTCGAAGTCGAAACTCCGGCCTCGCCCATGCTGTCCCCCGCATTCCCCCTCCCGGCCGTCGCCCGCTTCGACCGCAAGTGCTTTGCCTTCCTCGATCAACCGGTCATCATCTTCGCCGGACAGGTGGACTACGCGCGCCTCCCTCGGGAAGCCTGGCCCGACCGCCTCGCCCAGCTCGAGTCTGCCGGCATGAACGCCGTCAGCATCACTGTGCCCTGGTCCCGCTGCCAGCCATCCCCCGGAGAGGTCAATCTCACCGACCTTGAGGAGTTCCTCGACCTGTGCAAGCAGATGGGCCTGTTGGCGCAAGTGCACGTCGGGCCCTTCGCCGGCGAAGACTGGGAGGCCGGCGCGGTTCCCGAATGGGTCCTCAACACGGCCTCGCGCGGCGACAGAGCGCATGCGATCGTTGAATGGTACGACGCGGTCCTCCCCGTAGTTGCCCAGCATCAGCTCACGAACGATGGACCGGTAGCCACCCTCATCTTGCGCCCACTACCGGCCGCAGATGCTGCCCTCCTGGAGGTAATGGCCGCCAGGCTCAACTCGGCCGGCATCGCGGTCCCCGTGCTCAGCGCGAACGCCCCCGCCGCACGGGACAACACCAGGCGGCCCCTCGCTAACCTCCTGGATACGCTCAGTTTCTATGCCCCGCCGGACCCCGCCGAGCTGGCCGCCGGCCTCCGGGCCCTTTCCCAAGACGAAAACGGACCCGCGACTGTGACCGCGCTTCCCGGCGACTATCGCACACAGACGGCCGCTCGCAGAAGCTTCGACCTGGCCAAGGTCGCACTTGCTAACGGTGCCGCGGCGTTCACCATCTCCGATTTCGCTCCCGGCCTCGACGCCGACCGCGTCCGCCGACCTGGCGACTGGACGGGCCTCGGCATCATCGACCCCGCCGGCGGCCGCACCCCGGGGTGGGCCGAACTCCGGCTCCTCGGTGCCTTCCTCCAGCACTTCGGTCCCGCACTCGCCTGCGCCATGCCCGCCGAAGGCGTCGTACAGGCCGACGATCCTCAGGTCCAGGTGGCCGCGCGGCTCACAAACCAGGAGAGCTTCATCTTCCTCTGGGATGAGCAGGCCGCTGCAGCGCACCAAGTGCGCCTCACCTACATCGAGCCCGGCGTCGGCGCCCCCATGAGCATCCCACAAGCGGGCGCTATCTACCTCCCGTCCGGCGGCGCCAGGGTGATCCCCCTGGATGTCCCAGTCGGCCGCGGGGTCCTTCGCTACACCACCTCGGAGATCGCTGGCGTTTACCCCTCCGGTGAGCGCACTATCCTCGTGCTTTACGGGGACCCTGACACACCGGGCGAGATCGCCCTCCGCTGGCCCGGCCCGCCGCTTGTTCTGGGCGAGACGATTCGCCAGAGCTGGGATGCTGACACCAAGACACTTATCCTCGACTACTACCACGGCAGCGACGACCAGTGCCTGCTCGTGGATGAACTCGAGATCCTTGTCCTTTCTCGCCCGCGCGCAGCGGCCGCCGTCGCCGTTACCTCCGACATCGGCACCGTAGCTCTCACTGCCGGCGCGCATGTCCACCGCGCATCCCTCGACCCCGGTGGCGTGCGAGTCGTCCTGGAGTGCCCCGAAGGCCCGCTTCACGGAACCGCGGTGCTGCCCGGCCCGCCTTCGGCCGTCGCAATCGACGGCGAGCCGGTCGAATTCACCTTCACCAGCCCCGCGCGCGTGCTCTCATTCGACATCGCGACGCAGAGCTTCGAAAGCGGCCAGCGCCCAGCATCTCTCTGGCGACAAGTGGGCCAGTCCATACTCGGAGGTCCACCCAAGCTGCATGCACGCTTCGACCGCAGCTGGTTCATGCCTGACACGGAAGCGCCCCAAGCACCTTGGACACAGCTGCAAGGCATAGGTGCCGCGCCCGATGCCCTCGGCCTGACCGCTGGATCGTTCATCAGACTCCGAACCAGCTTCAGCGCGCCCGCCCCGGCCGACATGGTTGTTCTCGGATCGACCGATCCGGCAGTCGTGTCCATCAACGGCCGGCTCGTCCCCGAGCTCTCCGGGCCCGCGCCGGAAAAGCATGCGGATGTCTCGGAGCTCCTCAGCCTTGGCGCTAACGAGATCGACATCCTGCTTCACCTCCTGCCCCGCGCCCCGGGTGCCGCTGGCCTGGCGGCTCCCGCTAGGCGCCTGCCCGAGGTCATGCTCACGTCGCCCGACGGCCAGATTGTCCTCGACAACTGGGAGCTCTCCCACGGGCTCCGCGGGGAGGCCGCCGGCTGGGCCGACCCCGGCGCCAACACGCGCCTCTGGCATCTCCTCCGCTTCGGCCCCTGGCGCGCCCAGGGGGCCGTCCCGGCCAAGGTTTGGGGGGCAGCGTGGTACCGCGTTCCGTTCGGCCTGCCTCCGCCCGAAGACTGGCAGATCGCCTACCGTCTGCGCCTCACCCTCGATGGCACCGCCCGCCTCTATCTGAACGGCACGCCGCTGGCCACCTGCCACGGCGCCGGCGAATACGCGCTGCCCCTGCCCGCGCCGCCCCTCGAGCGGAGCGCGGACAACGTTCTCGCGGTCGCCGCCTATGGACTGGCGGATGACACGGGCTTGCACCATCTCGAGATCACCGCTGACAAGCAGCGCATGACCCGTCGCCGCGTCTTGGACATTCGTTTCTGAAGCCGCGCCGCCCTGTCTTGACAACAGGGGGCCAACTGCTAGACTAAGTATGTCGGACACGGAGCGGAAATAGCTCAGTTGGTAGAGCAACAGCTTCCCAAGCTGTGGGTCGCGGGTTCGAATCCCGTTTTCCGCTCCAGTTGCTGTGTGTGGCGGCGTCGCCAAGTGGTAAGGCAGAGGTCTGCAAAACCTTTATACGCCGGTTCGACTCCGGCCGCCGCCTCAGCTATCTAGCACTTCTACTGCCGTGCCCGCGTGGGCAGGATGCGCAACCGCCGCCAACCGTCGTGGTCAGTGACGGGGGTGCGTGACCATCCCCACTGCCTCGTCCCCTCCCCATTCTTCCCTGCTGTTCATACACAAACTATTGACGATATAACAATTCTACCCTAAAGTATTGATGGAGGTGCCCTATGGCAAGCACCGAGCAATCGGCGATGCGAGTATGGCGGAGCTTCGTGAGCGCCAAGGCCGAGATAGGCCGGACACTGCAGCGGGGATGGCGCGCCTCCGGTCTGACGGGTGCACAGCTCGGGGTTCTGCGGGTGCTGGCCGAGGCCAGCAATGAAGGTGCCCAACTCCACGAGATCTCGGAGCGCTTGTACGTTACGCCCGGCAACCTGACCGGGATTGTCGACCGACTGGAAGAGGCCGGTCACCTGAGCCGCGCCCCGCACCCCGGTGACAAACGCGCGACACTCGCCTTGCTGACCCCGGCCGGGCGGGAGCTATTCGAGCAGGTATACCCTTCGCATACTGCCCGTGTTAGACAGCTGATGTCGGCGCTTACTGTCAGCGAACAGAAACTCCTCGCTGACCTTCTCTCGCGCTTGGCCGTACGGGCCGCGGAGATGCATGAACAGCCGGTTGGCTAGGATGGCGGAGCGCACATCAGTCCGACATGGAAGACGTCGGATCATTGCATGCCCACCTATAGGCGCGCTCTCCGAGGGCGCGTGTGTCGGCGGTCGCCACCCTCGGGAGTCGCAGTGGGTGCGCGAGTGTGGGGCCCCCGGGCATCCCCGAGCGCTTTGGCTGGCGAGCCAGACGAAGCGGCCGTCCGGCCAACGCGGGTGAACCGGTGAGCTTGTGCGGCGCGGACACCAGATGTCGAGTTCTGTGGAGAATGCTTGGGCGCTCGAGGGAATGGCGATGGACGGCCCGTCGTCTTACCTAGTTGACTGCCAGCACGGTGCGGTATGGTCCCGGGGCTGCAATACAGCCACCGGTGTTCCTACCTTGGTGCACGCTGTTGGCTGTCGATCGCACAGGACAGTCCGAGTCGGCGGATTCGCCCATCAATGTATGGACTGATTGGAGAGCTATGAGAACCGGCCTCGTCATCGGCGTTCTAGTCGTTCTTGCGGCCCCTGTGGCGGCCACCGACAGCGCAGGTCTCTCGCCGGAGATGTGGGACCGAGTGCGCGCGGCTGAGCCGGCGGCTATCGAACTGGCACCGACGCCGTCGCAGGGGGCCTCAGCGATGCTCAGCCTGAATGAGTGCATCGCTCTCGCCTTTCGTTACAACTCAGGTTTCCGGCAGGATCAGGAGAGACTCATCAACGCCCGGCGAGGGCTGTGGACAGCGGATCAGCGCTTCTACCCGACTCTGTCCTCCCAGGCAGAGCGCTCGAAGAACCCAGGAGGCACAGCTGAGACGGACGTATCCGCGAGCCTTGAGACCCGTTGGGAAGCCCTAGGCGGCGGCTCGCTCGGCACCAGCGTCGGCACAGGCACGCAGAATACCTTCGGTGCACTGCTCTCACGAGAGCCATCCATCACGGTTGACTACGAGCAGCCCCTGATGCGCGGTGCCGGGCTAGCATCATCAACCGCCGAGCGCATCCGCAGCGCGCGCAGCGGCCTGGCTGCCCAGGAGTTGTCCTTCTACGATGCGCACCAGGACCTAGCGCAGCGCATTATTGACGACTACTACTCGGTCCTGTTGGCGCGCGGTGAGGTGAAGATCGCCGAACGTTCGGCGGATCGTGCCAAGCACCTCTACGACATCAACCATGCGAAGTTCAGCGGGGAGGGCCTGGCACAGCCAGGCGAGGAGTGGGTGAGCCAAGTGGCGGAGATCGACGTGGATCAGGCGCGCTTGAGCTGGGACCGGTCTAAGCAACAACTCATCAGCAGGCAGCAGGCATACAGGGATGCCATGGACCGCCTGCTCCTCGACATGGGCTTGCTTCCCGGCGCCACCCCTGACCTCACCACCCCAGTAGTCTACTCCGCACAGGATCATGATGAGACCGCGCTTGTAGAGACCGCCCTCGTCAACAGCACAGAGCTGGCGCGACTTGAGTTGAGCCGGCAAGATGCTGTCGCAGACCTCCGGATCGCCCGCAGCGAACGTCATCCGGATGTGCTTGCCACGGTTGGCGTCACCAACCCCGGCGAGACCGCAAGCGAAACCAGCCCTGGGACCGGCTGGTTTGGCGGCGTCCGCGCCGAACTCCCACTACTCGACCGCCGTCGCCAGGAACGGGTGACCGGCGCGGAGCGATCTCTGGCAGTGCTGGAGCAGCGCATCGTGGCGACGCGCGACAGGGTGGCACAGGAAGTCCAGCGCCAGGTCAGGGCCGCCGGCAGCTCACAGGCGCGGATCGATATCGGCGAGCGGTCGGTGACCCTGGCGCGCAAGAGCCGGGAGGCGGCTCAGGGCATGTACGATGAAGGCTTGAGCGACTACCTGCGTGTTCTCGACGCGGAAGATAGGCTGGTGGAAGCGGAGCGCTCGCTGCTCCAGGAGCAGGTCCAGTACTTCCTTACCAGCGTCCGGCTGCGGCGGGCCCTCGGCGAAGACATTACCCAGGAATTGCCTGACTAGAGCGGAGCGGAGAGGCGATGTTGAGGCGCTATCTGATAGTCTTGGTGCTCGTGCTGGCAGTTGCCGGCGGCTGGGCTTGGCTGTCTGCGGCCCAGCGCTCTCCTCGGGCGCGCATCCCGGTCGCCGAAGTGGAGAGCGGGGAGTTCGTTGTCAGCCTGCTCATCGAGGGCACTCTGCAGAGCGACGACTCAATGACAGTCAGCACTGGCAGAGCCCCCGGGGAGCTCACTGTCATCGTCCCAGACGGAACGGTCATCCGCGCCGGTGACGTCTTCTGCCGGATCGAGGCGCGCGAGCTCCGACGAGAGCAGGCTGACGCTGAGCTTTCCTACAAGCAGGCCCGCGAGGAGATCGAGAGCGCCCGCGAGAGCGCTCAGGAGCGTCTTGACAACGATCAGCGTTCGCTGGAGCAGGCTGAGAGAAACCTCCAGGTCTGGGAGGAGTCGGTCGCACTACGAACCAAGCAAGCGGAGGAGCAGCTCGACTTCGATCGCGCCGAGGCAGAGCGACTCCGTCTCGAATACGAGCGCGCCGAGCGAATGGCTGCAAAGGGCTATCAGGCCGCTGCCCAGGCGGACATCGCTAAGGCCGCCTATGAAGCCCAGGAATTCAAGGTCGAGCAGAGCGCCAAGGACCTGGAGTTGAACCGTCGCGAGATCGAGTCGGAACGCCGCCAGAAGGAGAGCCAGGTGGCCGCCACACGGCGGCGCACGGAGATCTCGGGCGGGAGGATCGGGCGCCGAGTCGCCCACGCCGAACGCCGCGCCGAAGTGGCCGCCAGGGAACTCGAGCAGATAGTGGCTTCGCTGGCGGACATCACCATTACTGCCCCCATCTCCGGAACAGTGTCGCTCTTCTCGACCTTCCGGGGTGGCGAGCGGCGGGCCTGGCGGGAAGGCGATCAGGTCTCTAAGGGCACTCCTCTCGGAAGCATCTCCGGCAGCGAGAACATGTCCGTGCGAGGCCGCGTCAAGGAGGGCGACATCGGACTTCTCCGCACCAGCCAAGATGCAGAGATAGAGTTCGACGCGCTGGTAGGCCGCACGTTCCCCGGGGTGGTCTCCTCAGTTGGCGCGGTGGCCCGGGAAGTCTGGATCTGGGAGGACCCGACTGCGGAGGCCAACGAACGCGTCTTCGATGTGCTCGTCAAGGTGAACCAGGCTTCGGCGCCAGGCCTCAAACCGGGTCTCAACGCGCGGGCGCGCATCGTATTGGAGCGGCTTCCCTCCGTGTCATTTGTGCCGCTAGAGGCGGTCTTCGATCGAGACGGCAAGAGGTACGCGTACGTAGCACAAGGCGAGAAGTTCATCCGTCGCCAGGTCGAGACTGGCGAACGCAATGAGACCTCGGTGGTGGTGCGCGAGGGCCTCTCGCCAGGCGAGACCGTGGCTCTGTCAGATCCCACTCGTGCCCCTGAGGGATCGATGAGTAAGGCGCCATGAGCTTGGTGGCGCTGCGAAACCTGACGAAGACATACCACGCGGGCACAGTCCCCGTGGAGGCCCTCCGCGGTCTGGATTTCGACATGGAGGAAGGCGAGTTCGTCGCCGTCATGGGCCGCTCCGGATCGGGCAAGACGACGTTGCTCAACATCGTTGGCTGTGTGGAGAAGCCGACCAGCGGGCGCTACCTACTGGCGGGGGAGGAGGTGGCACAGCTCAACGATGACCAACGTTCGGTTCTCCGGCTGCGGCGAATCGGCTTCGTCTTCCAGTCCTACAACCTCCTGCCAGGCATGTCGGCGATCGACAATGTGCTGCTCCCCACGGTGTACAGCGGCATCCCTGACGCCCCGCAGCGCGCGCAGGAGGCATTGGCCCGAGTCGGCCTCGACGGACGAGGCCATCACCTCCCCAGTCAGCTCTCGGGCGGAGAGCAGCAGCGCGTCGCCATCGCACGTGCCCTCATCAACAGCCCCTCCATCATCCTCGCCGACGAGCCCACCGGGAACCTGGATACCCGCCGGGGCCAGGAGGTGCTAACCCTATTCCAGGACCTGCACAGGGAAGGGATCACCATTGTGCTGGTCACGCATGAGCAGCAGGTGGCCCAGCATGCCCAGCGGATCGTGCGGCTCATGGACGGACGCGTAGTGACCGACAGACGCGTAGACCAACCACTCGACGCAGCGGCGGTGCTCGCCCAGATGGTCGCGGAGAGCGAGGACGCAATATGAACAGGCCGCTGATTATTGCCATCGCGCTTGTCCTCGCCGTCCTGGGCGCCTGGATGCTGCAGTCCACCCGGGCCGAACGGGCCTCTGTCAACGCTGACATCCCAACAGCAGAGGTCACGCAAGGCCCACTGGTGATCGCTCTCCCCATAAGCGGCACTCTTGAGTCCGCGGAGGAAACCCCGGCGCGCGGGGAGATCGGCGGCATCCTCGTGGACATCTGCCTGGACAACAGCTCGGTGCAGCCAGGAGACTTCATCTACCAGCTCGACACGGGAGAATTGGCTGAGGACCGCGAAGGGCGCCTGCGAGCCCTGGCGGACGCACAAGAAGGGCTGAACAGCACTCAGGATGACTCAGAGACGAGGATCACGCAGGCAGAGGGCGATGCCGACGGGGCGCGTGAGGCACTCGCGCTCGTGCAGGAGAGAGCGCAGGCGGAGCGCGCTAAGACACGCGCTCAGGTGGAGTATGCCCAGGGCCAGCTCGCGCGCGCCCAACGCGAGTTGACGCGGTCTCAACGCCTCGCAGAGCTCAACTACATCCCAGGCACGAAGCTCCGCCAGGCAGAGAAGGCATATCGCCGACAGCAGTTCGAGCTCGACCAGCTCCATGCCGAGTACGCGGACGTGGAGATGCGCACCGCCGAGCAGGTGCAGAGCGCAGAGACCGAACTGGCGCTGGCCCTGCATGAACTGGAGACGGCAAAGGCCGATGCTCGCTCTCAACTGGCGGATTCCCGCGTTCGCGTGGCGGAGGCGGAACGCAGGCTGGCCGATGTAGAAGAGAAGATCGTCCAGTGCACGGTGAGCGCCCCGGCCGCAGGTTTGGCCGTCATCCAGACCAACTCCCGCAACTGGCCCGAGCGACGGCCCTACCGCCTCGGCGATCGGGTCGAAGCGGGCGACGCTCCGGTCACCATCTACAACCTCAACAAGATGCAGATACGCTGCCAGATCGGCGAGATGGACATCTCGCGCGTGCAACGCGGTCAGGATGCCTTCGTGGTGCCAAGCAGAGGGGGCGAACGCTATCGCGGCAAGATAGCCCTCGTCGAGGAGCTGGCAAAGGAGGCCAACGTCTGGGAGGGCGGCACGCCCGGCAAGCGGGTATTCGGAGTGCTCGTCGCGCTCGACGAGACCGATCCCGCTCGGCTTCGGCCGGGCATGACTGTCGACCTCGAGGTGGTGCTCGAGCGTCTTCCTGAGACCATCCTCGCGCCGATCCGCGCGGTGTTCGCGGAGAGTGACGGGCACGTGGTCTACCGCACCGGCGGGCGAGCCCTCGAGCGCGTACCTGTCACCATTGGGCCGCGGAACGACCTGTTCGTTGAGATCCATAGCGGCTTGCAGGCCGGGGACCGGATCGCGCTGGAGCAACCGCCGGCACTTCCGGGTGAAGGCGCGGAGGAACCGAGATGAGAGCTGTCCCGAAAACCGCCTTCCTCGCCGCAGCCGGGCTCCTTGTTCTGGTGGGGTGGCTCGGCGTGCGAGCGCGACTTGCTGATGCCCGCACAGCCAGCCACGGCTCCGACCTCGTCGTGACCACCACTGTCAAGCGTCAGGACCTGCTGCTGACCGTGACCCATACGGGCGTCGTCGCCGCCAAGAACGCCACCCCGGTGATCCCTGAGATATCAGGCCGCATCCAATGGGTCTGCGCCAACGGCTCTGTCGTGTCCAAGGGCGACACTATCCTCCGCCTCGATCCAACCAGAGCCCAGGAACAGGTGACTGATCTCACCGTCCGATACGAAGAAGCGCTGCGACGTCAGGCGGAAGCTGATGCCGTCGGCAGAGCCCGTATGCAGGAGAATCAACTCCGGCTCCAACGGGCTGAGGATGAAGCGGCCGCCTTTGAACGACAGCAGGAGGAGACGCTGAGGCGGTCGGATGACTCGATCGCCTTCGACGCGGGCGAACTCACCTACCGGAGGGAGGAGGCCGAGGCGAAGGAGCGGCTGGCAGACAAGGGCTATGTGCCCGACACAGAGGCCGAGCGTGAAGCCGCCGGCCTCAAGGCGGCGGAGTTTTCTGTGAGCCGAGCACGCACTGAGCAAGAGCTGAAGACTCTCCAGGCGACCTCTGAGGCCCTCGATCGGAGCCAGAACGTGGGCTGGACCATGCGGAGCATGTCCTGGACCCGCAGTCGTTCGGAGCGGGAGATCCGCATGAGCGGCAATCAGGTCGAGAACCTCGGTATACAGCTAGAGCGCGCCCGCGAGGATCTGGTACGCACCACGCTGGCTGCGCCGGTCGGTGGCCTCGTTGTCCTCTCCGCGGAAGGGCGCTGGCGCGGCGAATCCCGCCCTCCGCGTCCGGGCGACTGGGTATCCCAGGGCCGCGAGGCGGCACAGATTGTGAGCCTCGAGCAGCTACAGGTCAAGCTTGAGCTCGGTCAATCGCAGATCACCATGGTAAGTATGGGACAGCCTGCCCAAGTCACCCTGGAGGCGATGCCCCAAGAGGTGCTGGAGGGCAAGGTGATAGCGATCGGGCAGACCGCGCGCCGGCCGCCCGTCCAAGGCTGGATGGGAATGTCGTCCACCGCCACTTTCCCGGTCACCGTCGAGCTCCCTCCCACTGGCACCGCCATGATACGCCCCGGCATGCATGCCACCGTTCGCATCGTCTCAAGCACCATCGAGGACGTGATAGTGGTCCCGACCGCGTGCATATTCCACCGCGACGGGCACTCTATCGTGTTCGCCGAACGCGACGGGAAGTTCATCCCAGTCTCCGTCACCACCGGCGAGTCGAACGGCGACTACACGGCCATCACAGAGGGCCTCAGAGAGGGAGAACGGATCGCCCTCAATGATCTCGGCACGAGCCCTGACCAGCAGCCACTCCTGCCCGAAGCGAGGGAGCAGTGAGAATAGGGTCGAGCCTAGCCTCGCTGACCGCGCCGGTCAAGACCGGATTCCGGGAGCTCCGGAGCCACAAGCTCCGCTCGCTGCTGACGATGCTCGGTGTCATCTTCGGTGTGTCTGCGGTCATCGCTATGGTCTCCATCGGGGAGGGCGCCCGCCTGGAGACGCTCCAGCAGATCCAGCAATTGGGCATCGACGTCCTCCATGTGCGCAGGGTCGCGCTCGCGGGTGAAATGGAGGACCAAGCGGCGAAGACTTCTCCCTTTGGCCTCAACTACGGAGACGCGCTGGCGCTCGAAGAGCTGTGCGACTTCGCCACCCGCGTTGTGCCCTCGTGTCGCGTGTTCGGCGAGGTATCCGCCCGCGGGAAGGCCGTCGACGCCCGCGTCTTCGGCACCTCGCCCGACTACGCGGCCGCCCTCAACCTGAACGTTGCCGAAGGCCGCTTCATCGACGATGAAGATCTCGCCCGTCGCGCCCACGTCTGTGTGCTCGGCGCTGAGGTTAAGCGTGAGGCCTTCGCCTTCGAGAATCCAGTGGGCAAGCTTATCAAGATCGGCCTCAGCAATTTCCGGGTGATCGGCGTGATGCGGGAGCAGGTCTTGGAGACCTCAGAGACCACCCTCGCGCTGCGCGATCTGAACCAGGACGTGTACATCCCCATCAGTGTCGCCATCGAAGACTTCCAGCTCTATATGGAGAAGGCGATCCCCATGAACCCGGAGGCGGTGATGGGACTGGTGGGCTCGATGTTCGAGCGGCCGCCGCTCGTTCGCCGGCCCATCAGCGAGGTCGCCGTGCAGGTGAAGAACCCGGACATGACCGTGCCGGCCGCGCAAGTCGTGAAGCAGATACTCGACCAACGCCATGGCAATGTGCCGGACTTCGAGATCGTCATCCCGATCGAGCTGTTGCGGCAGCGCCAGCATACCCAGCGGATCTTCAACGTCGTCATGGGTGCCATCGCCGGCATCTCACTGCTGGTGGGCGGCATCGGAATCATGAACATCATGCTTGCCACGGTCACCCAGCGCGCCAGAGAGATCGGTATCAGACGGTGCATCGGCGCCAAGCGCGGCGACATCATCCGCCAGTTCCTGGTCGAGTGCCTGGTCATCACGATGATCGGAGGCGTGCTCGGCGTCGGCGGCGGCATAGGCGCGGCAGAGGCAATATCCCGCTATGCTGGATGGAAGACGGTGGTCGCCGGCACCGCGGTATTCCTCTCACTCGGAGTCTCGATATCAGTAGGACTGATCTTCGGCCTCTACCCAGCCATCCGCGCCGCCTCCATCGAACCCATGGAGGCGCTGAGGGCAGAGTAGTCGCCCCTGCCGGAATCCACCTGCTGCATGGCTCATCATACCTGGTGACCGACGGAAACGAACGCTGATCTTGCGGACAGGAGGTATGCATAATGAGACGTTTCGGTGTTGTCATGCTGGCGACAGCGGCCATCCTTGTGCTCGTAGTGGGTCTCCTCCTGGCCCAGCCCGGAAGAGGCGCCAGCGGCGCCGCCGGCGGGGGAGCACGGGCTGGCCAGGGCGGCTACGCCGGTCTCCCAGACACGAGTGAATGGGAGCTGGCGCGGCTGAGCAGGACCCTCACCGAGGCACGGCTGATCGGTGACGAGCGCAGCGACGCAGAGGCCGCGGTCAAAGCGAAGCTGGAAGCGCGTCGCGCCCTACTCACGGCCCTTGGCGAGCTGCGCGCGGCAACCGAGGACATCAAGGCAACCGATGAGGGGCTGACCCAGGCGATGGCCGCCTACCAGAAGGCGCTGGCCAAGTACCGCGGCGAGGTAGCGGCCCAGGACAAAGCACTGGAGCCCAAGCTCTCCGTGCGGAGCCAGGCGCGATGCCTGTCCATTGGCATCCTCGACAATGGGATGGGGATGGGCGGGACGCGGTTCGGCCGCGGCGCGGGCGGCGGAGGCCGCGGGGGCGGTGGGGGCCGCGGCGGCCGCCGCGGCTTCTAGGCGCACCCTCGGCGCATAGCGACAACACAGAGCTTCGCGCCATGGCTGTCGATGGTGACGGGCTGCCCACTGGTACGCACTGAGAAGACGGGTTCGTGAGCAGCCTCACGCGCTTGGGGCGCGTGCCGCCGCCTCTCCGTCCATCCGCTCTCGATCTTGATCGTCGCCACACCCCGGGCCGCCCTTCGAGGCCGGTCCCTGGTAGCGGAAGCCAGCCTGAGCCTCGCGTAGATGTATGGACCACACCGGGCAGCGCACTCCGGCGAGTGCTGCTCGTTCCCATTTGCGTCCCAGCGCGACTCCGGCCGTGGCAGGAGAGACACTCTCGACCTACGAAGTATCAACCTGCTCGGCGAACGCTCAGTCTCGCATGGAGGACAGCCGCGATGCCTACCGTTACGGTGGAAGGCCCGATCCTTCGGGACATCGAAAAGAAAAGGAGCCTGGTCAAGGGGATCACCGACGTCGTCGTCGAGACATACGGAATAGAGCATGTCACCGTGCTCATCAAGGAGAACCCGCCGGAGAACGTGGGCGCGGGCGGCACCTTGATCGCAGACCGTCACAGAGCGCGGGAAAGCGACTGACAGGGCCGGCGATCTAGCTCCGTCCGGCGCCAAGCAGGCATAGATGATATCGCCGCTCAAGACCATGATAGTGATGGGCACGCGGCCTGAGGTGATGAAGCTCGGGCCGGTCGTGCTGGAGCTGAGGCGGCATGCAAAGCACTTCCGCGTGACGCTGGTGGGTACGGGACAGCACCGCGACTTGGTGCCGCAGTACCTGGAGCTGTTTCGGCTGAAGCTGGATCACGATCTTGGCGTGATGAAGCCGCGGCAGACGCTCGCGGATATCACAAGCCGGACGATGAGCCGGATGTATGCGCTGCTCGGGGGGGAGCGGCCGGATGTCGTAGTGGTGGAGGGGGATACGTCGGCGGTGCTGGTGGCGGGGCTGGCGGCGTTCTACCGGCAGATACCGGTGGCGCACGTGGAGGCGGGGCTACGGTCGGGGGACCGCTATGACCCGTTTCCGGAGGAGATGAACCGGCGGCTGGTCAGCGGGCTGGCGGAGATTCACTTCGCGCCGACGTCCGGCGCGCGGGAGAACCTGCTTCGTGAGAGTGTGGCGGCCGAGAGTGTCTTCGTGACGGGCAACACATCAGTGGACGCGGTGCTGTTTGCGGCGAAGCGGCGGCCGCGGCGTGCGGCGGTGCCCGCGCGATGCCTGAAAGGCCGACGGCTGGTACTGGCGACGGCACACCGGCGGGAGAGCTGGGACAGAGGGATCGAGGAGATTTGCCTGGCGTTGGGGGACCTGGCGGAGGCGTTCTCCGATGTGGTGATCGTCTACGCGGTGCACCCGAACCCGGTGGTGAGGGAGACGGCGGAGCGTGTGCTCGGGGGCAGGGAGAGAGTGCACCTGATCGAGCCGCCGGGGTATGTTGAGTTCGTCGATCTGATGAAGCGGTGCCGCCTAATACTCACGGACTCGGGGGGAATCCAGGAAGAGGCGCCGTCGCTGAACAAGCCGACGCTGGTGATGCGGCGGACGACGGAGCGGCGGGAGGGGGTGGACGCCGGATGCACGGAGCTGGTGGGCACGAAGCGGAAGCGCATCTTCGAGCGTGCGTCGGCGTTGCTGGCTGACGCGGATGTGTACCGGGCGATGGCTTCGCCCGGGAATCCGTTCGGGGATGGGAAGGCATCGGCGCGGATCCGGCGCGCGCTGGCATATCACTTCGGGTTGAGTCGGCGGCGGCCGCGGGACTTCTCGGCCGAGTGACGAGGAGGGCGCGGGGCGACGGCGAGGCCCGTCCTGCGGGCAGGATGGGCGCGGTGAGCGACATGCCGGGGCTCTTTGCGATTCCAGTTGCGATTGCCGCTCTTGTGTGCGGCCTTGTGGCGATGCCGAAGGGGACCCAGGAGGGTGCACTTGCTGGCGACTGGGTCGCGAGGGTGGACGGAGAGCCGATATCCGTTAGGCTGTTCGAACGGCGGGTCGCCGCGAATCGGGCCCGCGCGTACGCACACTTCAGGCAGACGTACGGGGCGGAGGACAGCGCGGGCTTCTGGACGAGCAGCTACGGCGGGGAGACGCCGCTGGCGTGGACCAAGAAGCGGGCGCTGGCTGAGTGTGTGAGGATCAAGCTGGAGCAGGTGTTGGCGAGAGAGAAGGGCGTGATCGAGGACATCGGCTACGCGGCGTTTCTGGAGAACTTGGAGAGGGAGAACGACAGGAGAAGGAGGGCACTCGCGGCCGGGGAGCCGATCTACGGGCCGACCGAGTACGGGGAGGACACGTACTTCTCATACCTGTTCAGCAACACCGTGATTGAGCTGAAGCGCCGGCTGGGAAGGAAGGAGCTGGAGGCCACTGAGGAGGAGTTGAAGGCGCACTATGAAGACGTGAAGGACGAGCTGTACAAGCAGGGAGACCGTGTTAGCATTTGGGCTGTGAAGGTGCCGTTCGGGGCGGGCGGTGCGAGCTCGGAGGATGCGCGGGCGAGGATTGAGGAGATGAAGGCGCTGGCGGCGGAGGCGGGTAGCTTAGCACAGCTGGCCGCGAGGAGCGGCGGGGAAGCATCGGTGGGGGAGGAGGTGTTCGACGATGCGAGCGCGCGTTTCGACTGGGGCCGGCGGCCGCGGATGAGGGAGGAGGCCATGAAGCTGTCCGAGGGGGAGACGAGCCGGGTGTTCGAGGAGCGGGGAGCGTTCTGGGTTCTGAAGTGCGCAGCGCGGGAGCGGCTTGAGCACATGCCCTTCGACGAGGTGAGGCAGAACGTGCGGGCCAGGTATGTTGATGAGAAGTACGAGGAGATTATGGCGGGGTTGGTGGCGAGCGCAGAGATCGAGATTAACCGGGGTGTCTACCACGGGCTGCGGGCGAGGTAGGGGTCGACCCGGCGCGGCGCTCAACCACGCCGCCAGACAAGCACGGCTGCGAGCAGCAGACCGACGTCCCTTGCGAACAGGTCCCAAGATGCCTCTGTGGCGCTGAGGCCGCTCACGTCGAAGCACCCGCACTCGATCTCGAGCCCACGGATTTCGGCCTGCGCGATGCCGACCATGAACGCGACGGTAAGGGCAGTGAGGATGAGCCCCGCCGCACGACGCCATATGCCGACGACGAGGGCGGCGCCGGCGAGCATCTCGATCCAAGGCATGGCCAGCGCGAAGGCGTTGATGAAAATGAGGGGGAGCATCTGGTAGTCGTTGACGACGTCGGCGAAGCGGTCGGGGTGCGCGATCTTGTCGAGGCTGGCGTAGATGAAGATGCCGCCGATGCAGATACCGACTAGGCGGAGCACTGCCCGGTGGGTCAAGAAGCGGCCGATAGCGTGAATGGTGGCACGCATGTCAGTCGGCCTTGCCATTGGGGTCGCGGTTGGTGGGGTGCCCGGCTTCCCTCCAGCCATTCCAGCCGCGGTCGAGGACCAGCAGGCGCTCGTAGCCCTCCGCCAGGAGCCTCTTTCCCTGGCGCGTGCTGAGGCCGCAGTGGCTGCCATAGCAGTAGAGCACGTAGGCGGCGTCGGGCGGGAGCTGTGACTTCATCTCCGGCCACACCTCGACCCACCTCCGCTGAGCGAAGCTGATAGCCCCGGGGATGTGGTCTCTGTCGTAGTCCTTCTTGTCGCGCGAATCAACGAAGACCGCGCCGTGGGACCGGAGGATCGAAAGCGCCTCGTCAACGTTGATCTGGGGGAGGCGAGACTCGTACGCACGAGGTATGCCGATGCGCCCGTCGGGACTCGGGTGCCAGCGGATGCCGAGGGGGTTTGCCATGTTGTACACGGCCCCGACTAGAAGTGCGGCCATGACGAGAATGGCCCCGCGAGCCGCGTGCGGGAAACGCGCCGCGAACCACCGCAGAAGCGCGCCCGTCCCGCATACTAGTGGACAGGCGGCGGGGCGGGATGCCGGCGGACCCTGGTTACTGCGCGTCTGTCGCAATCCTCTGCCGTCCTCTCATAGCGCCGGCTGCGGCGGAGGCCGCGCCCGCGGCGCGCCGTGTGCTCTTGCGCAGTTGAGGATTCGCCGCGGCCGCCGGGGGCCCCTGCAAAAACTAGTGAGACACATCACAGACTTCGTCTTATCGCAGGCGAGGGCCTTGCGATGTGCTGGCTTCATAGGGGGGTACGGGGCGGATGGGGACGGCGGCAGGAGGCTGTCCATGGGCGGACGAAGGAGTGAGTATCTCTTGCCGAGGAGGGACTCGGATGCTGCGGAGAGCATTGGTCTGGGCGGTGCTGTTGGTAGTGCTGAGCGTGGTGGCGGCGTGGGGGGCAGGGGAGTGTAGGTTCGTGGTGATGGGCGACAACCGACCGCAGTGGGGAGGCGAGGACATAGTCACTCCCTCACCGATATACCAGAGGTCCATAGAGGAGGTGAATCTCCTGCGACCCGAGTTTGTCCTCATTGTGGGGGATTTGATCTACGGATACGACTCGGACATGGATCTGATAGCGAGGGAGTGGGACGCTTTCGATAGGGCGGCCGCGCAGTTCGAGATGCCGGTGTATCTCATCGCCGGGAATCACGACATCTGGGACGGTCCCAGCGAGGAGATGTATCAGCAGCGGTACGGCCCGCTCTGGTACAGCTTCGATGTGAAGGACTGCCACTTCGTCGTGCTCGACTCTGAGGACCAGACTGCTCCACAGAAGATCGCGGGGGAGCAGTTGGACTGGCTGAGAGCGGACCTCGCGGCGGCGAAGGGAAAGCGCATCTTTGTGTTGCTGCATCAGCCGCTGTGGGCGGAAGAGGCCTACCCCGAGAGCGGGTGGTCGGACAAAGTGCACCCTCTGTTGGCGGATGCCGCGGTGGACACGGTGTTCGCGGGACACTGGCATCACTATGAGAAGAGGCCGACGCGGGACGGTGTGCGCTACATCATAACCGGCGGCGCGGGTGCGGAGATCGGTTCGATGGCAGTGGCAGGCGACTTCTATCACTATCTGTGGGTTACCGCGCCGCCGGCCGGCGAGGGCGCGGCGCGACTGGCAGTCCTCCGAACGGGGCACGTGGAGGCGGAGGATGTGGTGACCACCGCCGTACGGGAGGCATGGGGGCAGCTCAGCGGGCAGCTTGGCCTTGGAACGATAGTGGCGAGCGATGGCGAGACCACTGTGGAGAGACTGCTCGAATTGCGGAACCCGTTCGACCAACCGCTGACCGTGGAGCTGAGCTTCGGTGACGCGACGGGGTGGTCGGTGACACCGGCAAGGGCAGAGATCACCATCCCGCCGAGAGAGCTGGCCAGAGTCCCGGTCAGTGTCGCCGTTGATCCGGCCTTGGCCGAAGGAGGGTTGGCGTACAGCGTGCTCTTCCGACTGGCCGAGCGCGGGGAGCTGAGGCACGAGTCCGTCCTGCGGGCAAGGGTGTCGGTTGGCTCAGTCAGGATGGCGGCGGCACGCGTTGACGGTTCGCTGCAAGAGTGGACCGGAGACCCGACGATCAGGATTGACCGGGAGGCCCAGCTTGTGATGCGGCCGGAGCTGTGGGGCGGCCCGGAGGCGTGCTCGGCGGTCGCCTGGCTCGGATGTGATGATGAGAATCTCTATGTGGCGACGCGGGTCAGGGATCCGAGTCTGGACCCGTGGGCGGAGGGTGAGCACGCCGCCACCGGCGACTCGCTTGAGATCTACCTGGATGGCAGACCCGAGGGCGAGCTGGGGAGGGGTGCGTACGCCGAAGGGGTCACGTACCTGGTAGTGCATCCGGGCCTGGAAGGGGAAGCGGCCAGGATCGCGTATCAGGAGGCGCGTTTCACGGATCTGCCGGGCGTGGAGGTGGCTTCCCGCCTAATCGCTGATGGCTACGAGATGGAAGTAGCGATCCCGCTGAGTAGCTTCCCCGATTGCGGGGGTGTAATCGGCTTCGATCTAGCGGTGAACGACAACTCCGACCCCGGCGGCCGGGTCCAGTTGATGTGGGCGGGGACGGTTGACAACTGGGAGGATGCGAGTGGGTTCGGGTTGGTGAGGGTGACGGACTGAGGCCGGAGCGGCCCGCTAGAGGTGCTCTTCCTTGCCCCTGCGCTCGATCTCGTCGAGGGCGTCGCGGAGATCCTGCGCGGCGTCCTCGCGGACGACGAGGAGGGCGTCGTCGGTGTCCACTATGACGTAGCCCTCGACGCCGACGGTGACGACGAGCCGGCCGGACTTGGCCACGACGAAGCAGTTCGAGCTGTTGACAGCTACGTGGTCTTCGGGGCGGGCGCCAAGGATGCCCCGCCGGCGGGCGATCTCCTTCACCGAGCGCCAGTGACCCACGTCGCTCCAGTCGAGCGCGGTGGGGACGACCGCCATGCTCTCCTCCCGCTCGGCGATGCCGTAGTCCATGGAGATGGACGGGAGGTCGCGGTACACCTGCTCGACCAGGCCGGGTGTAAGCTCGTCGGCCTTGGAGAGCTTGCGCATTGCCTCGGCCAGCTCGGGGATATGGGCGGCGCACCGGTCCATGAGGTGGTCGGCACGGAAGATGAACTGCCCCATGTTCCAGTAGTAGCCGCCGTGTGCGAGATAGCGCTCGGCGGTCTGGTCGTCAGGCTTCTCCGTGAAGCGCTCGACACGGTAGGCGCCGCTGGACGGCTTGCTGAGGCGCTTGCCTCGTTGGATGTAGCCGTAGCCGGTGTCGGGGTGGGATGGCATGACGCCGAGCACGACGATGAACCCCTCGCCGGCCGCCTCGACTGCTGTCCCGATATAGTCGCAGTAGGTGATCGGGTCGCCGATGTAGCTGTCTACGGGGGTGGCGACCACGACGGCCTCGGGGTCGGCGCGGAGGATGCGAGCGGCGGCGAGGGCGGCGGCAGGGGCGCTGCTGCGGCCGACGGGCTCGCCGAGGACGTTCTCTGGAGGCACCTTTGGGAGCAGGCTCTGCGCGAGGGGGACGTGTTCGGCATTGGTGACTACCCAGACGCGCTCGGGCGCGGCGATGGGACGCACGCGCTCATATGTATCGAAGAGCATGGTGCGGTCCGAAAGGAGGGGCTGGAACTGCTTTGGCCGGCTGCGGCGAGAGATGGGCCACAGCCGCGCGCCGATCCCGCCGGCCATGATGACGACGTGAGTGTTTCCCTCGGCGGCCATAGTGCTAGCCTCCTGAGAGGTCGAGGGCCATGTCTCGCCCCGCTTCGAGGAGCCCTTGGAGATCGTTCTCGCTGCGCGCTTCGGCATACATGCGGAGGAGTGGCTCGGTGCCGGAGAGGCGAAGCAAGACCCAGCTTCCGTCCTTGCGGATGCACTTCGCTCCGTCGAGCTGGTTGACGCGTTCGACCGGCACACCGGCGATGGCGTCGGGCTCCAGGGATGGAAGCGCCTTCCGGATCTCGTCGCTCTGGCGCGGTTCGAGCGGGCGGTCGATGCGTCCGAAGTACATCCGCCCGCCGACGAGGGAGAAGACGTCTGCGAGGATGTCGCGGACGGGCTTGCCCTCATAGGCCAGCGCCTCGCAGGCGGTGAGCGCGGCGAGGGAGCCATCGCGGTCGGGGATGTGTCCCTTGATGCCGAATCCGCCGCTCTCCTCGACCCCCAGGATGATGTCGTCCGACTTCGCCATGTCGGGGCCGATGTTCTTGAACCCGACGGAGGTCTCGGTCACGGTGCAGCCGTAGTGATCGCAGAGACGGTCGACCATGGAGGTGACGTTGAGCGAGCGAACGACGCGGCCGCGCCAGCCGCGGTTCTTGAGCAGGTGGTAGAGGATGAAGACGATGGCGCGCTGGATGTCGATGTACTCGCCGTGGGCCATCATGCCGAGGCGGTCGCCGTCTCCGTCAGTGGCAAGCCCTATGTTGACATCGGGGTCGGCGGTGAGGGGAATGCTGGGCTCGAGGTTGGGGCCGATGGGCTCGGGATGCTGCCCGTCGAAGGTTGGGTCGGGGTCTGTGCGCAGAGCGCGGATGGCCGCACAGCCGGCGCGGCGGAGGGCCTCGTCGAAGTACCCAATTCCAGCGCCGTGCATGAGGTCGGCGACGACTGTGAGCTTGGCGCGTCCGATGGCCTCGCGATCCACGAGCGAGAGGATGTGGTCCAGGTAGGCGTCGCGGACATCGAAACGCTCGTGCTCGCGCGGAGGTGCGGGGTCGGCCGGCTCCTCCTCAAGTATGCGGTTGGCCTCCTCCCCGATCCACTTGGCGTGAGCCGTCGGTAGAGAGGCCCCCTCGGAGTTCTTCACCTTGAAGCCGTTCCACTCGGCTGGGTTGTGGCTGGCAGTGAGGACGACTGCGCCGGCGAGCTTGTTGGTGATGGTGTAGTAGCAGACGGCGGGAGTAGGGGCATAGTGCGCGGCGAGGCGGGTTGCCACACCGCACTCCGCAAGCTCGTTGGCGACTGCGCCCGCGAACCTGTCGCCGAGGAAGCGCGTGTCGTGCCCGATCGCAACCGGGGACTGGCTCGGCTGCTGCCTGAACCACCGGCCGGTGGCGCGAGCGACAACTCGGACGTTGCCGAAGGTATAGTCCTCGGCGAGCAATGCCCGCCATCCCTCTGTGCCGAAGCGAATGCGATTCATCTCATTCCATCCCCAGGTCCAGCATATCTTTCAGGCTGAGCATGCCCTGGACGCGGCGCTCCGAATCCACGACGGGCATGTCGCCGATCTTGTATTCCTGCATCAGACGCAGAGCTTGGACGGCCGGCTCGTCCGCTCGGGCGATCTTGGGGTCCCGAGTCATCACCTGGCGAGCCTCCCTGGCCAGGGCATCGCCATCGGAGAGCAGCACCCGGCGGACGTCGCCGTCGGTGATGATCCCCGAGAGACGGCCCTCTGAGTCCAGGACGGCTGCGGCGCCCGCGCGCGCGCTTGTGATCGCGAAGAGCACGTCCCGCAGGTGCGTATCCTCCGACACGGTGGCAGCCGCATCATCTCGGCGCATGAGGTCGGCAACATGGTTGCCGGCCGTGCGCCCGAGCTGGCCACCGGGGTGGAGAGCGGCGAAGTCCTCGCGGGTGAAGCGGCGGGCGGTCATCACGGCGGCGGCCAGGGCATCGCCCATGGCGATCTGGGCCGTCGTGGAGGCGGTGGGGGCGAGGCCCAGCGGACACGCCTCGCGCTCGACAGACACGTTTATGGTGACTTCGGCCTGGTCGGCGAGGGGGCTGTGCTCGCGGCCGGTGAAGGCAATGATCGGGACGCTGATCCGCACCATAGCCGCGATGATGACGGCGAGCTCATCGGTCCAGCCGCTCTGCGACAGGACTATCAGCACGTCGCCTGAGGCCACCATCCCGAGGTCGCCGTGCAGCCCCTCCGCGGGATGAAGGAACAGGGATGGGGTGCCGGTGCTGGCGAGGGTGGCGGCGAGCTTGCGACCGACCGCTCCGGACTTCCCCATACCGGTTACCACCACGCGGCCGGAGCACTCGAGTATCAGCCCCACGGCGCGCGCGAAGTGGTCGTCTATACGCCCCTGGAGGGCGCGCACGGCATCCGCTTCGATAGCGATGGCCTCCCTCGCGCTGGCAAGGGCCTGCGATAGGTCGTACTCGCGATCAGCCATGGGCGCTCCAACTCGGGTATCACAATTCTGCCCGTGGGGCCGCGCTTCCTGTGCCCTTTGCTCGCAGAGGTGTCACCGTGGGCTCACGCGCGGCCGGTGAAACAAGCGCCAGTCGTTCAGCCGTCCTTACGCGCCCAGTCGTAGGGAATGTCGTTGTCGTGTGGGTCCACGCGGCACTCGTCGGGAGCGTCGTACTTGTAGACTTGATCGGGAAGGTTGAGGACGATTGCGGGTCTCTCCCCGATGCACTTCCACCCGTGGTACACACCCACCGGCACCTTGACGAGCAGACGGCGCCGAGGAAGATTTCGTTCACGACTCCCTGGGTCTCGGACTGCGGGCGAGCATCATAGAGGGCGAGCTTGATCTCGCCCGACAGGCAGCAGACCATGTCGGTCTGGCGTTCGTGGTAATGCCACCCCTTCACGACTGCGGGGTAGGTGGTCGTCATGTACGCCTGGCCAAAGCTGGCGAACTCGGCGTCGTCGGAGCGCAGGATTTCGGTGAGCACGCCGCGCTCGTCGGGGAGCATCGGCAGGCGGCGCACCTTTACACCCTCGATGAGGCGCTTCTCGCCGGGGGTCGCACAGCGGACCCCCGGCATGGGCAGCTCACCGCGCCATTCAAAACCTGGTCCATGTGGGTTCATAGCTGCTGTTGACCCCTCCTGCGGTGTGTTTCGGCTGACGGGAGCGCGTGTCCTGCCCAGAGCCGGAGAAGACGGGATGGGGCGCGTCTCCAGCGATGGCGAGTTGGGTGGCGTCAAGGATGAAACCGCGGCGCGGGGGCATGGGAGAGATGGTGCCGAGGCGGGGAGTCGAACCCCGACGGGCAAAAGCCCACTAAGTCCTGAACCTAGCGCGTCTACCAGTTCCGCCACCTCGGCACTCGCCGGCTGTATTGTATGGAATCGCCTGAGCTGCGTCAAGGCCGTGGTCCGAGAGAGGCCTGGGCGGGGCTTGCCACATCTGCGGGGCGGGCGTATAATCGCGGCGGCAGAATGACAGTCTGACGGAGTCTGCGTATGTTGGCCTTGTTTGGCACCTTCGGGGGCCAAGAGATAGTCGTCATTCTGATTGTCGTCCTCCTGCTCTTCGGTGCGAAGCGTCTTCCGGAGCTGGCCCGGTCGCTGGGCCAGGGGATCAAGGAGTTCCGCAAGTCGGTGAAAGAGGTCAGCGAGGACGCAGACAGCGACGAGTCGGGGTCTTCTCCCAAGTCCTCGTGACAGGAGGTGGAGGGAAGAGATGCCGTGTCCGCACTTCTCGCGGGAGAGCGGCGAGTGTACCTTGCTCGACAACGCGCCCGAGGATGAAGAAGAGCCGGTCGAGTCGCCTCTGGACGAGCCGGTGAACCGCGAGTGGTGCTTGGCTGCGGGCGAGGGCTACCGGCGGTGTCCCATCTTCCGCAGGCTCTTGGACGAGCTGACTCAGTAGTGTTCCTCCGGGGTGGGGATCGGCCTGAGCCTTGACATTTCTGTTCTGGTTATGTTACTTTTCGCCCGGCCGCTTCGCGGATCAAGCAGGAGCCGGACCAAGGAGGTGCGCCGATGGCGAGGGGACGGGTGAAGTGGTTCAACCCCCAGAAGGGCTACGGCTTCATTGAAGTCGAGGAGGGTCGGGACGTATTCGTGCACTACTCGGCCATCAAAATGCCCGGATTCAAGACGTTGGAGGAGGGCCAGCAGGTTCAGTTCGACCTGGAGGACGGTGATAAGGGGCCTCACGCAGAGAACGTGATGCCTGCATAGATCAGCCGGGCTTGACTGGGTCCTTCGAAACCGCTTGACCGCCGCCCCGGCAGTGACGCCTGCCGGGGCGCCACTCCATTTCAGGGTCCTCTCGGGATGCACGGATCCTTAGGCCGACGGCGGGTTATCTGCGCGCGCATCCCTTCTTGCGGAGGGGAGTAGGGAGGCGCGCCTGCTTGAGTATGAGCGCGGTAAGGTCGCTAATCCGCTCCCCGCCCTGAGCCCGGCGCAGAAGCTGGACGCGCATGCCCTCAACGGCCTCTCCCCCGAGCGCGGCGGCCCCGAGGCGCTCCGGCAGGGAACGGAAGCAGAACTCCTGGAGGACAACCTCTTGCGGCAGCAGAGCGGTGTCGAGGTGTGCGACCCGAGCCGCAATGGCATCGCCGTCAACGCGGGCGGGGCAGCCCTTTGCATCGCGCACGCGATCGCAGCTCACCAGGGAACGCTGTACGACCTCTTCGGGGATGTCAACGCCGAAGAGGCGGAGCCGCTCTGCCTCCTGCCGCGCCGCGAGCCTGGCCTCCGCCTCGGCCCGGTCACGGTCCTGCGGCGGGACGAGGCCGAAGAGGCGGCAGGCGAGCGGCCTGTGGTCGTAGATCAAGCAGTGCGATGACTCGAGGAAGATGCACGTTCGGCCGGGCTCGATCCAGGAAAAGAACAGCTCTCGGAATGCCCGGAAGATGAAGGTGCTCCCGCGGCGGCCCGTCATCTTCGCGAGCACGTCTACGAGATGCAGATACTCGGTGAAGAACACGCCTGGGCTCTCGAAGCAGCACCGCGCGCAGTTCTCGCATGTAGTCTGCGGGAAGTCCTCGTAGATCCGCACCAGGGAGTCGAACAGCCTGGACCTGCTCGCCCGCCGGAGCATCCTAGCCAGGTCGGCCTGGTCGGAGGAGGAGGCGGAGGTGGGCCCGGGTCGAGTCACTGCACCAGCCGCTTGAGCCGCTCTCCCACCTGGCGGTAGATCTCCTCCTCGTCGAGCGTCTGGAGCTGACGGTCCAGCATGAGTGGCCGACCGTTAACGAAGACGGTGCGCACGTCTCCCGCCCGGGCCGCGTACACCAGATGTGAGATGATGTCGTGGCGTGGGAAGAGGTGGGCCTGGTGAAAGTCGAGGAGTATGACATCGGCCTTCATGCCGGGCTCTATGCGACCCACTCGGTCGTCGATGCCGAGCGCCTTGGCCCCGCCGCGCGTTGCCATCTGGAGCGCCTGCTGTGCAGTGACGACGGTCGGGTCACCGGCATCGAGCTTGTGGATCAGCGCGGCCAGTCGCGCCTCCTCGAGAATGTCCAGGTTGTTGTTGCTGGCGGCGCCGTCGGTGCCCAGCCCGATCACTGCGTTCGCCGCGAGGAGACGGCGGACGGGGGCCGTTCCGGAGGCAAGCTTCATGTTGCTGCCCGGATTGTGAGAGATCCCCACGCTCTTCTCGACGAGCGTGGCAATGTCGGAGTCGGTGAGGTGCACGCAGTGCGCGGCCAGCACGGGTGAGACATCGAGGAGGCCGATATCGGTGAGCCGCTCGACAGGAGTCTGGCCGAAGTCGCGGAGGCTCTCCTCCATCTCCTGTTTTGTCTCGGAAACGTGGATGTGTATGCCGACCCCGGCCTCGTGCGCACCCTCGATGACGCGGTCGAGGAGGTGGTTGGGGCAGGTGTAGGGCGCGTGGGGGCCAAGCATGGTTACCAGCAACCCGTCTCCCCTATCCTTCCACTCCTTCGCGAACGCGATGGCGTTTTCGAGTCGCTCCCCAGCATCCGGCAAGAAAGCGAGCAGGACGCCGGAAACATTGGCGCGGATGCCGCTGTCGAGCGCGGCGCGGGCGGTCGCCTCGAAATAGTGATACATGTCGTTGAAGCACGTGACGCCGGCGCGGATCATCTCGGCGATGCCCAGCAGGCTGCCCCAGTAGACGTCGTCCTCCTCCAGCTTCATCTCGAACGGCCAGATGCGCTCCTCGAGCCAGGGCATGAGCGGCATTTCGTCGGCGTAGCCGCGCAGTAGGGTCATGGCGCAGTGGGTGTGGGCGTTGATCATGCCCGGCATGGCAACCATCCCATCAGCGTCGATGGTGCGCGTCCCATGCTGTTCCCGCGGCGCGTCGCCGGCGGGCCAGACGCCGGCGATGTCCGTTCCCTCGATCAGGATGTCCGCCTTGGGCAGCACCGTCGCGTCATCGTCCATCGTGACGACAGCTGCGTTTCTGATCAACCAGCTTGCCAATCGATTGCCTCCGTGTGATATCTCGTCGTCGCTGGGTCGCCCAACCGCGGCACTACTCAGTCTCCACCGTCATCGCCAGGACCTTGATATCCGGTGCCCGTGGGAGTTCGAGAGAGACCGCGCCCGGAGAGGCAGGTTCAAGGATCACGTGATAGAGGTAGGCCGGGGCGGCCTCATCGCCCGCGAGCGACCGGACATAGGGCACGTAAGCGCCCACCGCGACCGTATCGTCACGCCGCGCCCAGGAGGGGACTCTCACGGTCAACCAGTCGGTCGGGCCAGCCGGCCCCCTCAGCGCGAAGGTTGCCTCCCGCGGGTCGGCGGCGCTGGCGGCGAGGAGATGCACCCGGACGGCGCCCTGCTTGCCGAGCGGGATAGACTGCCCGATACAAGCGACGGCCCCGCCGACACCGGAAGTGGTCGCCGGGAAGGCAAACGGAAGGTCGGCGGAGCTCCAGGGCGCGTAGTACCCGCCGGGATAAACGTCCACGGCCGGGCCGGCCTGATCCGGCGGCAGCCACTCCGCCGGGAGGCTGCGGCCCGAGGCGTCGAAGCCGCCCCGCGCTCGGCCGGAATCGGTGGTGATGGCTCCCACGTTGACAAAGGCGGAGAGGTCGAGGGTGTGAGTGGTATCGGACCGGATCTTCACCGCCGACACCGGCGGCGCGTGGCGCAAGGAGGATGCTGGCCGCCCATTGATGGTGGCCTGCCACGTCAGCCAGTACGGACCGGCGGCCGGCGGCCCATTGACGGGCACTTCCAGTTCGACCGCGTTGCCGGGCTGGGTATCACTGGGAAGGTGGTGGTCCTCACCCGCCGCGAGCCACCGGCCGTCCCACCGATACCACTTGGGGGTGACGAAGGAATCTCGAGCGCTCCAGGCGCGGCTCCCCGCGTTCCGGAGCACCAGGCGGACAGTGCGCTCATGTCCCGCGCTCATCTCGGCCGGCGCTTCAACGGAGTCGTAGACAACCTGTAGAGGATCGCCCAGAACTTGTATTGGCTCGCTGCGGAGCGGCTCTCCCAGGTCCGAGAAGCGTGTGCCCGTGTCTTCGACCAGATCCCACTGGAGCCGCCAGCTCCCGGCGGCTTCCTGATGAGCCGCCCCAAGCACGACGCCACCCGGTGCTGTGATCGGGATGAGGACCGAGACGACCTCGCCGGGCGATACATCCTCGGGCAGGTCCGCACCGGCCTCGGCGGGCCGATCCAGAACGGGGGGTGAGGAGCCCGGCGCGCCACCGCCCTCTTGCCCCTCTGTCAGCCACCGGCAGGTAAGGCGGACCTTGCCCCTCTGCCACCTCTCGCAGCCGTCGTTGCGCAGCCTAACAATCACTTGTTCGGTCGCGCCCGATTCGATGGCTGAGGGAAGGGAGGTGCTCAGCACTGCAGCTCGGCGTGCGGGGGCCTCGGCCACAGTGATCGGAGTCGTCAGTTCAGCCAGGGTGCTGGTGAACCAGCGGGAACGCATGTACGCAACCTTGCTCCTCACGATCACGAGAGAGAAGAGGTAATCTCCGGGCGGGAGCGGGTTGCCCTCGGTGTCCCTGGTCGAGATCACAGCCGGGAGGCGTTTCGTCTGGCCCGCGAGGATGCTGATGCTCTGAGCGGCCACATTCCGCTGAAGCGTGCGGCCGTCGGACCGGCGCGTGATGCGGTAGTCCGCGGTCACGCGCCTGCCGGTGTGTACGTCCTCCGTGCCGACATTCTCGACGACGAACTCGACCAGATAGTCGACGCCGGGATGGAGGTATCTCGGCACGACGCGCTTCTTCAGTCGAAGCTGGTGCGGCTCCTTGCTTCCAAGCAGAGCCTTGAAATACCTGGTTTCATCAACGTAGGCGACTCCGTACTGGCGGCTCGGCGCGATCTCCGTGCCGTCAGCGAAGTCGTTCCAGCTGTCGATGAGGATGAGTTCTGGCCCGGCCGCCAGAGCGCGCTGCCAGTCGGCGCGATAGGCGCGCCCTTCTCTGCGAGGGCGGATCTGACCCGGCTCGCCGGAAAGCGGGCAGTATCCCGGCGAGAGCGCCACGGCGGGCGCGCCGCCCACGGCCTCTTGCGCAAAGCCAGACCCCTCAGGAAGTCGGACATATGCGTAGAATGCCTCCGCGCCGCCCTTCCTCCAGGCGCTGCTTCCAAGCCAGGCGAGCCGAGCGCCATCGAAGTCCTCGGCGAAGCGACGACTGCAGTACTCGAGGAGGCCGCCGTCCCAGGCGGCGATGCCATCCGGCTCGCCGATGAGTATGGGAACGCCTCCTGCCGCCTGCGCCTCGGCACGCGCAGGCAGTTCGGCCCAGAACTCGGGCGAAACGTGGAGGAAGAACTCCCGGATCATACCGTACAGGCGCCGCTTGCCGGAGTCGGTGGTCAGGTCGGCGCCTCGCAGACACGCCGTGTCCAAGAGCATGCCCACCAACGGGTGGCTCTTGCCCTCGGCCCGACGGTACTTAAGGGCCTCGGTGAGGTAGTCCAGTCCGGAGGTTGCCCAAGTCCTGCGAGATTCCTCGTCGCCCGAGTAGCGTGGCAGGACTACGTCGATGCCGGCGCGCTGCATTTCCTCGACCTGAGCGCGGTGCCAGTCAACGCGATCTGCCGAGTACCAAGGTCCGGCTGCACCTCTGGGCTGGTCAGCGGTGGCGGGAAAGCCGTCCGCTGTCCAGAAGGATGCGTCCCCGTCCGGTGCTGCGTGCAATCGCCAGTCGTACCGGTAGACCGCGAGGAGCGTAGCTGGCAGGCCGGTTCTCTGGGCGGCGGGTGGCGGGGGCGTGAAATCGGGCCCGGGCTTATCGAACTGAAGAGCACCGGCCGCGAGCCACTCGTTGGCGGTCAGGTTGCCGTCTACAAGAGGGGTGGGGGCAACGTAGGGGCATGGGATGAACGCGCCCTGGGCCGTGGCCAGTGCCGCGCTCGTGCTGATGCGCATACTCCCCCAGTGAGAGGATTCCCCGACGCCGAGGGAGTCTCGTACGTCCGGTGCCCAGCTCGCCAGTCCTTCGCTTTCGCCCTGTGTCCAGCAGATGACGTTGAACCCCATGGCGGGGCCGTCGATGGGCGCGCCGCCGAGGAACTGCCAGGGGATGGCGCACTCCACCACGAACCCGCGGTCTTCGTCGCCGGGGTCGTTCAGCGTTCCGTCCACTTTGACCGCGAATTTCACCGTGCGCGGTCCCGCGATCCAGGACTTGTCCGGCCGCCAGTGCCCCCTCTCGTCGCGGGTGAGGAGGGTCATGCCGCCGGCCGCGCTGATGACGAGGCGGTGAGCCTGAGCTGGACCCATCTGCGCGGGCGTCTCGAAGCAGAACTCGACCGCGTCGTCCTGCTGGGGGGCCGACATGGGGCCGGCGTTGGACCCGGTGACCATTGGATCGGCGACGTTTGCGGCGAGGGAGAGGTACTGCTGGTTCCACTGGACGTGGACCCGGACGCGAAGTCCCGGCGCCTCTGCTGGAAGGCGGAGCGCCGAAGCCGGGGAGCTGGCGAGGAGAAAGAGAGCTATGAGCGCGGCTGAGAATGGGACTGCCGCCGTGCAGGCCCGGCGGGCAGTGGCGGCTGGAATCCTGATAACCATGTGGTTCCTCGTATGTCCCTTGCTGAGCGAAACGGATGCGCCGGGGGTCATTATACGGAAACGGACGGCGCGCTGTAAAGAAGGACATGGATGCGGAGCCCGGAGGCGGCGCGAAGGATGATCCTTCCAGAGGGCGAAGCCATTGAGCCGTGACTCGTGTGAAGCTTCGACCGATTCGGATGAGCGACGCAGAGACCTGCTTCCGCTGGATCTCGGACCCACAGGTCACGCGCATGCTGGGCCTTACTCGACCCATCCGGTCCCTAGCGCAGGAGCGAGCGTGGATTGCAGCCATCCTCGCGGACAGCCGGCAACAGCGGCTGTTCATCGTTGCAGACGAGAACGGGCGCGCGATCGGCACCTGCGGCCTCCGGGGGATCGACGAAGCGCAGGGAGTAGCTTACCTTGGCATCATGATCGGGGAGAAGAGCCTGTGGGACCGGGGATATGGGACGAGCGCGACGACGGCGCTGCTGGCGTACGCATTCGGCGACCTCGGTCTCCGGGAGGTTCGGCTCTCGTGTCATCGGGATAACCACAGGGCCCTGCGGTGCTACGAGAAGGCAGGCTTCCTGCCCAGCAGACACGAGGCCGTCCCGCGAAGGCTCGAGCGTCCGGAGCTACGGATGGCGATCACGAGGGGACGGTGGGAGGAACCGCGCGACTAAGCGGGGCGCGCGGCAGTCATCAACCGAACGGGGCCTTCTGCCTGACTCCGTACCGATCTATACTTTCAGGCTCGTCGCCTTGGCCTCGGCCACAAGAGCGCCGTCTGCGTTCACGGCTTCGGCGGTGGTTTCTACCATAGGCGGGCGATGGCGCGTTATGCGGCCGCGAATCCGCAGAGAGTCGCCGATCCGGACGGGCTGGTGATATCTTACCTCCAGGCGCCCGGTGATGGCGTTGATCTCCTTCTCCCAGAGGAGCCGCGCCATCGTCTCGTCCAGCGCGGTAGCCAGCAGGCCCCCGTGCACGATGCCCGTCCACCCCTGATGCTCCGGCCGCACATCGAACGTGGTAACGTAGTCGTCGCCATCGAACGCGAACGCAAGCTTGAGCCCGATCGGGTTCTTCCGGCCGCAGGCGAAACACATCTCGTCAACGTCTAGCTTCACGCAAGCACCTCCTCAGCCCTCCATCCAGAGCTTGTCGCCGGCCCGGAAGAGGAAGTCGAAGTAGGCCAGGTACCCGCCAATAAAGAGCGCTCCGGCCAGCCCGAGCCAGATCACCCCGACCGCGATTCCCGCCGCGCGCAGCAGCATCCGGCGCTTCGCTTCGCTCTCGCGCCGGTAGTAGCCTGCGGCCTGTGTCAGCATATCGGGAAGCTCTCCCGACGCCTCCCCGGCCGCGGCCAGGCCCAGCGCGTCGGCGTCCAGCAGGCCCAGCCCCCCGAGGACCTGGGAGAGGGGCACTCCCTCGCGCAGTCCGCCCGCGATGCTCAGCAGCTGCGGGGTGAGCACCGCGTGCCCGGCCGCGAAGGCAGCGTGCTCGGCAGCCTCGCCGAGGGGCGTTCCTCCGCGGAGCATGAGGCCGAGCGTGCCGAGGTAGCGGTCGAGCGCGTGGCTTCGCATCAGGCCTCCTACGATTGGCAGCCGCAGCACGAGGCGCTGCTGAACGCCCTGGAACCAAGCCGTAGCGCCGAGCACTTGCCACATCACCACCGCGGCCACAACGCCGATGGCGACAGGAAGGGAGGAGGCGTAGAACTGGTTGAGCAGACCGCGGACGACGTAGCCTGTGGTCCAGCTATCTATGTCGGGGATGGGCTGTTGAAGGAAGCGGACGACGGGCAGGACGAGCAGAATCGCGGGCAACCCGAAGAACACGTAGATGAAGAGACGCAGGCGAAGGGCGGAACGTGTCTCCCACTCCACCTCGTAGGCGTGCGCGATCTGCTCGAAGGCGTCCGAGAGGAAGCCGCCCGACTCAGCGGCCTGCACGAGGCCTATGTGCCAAGCGTAGAAGAAGTCCCGGTTGCGGTCCATTACAAAGGAGATAGAGTCGCCCGATTCCGCGGCCTCAAGCATCTGGCCGGCCATCGCCCGCAACTGTCGGGGGCTGTGCCGCAGTAGCTCCCGCGAGGCCGCCGCGACGGTGAGGCCGGAGCGAGTCATAGTACACAGCTCGCGGAAGAACTGCGACATGCGGCGGACGTGCCCGAGGGATCGCCGGGCCGAGGGAAGGTAACGGCTCGGGAGCGAGCGGGGACGCGCCGCGGGTTCCCGGCGCGAGGCGGTCTGTTCCGGGGTGGGGCGCATGACGCGTCTGCTCGACCGTCCGCGCTGGGTTTCGAGGGCATCCCAGCGCGAGGATGCACTGGCGGCGCTTTGCCGTTGCGCAGCAGGCGCCAGGGCCCCCTGGCACTGGTGGCAGGTGGAGCGTTTGATGCTGTTCTCGGCCCCGCAGTGGGGGCACGTCGCCATGCGCATGCCGCGCCGCCTCGCCCTGTTAGACGCGAGAGGGCAACTGTCTGTCACCATTATACTGCGTTCCGACGGAGATGCCGAGCGCGCCAAGTGGCCGCGCCACGGCAACCGAGAGCGCCAGCGGAGGTAGTCCCGCACCCCTCGTCGTCGGGAGTCTCTACCCTCCGAGCTGCATCCGCATGCGCATCAGGCGCATGATGTCCGTGCGGCTGATGATGCCGCGCAGCGCCCCATCCTCGACCACCAGGAGCCGGCCGCAGTTCTCGGCCGTCATCCTGACCAGCGCGTCCCACGCGTCTGTGTCGGGGGCGATCATGGATTGCTCGGTCAGGGGCGGGACAACCTGACGGGCGGTGACGTAGGGCCACTGGTGTCGCGGGACGCGGTGGATGTCACTGAGGCAGAGCAGGCCGAGAAGACGCTCGCCGTCCAAGACGGGGAAGGCGGGGTGATTGAAGGCCATTATGTACTCGTTGACGACGCGGTCGAGGGAGAGGTCCGGCGGCAGCGCCTGGACTTGAGCCGTCATCGCCTGAGAGATAGGAACGCCCGACAGGGCGTGTCGGAGCACGGCCTGCTGGTAGCTGGACTGGGCCATCTGCGTCAGGAACCATCCGATGAGGGCGAGCCACAGGAAGCCGGCGTTTCGGGCGATGAAGAAGAGGAAGATCCCGCCGACGATCATCAGGACCCCGATGCCCTGACCGAAGGTGGCCGCGATGCGGGTGGCCTCCTGGAGGTCTGCCAGACCCTTCCAGAGACCTGCGCGGAGGACGCGCCCGCCGTCGAGCGGGAAGCCCGGAAGCATGTTGAACACCGCGAGCATGCCGTTCATGGCGCCGAGCCAGCCGAATACGACTGCGAAGACGGTCCCGCCCGGCACAAACCTAGACCCGAAGGAGAACGCGAGGCAGATCGCGGCTAGCACCAGGCTCATCAGCGGCCCGGCGACAGCTATCTTGAACTCCGCGGCGGCCGACTTCGGCTCTTCCGTCATCTTGGACACTCCGCCGAAGATGAAAAGCGTAATCCCGCTGATGTTGAGACCCTCCGCCTTCGCTACCACTGAGTGGGAGAGTTCGTGCAGGAGAACGCTTCCGAAGAAGAGCACGGTGGTGAACGCGGCGACGAGCCACCGGAGACCGAGGGAGAGGTGGGGGAGGCGGCCGGCGAATACTCCCATGGAGAGGGCTGCCGCCAGCAGGAAGAAGACGATGAACCAGGTGTAGTCCAGCTCGATGTCTATGCCAAACAAGCGTCCGATGCGAAATGACTTGGTCATCCGGGCGGCCTTTCCGGGATCAGGGCCCAGGGGTGGACCGGGGGTGTCGGGTACAGGTTTCCGAGGGGGCGTCGGCGGCGTCGAACGTGCGGTTGACGACGATGGGGCAGCGGGGGCCCGCGATCTGCCCGCTGATGGCGCAGATCGGTAGGGTCACTCTTTCCCGGCGAGCTTGTGGCCGGTCGGGCTCGGGGTCCGCCGGTTCCTCGGCTGAGGGGCCGCCGTGCACATGGCAGCGCTGATGGGGGGGGCTTTCGCCTGCCTGGAGATTGTAGGTAACCACCACGGGGTTCGGGCAGTGCGGACCCGCGATGAGTCCGGAGGACGGGCAGACGCGCTTGGTGACAGTGGTCGGGGCTGTCTCCTCGCCTTCTTCGGGCTGGCTCACCGCCGCGGGGAGCGCCTCGGGGGGTGGGGCGGGCGCCTCGGGCGATCCACGCTCGCTCGGGTTGATGTAGATGATTCGCTCGGGCTCCTGCCGGGCACGCGCCGCGGACATGATCGGCTGCGCCTTCGCCATGAATCGCGCCCAGACAGGGGCCGGCAGCGTGGCGCCGGAAACGCCTTTGCCGTAGGGATTCTTGGTGCTTTCCACAGCCTTGTTGCCCATCCACACAGCAAAGGCCAGGTCTTCGCTGAATCAGACGAACCAGGCGTCTCTGTACTCGCTCGAGGTCCCGGTCTTTCCGGCGACCGGGAACTTCCTGAGTAGGTACGACTGCCCCGCACCCGTGCCGCTTCGCATGACTTCCGTGAGCATCTCAACCATCAGCTCGGCCACGCTCTCGTCCAGGGCGCGCCAGGCGTACACCTGGTGCTTCTCGACGGTGCGGCCCTGGGAGTCCTCTATCCTGCTGATGGCATAGGGCTCACTGCGCATGCCGCGGGTGGCGAAGACTGAGTAGGCTGACGCGATTTCGATGGGCGAGACGTCGTGAGAGCCGATGGCCAGCGGCAGGTACGGATCCATGTGCCGGTAGATGCCGAGGCGCTCGGCCGTTTCGATGACCGATCCGATCCCAATCTCGTCGGCCACCTTGACCGCGGAGACGTTGTACGACTTGGCGAGGGCCTCGCGGAAGGTGACCTGCCCGTGGTGCTCCCGGTCGTAGTTCTTGGGCGTCCATATTCTGCCGAGTTCATCCTGGTAGCTGATGGCGGAGTCGTCTACGATGCTGTCCGGCGTGTATCCCTGCTCGAGCGCCGCCGCGTACACGAAGGGCTTGAAGGCAGACCCGGCCTGACGCCCTCCCTGCACGGCCCGGTTGAACTGGCTCTCCGAGTAGTCAACGCCGCCCACCATGGCCTTCACCGCACCGGTCCGGATGTCCAGGGCGACGAGTGCTATCTCGTCTATGTTGAACTTCCTCTTCTTCACCTGCTCCATGCCCCAGGCGACGGCCTCCTCCGCGGCCTCCTGCATCTCCATATTCAGGGTGGCATGGATTGTCAGGCCGCCCTTGTAGAGCGGATCGGGGCCGTACCTGGCGACGATGTCGCGGAGTACGTAGTTGGTGAAGTAAGGCGACCGAGGAGAACTCGCGCCAAGGGGCTTTCGCTCCTCTACCAGCTGCAGCGGCCCCTCTCGCGCAGCGCGCGCCTCCTCCGGAGTGAGATAGGCCTGTTCCTCCATCAGAGAGAGGACGAAGTTGCGGCGGTCGGCTGCCCGCTGTTCGTCCTTGAACGGCGAGTAGTACTCCGGCCGCTTCGGCAGTCCGGCGAGGAGCGCGCATTCCCCCGCGTCCAGGTCCTGTACGTCCCTCCCGAAGTACGTCCTGGCCGCCAACTGCACCCCATAGGCTCCCTCGCCGAAGTAGATCTGGTTCAGGTACAGCTCCATGATCTCGGGCTTGGTGTAGGCCCGCTCCAGCTGCACGGCGAGCATCACCTCCGCGAATTTCCGGGAGAGGGTCCGAGCGGAGGTCAGATAGACGTTGCGGGCCAGCTGTTGAGTGATCGTGCTGGTGCCCCGCCCGTGAAGCACACCCCGTACGATGCCGCGGGGATCGACGCCCACATGCTCGTAGAAATTCCTGTCCTCGGTGGCCACCACCGCGTCCTGCAGCGCCTTGGGGATCTTCTCCAGATGCACGAACTGCCGGTGTTCGGTGGCCGCCGCGTACAGAAGCTCTCCGTCGGCCGAGAGCACCCGCGACTCGAGGCCGGGCCGGATCTCGCCAAGGTCGCGCGCCTGCGGGATCAGCTCTGCAATGCCCGAATACGTGCCCAGCACGAGGCCGGCGAGGCCCGCGATGAGCAGGAGCAAGCAGAGGTTCAGGATGCGCAACCCCCACCAGATGATGTTTCTGAGGCTACGACCGCGCCTCATGTGCCAGCGCCTCGCGTTTGGTGCATAGTTCGGCGAGCCCCTCGGCGCCCCTAAGTGTGCTCTGGGCGGCTCGCATTGGCCGGGTCAGTCCGAGGCCGGTCGCTACTTGCCGGGCGATGAGAGATCCCGCAAGCGCTTGTCCTTGGGCGGCGAGATCACCTGCTTGGCACTAACGTACTCGCAGAGGGCATCGCCGAGCGCGCTGTCCGTCGCCTCGGCCTGCACTCCCTTGAAGATGCGGAAGTATCCCAGCGCACCCTTTGCCAGCGAAGCCGGCATGGCCGCGCGATACTCCTTGTCCGGTGACAGCGCTGTCCGACCGACCTTCACCGCATCAATCCGCTCTCCGGGCTTCGCGGTCGAGCGGAACGTGACGGTCATCCCGGAGACCTGGAGAAATGCCGTGCTCGGCTTCGGCAGCATGGAGATGCCGCGCTCGAGCGCGGCCCGGACTTGAGCGCCGGAGATGGTGACCACAACCACTCGTTCGTCAGGATAGAGCAGTGCGCCGGTGAGCGCATCCCGCGTCAGGTCTCCCGCGGGGATGGTGGTCTGGCGGAGCTGGCTCGCCTGCACGAGCGCCAGATCCGCTTTACCCGCGGCGCGGGCAGCATCGGCAACCAGGTCGCCGAGCGAACACTCCGCCTCGCGCACCTTCTGCGAACTCAGTGGCTCCGCACTCTTGCCAACCACCTCCGCACACGCGCCGCCTGTGAGCAGCACAAGCGCGCAAAACGCCATCCACACTCCATGCGCCCTGTTCACGCTCATCTCGGCACCTCCCTCTGGGACCAAGCCCAGGGCTTGCCTACAAGAACCCTATACCCCATGGTTCATGGGAGAAACCTACTCCGCGTCCGATCTGGCGCGCTGCCCCATATCGTAGCGGAGGTAGGCTTCGAGAAGCTCATCAATCTCGCCGTCGAGCACGGCCGCGGTGTTACCCGTTTCGTGTCCGGTTCTGTGGTCCTTCACCATTTGGTATGGATGGAGGACATACGAGCGGATCTGGTGTCCCCAGGCGATCTCAGTCTGCTCTCCCCGCAGCTCGGCCAGCTTCTCGTCTTGCTCCTGCCGCTGGCGCGCCAGCAGTCGGGCCGTCAATACCCGCATCGCGGAGGCGCGGTTTCTATGTTGGGAGCGCTCGTTCTGACACGACACGACGATGCCGGTCGGGATGTGTGTGATACGGACCGCGGAGTCAGTCTTGTTCACATGCTGCCCGCCTGCACCGGTGGCGCGAAAAGTGTCTATCCTCAGGTCCTCGGCGTTGATCTGCACGTCGTCGTTTTCCTCGACCTCCGGCATCACATCCACGGACGCAAAGGAGGTGTGCCGCCGGCTCGCAGCGTCGAAGGGCGAGATTCGGACGAGGCGGTGCACGCCCCGCTCTCCCTTGAGCCGACCGTACGCGTGGTCGCCGGCGATGCTGGCCGTGATGCCTCTGCTCCCGGCCTCGTCTCCAGGGGTGTGGTCTATCATCTCCCACTCGTAACCGTGTCGCTCGGCCCAGCGGCCGTACATGCGGGCGAGCATGTCCACCCAGTCGCAGGCCTCCGTGCCGCCGGCGCCGGCATTGATCGACACCAGCGCGTTGTGCGCGTCGTACTCGCCGCTGAAGAGCCGAAGCAGTTCCTGCTGCGCGATCATCTGCTCGACTGCTGCCAGGCCCGACTCAATCTCCTCGGCCTCGCCGTCCGAGCCTTCCTCTTCCGCGAGCTGCGCCAGAGTGCTCACGTCTTCGGCTCTGGAGAGAAGCTCCTGGAGTGGATTCAGCTCGCGCCTGCGGCGCGCGATGTCCGCGTGAAGGCGCTGGGCCGCCCGCGGATCGTTCCAGAGGTCAGGCGCGGCCGCGCGCGTTTCCAGCTCCTTCAGCTCGGCCTCGCAGCGGGCCCAGTCAAAGACGGTCCCTCAGTTCTTGCGCCTGATTGAGCATATGCTCTGCGCGTTCTCGCAACTCGCGTAGATCGGCCACGCGAAATCACCTCCTAATAGTTAGACACCTGAGATGGTTAGCGGCCCCCATTGCCAGTGCGGCCACAGCACTTCTTGTACTTCTTGCCGCTTCCACAGGGGCACGGCTCATTGCGCCCCACCTTCTTGCCGCTGGGAGCGGCGGCCCGGCGGCGGGGGGGCTGCCGGCTGGGCGGCGCCCTAAGAGCGGTCGCCGCTGGTGCGGCGGCCGCCGCCGCTTGTATGCCGTCCTGATCATCCATGTCTACGGGCCGGCCCTGCGGCGCTTCGGCCAGCCCCAATCTCTCGCGCCTCTGCTCCTCCGTCTCCTGGGGCCGTATCTCGGCGCGGAACAGTAGGCGGATGATGTCCTCCTGGATTGTCGTGAGGAGATTCTGCCAGTACTCGTAGCTCTCTTTTCGGTAGATGACGAGCGGGTCCACACCGGCGTATCCGCGGAGGCCAATGCCCTCCTCAAGGTCCTGCATGGCCGCGAGGTGGTCAATCCAGCGCGCGTTCACGATCTTCAGCGTTACTAGGCGCTCCAGCTCCCGCATCTGTTCCGGCCCGGCCTCCCGCTCGCGCTCCTCATAGGCGGAGATGACGTCCTCCCGGAGAAACTCGACGAGTTCGTCGTGCTGGCGGATCTCTGCCATCTGCTCGGCGGAGGCGGCCACCGGATAGACTTCGGCGAGCATCTGGTGGAGCGCCTGGATATTCCAGTCGTCGGGATGGATCTCGGGAGACGCATACTCGCTGACGCGGTTGGCGATGAACTCTCGCATGTGCGCGAGGGCGCTATCGCGGAGGTCCTCGCCGAGGAGGACGCGCCTGCGTTGCTCGTAGATGAGCGCGCGCTGGTGGTTCATAATGTCGTCGTACTGGAGGCGGTGCTTGCGGATCTCGAAGTTGTTGGCCTCGACCTTCTTCTGTGCATTCTCGATCATGCGGCTGGTGATCTTGGCCTCGATCGGCTCGTTCTCGGGCCACTTGCTGAGGAAGAAATCGAGCCGCTCGGGGCCGAACAGACGCATGAGTTCATCTTCGAAGGAGACGTAGAAACGGGAGGAGCCGGGATCGCCCTGCCGGCCGGAGCGACCGCGGAGCTGGTTGTCGATACGCCGGCTCTCGTGTCTCTCAGTCCCGAGGATGTGCAGGCCCCCAAGGCTGAGGATCTTCTCCTTGTTCCCCGCGCACGTCTCCTCGGCCTCGCGGCGGGCCGCCTCTCGCTGCTCGTCGGTCGCCTGATCGGGCTCGATCCCGTCGCGGCGGAGCATTTCGTCGGCCATCTCCTGGGGATTGCCCCCGAGTAGAATGTCTACACCCCGACCAGCCATGTTCGTGGCTATGGTGAGCGCGCCCGGCCTCCCGGCCTGCGCGATTATGTGGGCCTCCATCTCATGGTACTTGGCGTTGAGCACCCTGTGGGGCACGCCCCGGTCGAGCACCTCCGCCAGTTCCGCGTGGCGGTCGTCCTCCAGCCCCACGAGCATCGCCAGATGCCGCGCGTTGTCCGTCTCCGTCACATCGGGCGACCGCCCGAACGCACGCAGCAGCGCCGAGGTCCTCCCCATAGGGATCTCCTCCAGCGGCTGGTAGCAGATGATCTCCGCCATGCGCCGGGTCTCCGACGATCCGACCTCCCGCTCTCCATCAAGGCGGCGGAGCAGCTCCTGGATTTCCTCTGCCAGCCGACCGCTGCGGTTCAGACGGTGCTCGATCCGCCTCTGCTCTTCCGGCTGGGTGATCCGCGCTGGACCGTGGTCGAACTTGGCCACGGCCGCCTCTAGGTGGCGCACCTGGCGCTCCACCTCTGTGAGCCGGGCCCTCATGGCCCGCCCCAGCTCCCGTCGCTGCTGCTCGCTGAGTTCTCTCGCTTGGAGCAGCGCGTCCTCCAGCAACAGCAACTGCGCGAAGAGCTGAAGCCGCTCTACCTTCAGCCGCTCGCTCAATCGCTCGGAGACTTCGATGGACCGAGTACCGACCAGGGTGGGTCGTCCCAGGCTCTTCATCTGCAGGATCTCGCCCGTGATCCCGTGCAGCTTCGCCTCCTCGGTCTTGTAGATCACGTCCGGGTTATCGCGGCGTATCATCGGACGGTGTGTCGGGGTAACGGCTACCGGCATCCCATAGACTTTTACGAACTCCGGCTCCTCGGTCTTCGCGGTGCCGGTCATGCCGGCGAGCTTGTGGTATAGGCGGAAGAAGTTCTGGTGAGTTATCGTCGCCAGGGTCACGTTCTCGCGCTCTATCTGCACCTTCTCTTTCGCCTCGATGGCCTGGTGCAGGCCCTCGGAGTACCGGCGGCCGTGCATGAGCCGGCCCGTGAACTCGTCCACGATGATGACCTTGCCATCGCGGACCACGTAGTCTACGTCTCGCCGATAGCAGGCATGCGCGCGGAGAGCCGCGTTGACGTGCTGGAAGAGTCCGAGGTTCTCAGGGTCGGACAGGTTCGAAACGCCAAGCTCGCGCTCGAGCTCCCGGATGCCGTCCTCGGTAAGGGTTGCGACCTTGGCCTTCTCGTCCACGATGTAGTCGGTGTCGGCGGTCAGCCTCGGCATAACGCGATCGACGCGCCGGTAGAGTTCGGTAGGCTTGGTGCCCGGCCCGGCGAGGATCAGGGGGGTGCGGGCCTCGTCGATCAGGAGGCTGTCGGCCTCGTCCACGATCGCGTAGTGCAGATCGCGGAGCACGAGCCAGTCGGCGTAGTCAACGGTGTTGTCCCGCAGGTAGTCGAAGCCCACCTCCGAGTTGGTGCTGTAGGTGACGTCACACGCGTACGCCGACTGGCGGTCGTCCGCCATCATGTCGTGCTGGATCACGCCGACGGTGAGCCCGAGGGCCTCGTAGATCGGGCTCATCCAATCCCTGTCTCGTTTCGCGAGGTAGTCGTTGTGGGTCAGTAGGTGGGCGCCCTTTCCTTCCAGCGCGTTAAGGTAGAGGGCCAGGACGGCAACCTGTGTCTTTCCCTCGCCGGTTCTCATCTCCGCCACGCGGCCCCAGTGCAGCATGACCGCGCCCATGAGCTGCACTTCGAAGTGGGCCATGAACCGCTCGCGGTCGTAACGCACGCGGTCGGCGCGGAGACTTTCCTCGAACCCGTCCGCATCGGAGAGGCGCAGGATCGCCTCCTCCGGCATCAATCTGTCTTCCCGGTAGACTCGGAAGCGGACCTGCCGGTCGCCCAGGATCCGCCAGGTGGCCTCTCGCACGAGTGCGTAGGCTTCGACCAGCAGGTCGTCGAGCGACTCGCCGCGCGCCAGCCGATCCCGGAATTCGTCCGTCTTGGCGCGCATCTGCTCGTCCGAGACGTCCTGCATCTCCGGAGCAAGCGCGTCGATCTGCTGGGCCAGCGCACGCGCCCTGCGTAGCTCGCGCCGAGTTGAATCGAAGATGGCGGAGAGTACCGACATGCTGCCCCCAGAAGGGGAGGCCGCACACGCACCTCCCAGCCGCATTATACCACGCAGGCGCGCGTCTGTCAGGTCGCTCTGGAGCGGGAGCGGCCGCTGGAAGCAGCGGTGCGAGAGGGAGCAGGAGCAAGAAGACCCGCGCCGAACCGTTCGCGGGGGGTAGGGGAGGAGCATCGATGCCGCCGCGCTTCGTCGCCGACTGCATGCTCGGTCGTCTCGCCAAGTGGCTCCGCGCGTTCGGGTTCGACGCGTGCTATGCGCCCTTCGCCGACGATCACGGAATCGTCGCGTGGGCTAGGCAGCGCGGCGCGGTCGTTCTGACCCGCGATACGGGGTTCCCAAGGCCTACAGACGTGCCGATCATCTTCATCCAGGAGGACGACGTCGAGAAGCAGCTCGGGCAGGTCGTAAGGAGTGTTCCTCTGGACCTCGCCGATGCCCGGGCCCTCACGCGCTGTACAGTCTGCAACCGGGAGCTGGAATCGGCCACCAGGGATCAGGTGTGGGATCGGGTGCCGCCCTTCGTGTACCTGACAGAGGAGAGGTATGCGCGGTGTCTCGACTGCGGTCGCGTCTACTGGGAAGGCACCCACGCGCCGCGCATCCGACGGCGGCTCGCACGGCTCGCGGGGTCTGCTGCGGGCGAGCGGAGGAGAGGGTGAGCGAAGGGCCGTCTGGCGCTCGGCCTGGCCGCTGGGGGCGGCGCGCGCTGATCTTCCTGCTGGGCGCGGCGATCTGGACACTCGTCTCGTGCTACCCGAACCCCTATGTGCTCGTGCGGAATCTGGCGCGCTACCGGCACCTTCCGATCGACCCGCGGATCGAGGAGAGGATGGGCTGGCAACTGCTGCCGGAGCCGGGGCAGATCGAGCTGTTTGTGGACAGCATGCTCGTGCCGACGCCCGATTGGCAGGTTCACCGCGTGCCGTGGTATGTGCCGACGGCCGGCGAAACCGCGCAGTCGTCGCACGGAGACTGCGAGGCGAAGGCGATTCTGCTGGCCAGCCTGCTGGCCGGGAAGGACCTCCCGTTCGAGATTCGGGCCTCCCTGACGCACATCTGGGTGGACTATCCCGGGCGCCGGGCCCGGTCGGGGGAGAATCGGGACCTCGCCTACCTAGAGGGAGAGGGTGGGCGGCTGCGGCTGCAGTGGCCCGGACGGGTGCCCTGGGGCCGGGTGCTGGCTGCGCAGCGGGAGCAGCTCTGGGACGCCATGCCGCTCGCGCGGAAGACGCTGTGGCTGATAGGCATTGTCTGGGTTGGGCTGGCTGTGGCGCTCTCGGGTGGGTCCACGCCGGCGGGGGAGATCGCCTCCCGATGGCGCCCGCGCGCGACCGACTACTTGTGGCGTACATGCTGGCTGGCCGCCCTGATCTTCCTCGCCACGCTGGCGGCTGCCAACGCATGGCCCGAATGGGGCCGCAGCCGGTGGCGGGTGGTGGATCTGTGGGAGGTGCTTGCGGCGTCGGCCGCGGCGGGCGGTCTGGCGGCCTGGCTGAGCGCGGTGCCGCGCCGGCGCAGTGTGACGGTTGAGGACGATGGTGACCGGCTCGTCGCCTCCTCGACCCTCGGGCCATGGCAGCGAAGCCGAGGCGTCTACACCGAGGACGTCGCCCGTGTGGAGCTGCGGGCCTCCGCTGGGGGGCTTCAACCATGGACGGTATCGGCCATGCTGCGAACCGGCGAGCGCGTCCCCCTGCTCGACTATCGGGAGGAGGTGACGGCTCGCGGGGCGCTGAGAAGGCTCGGGCTGGCCTTGCGCCGGCGGCTGGTTGTGCGTGCAGACCGGTTCGAGACGTGGACGGCCGCCGACGAGATCTCGCACTCGCTGCGGCAGCGGGCGACAGGGCAGCCGCCCCCTCCCCTCACGGATCCGCCCAGGGGATGCGTGCTCAGCGTCGCGGACTCGGAGGGCAGCTGGGCAGTGCGGCTGCCGCCACCGGGACGGCGGGCCGGCCTGGAGTTGGTGGTGTTTGCGGCCGCGCCCGTGCTGCTGGCCACGCTGACGACGATCGGGGTGCTGCGATGCCCGGGCGGCTTCCTCCTCTGGGTCGGGTGGGTGGTGTCAGCCTCCCTTCTCGGGCTTATGACCTATCTGGCGATCGTCCTCAGGGGCGAGATCGTCGGCTATCTAGCCGAGACGCGCCTGGAGATGGAGGACGGGACCCTAAGATACTACACGCCCGAGGGCAAGACGGAGTCCATCAGGCTGGATGACATCGAGACGGTGGAGATGGGCCGGCGAGGACAGACTCTGACAGTCGCCATCGTCACGCCCGAGCAAGTGCTGCACATCCGCGGTCTCGGGCAGGCCGACCACCAGGAGTGGCTGCGGAACGCGATCGAGGCTGCCGCAATCGGTGCGCCTCGACCTGAACGTCACGATGAAGCGGAGGACCCGAGCGCATAGCGCGTCGGGCCCCGCCCAACGCTAACCGCCCTACTTGATGAAGCGAATGCAGAGCGGGTAGCGGTACTTCACTCCGTTGTTGGCCTGCACCGCGGCGATGATGAACATCACGACGTCGAAGGCCAACACCGCGAAGGGGAGCAGGGGACCGATGAGGATCAGGGTCAGCGGCACCGCGAGTATGGACGCGGCCACCGCATAGATCAGGATGCTGATCTGGAAGTTCAGCGATTCCTTGCCCTGATCATTGACGAACTCAGACTGGTCCTTCTTGATCAGCCACACTATGAGCGGCCCGAGGAAACCTATGACCGCCGCCAGGTGGCACAACATCCCCATGGTCCGATCATCTTGACTTAGGCCCTGGCTCTCGCCTTGGTTCTCGCTCATGACAGTGCCGCTCCCTTCCCACATGTGTTGCCGCTAAGTGGCCCAGCTTGTTGCCTAGCAGATACCACGTATCACGTCACGGCTGTTACGCCACAGGCTGCCCGTGTGTCCCCTGTGGTTGGCCGCCTTCACCGGCGCGGGGGATGGAGCTGGCGCGGGGGTCTTCGGGCGGCGCGAGCTAGTGGGTCCCGAGGGGTCGGGCCGCACTCCCACGGGAGTGCGGTTACACTCCTGTGGGAGTGGGACAGGTGGTCAGTCTTGGACAAATGCTGTTTGTCCGCTACTTGTCCGAATGTCCTGGGGGCAAATGAGGCATGCTGGCGACACCGCGGTGGACGTCCAAAATGTGTCCATGTCCGTCCACTGACCAAGTGGTCATTCTCGGGGCTGGTTCGGACTCGTTGGTCATGTGTGGTCATTCCCGCCCTGTAAGCGGTGTCAGGGACAGAAGTTCGGCCCGGCAGGTGCCTGCCGGGCAGGATGCTCTTGGTGGGGAGGGCGGGCCGGCGATGGGGTCGCGACAGGAATGTCGCTCCTACGGGGATGGGCACAACGGCCGGCGGGCACGGGTGTGCCCGCCCTACAGGACCCGCCTACGGCGGGTACGCAGGTTGAAAACCTGCGCTACCAAAAGGGGCAGGAGGCGGGCTCGTGCCCGAGGGGCAAGAGATGTTCGGTCGCGACAGGAATGTCGCTCCTACGGGGGTGGGGAGGAACGGCCGGCGGGGTTCGGTGACCCCGCCCTACAGCAGAGCGGCGGGGGGCGCGGTCGCGACGGGAATGTGCCGGAGGCACATGAATGTCGCTGGTATGGGGGGTGGAGGGCTGGGAGGTTGGGGGTCGGGAGGTAGAGAAGGAGATGAGGGTTGATAGATGCCGAGGCATGCAGGGAGGAGTCCGCTGTGGATAGGGTCCGGATCGGAGTGATAGGGGTCGGGGGGATGTGGCAAGGGCACTGTGGGTACATGCACAAGCGGGGGATGGGGCAAGGGCACTGTGGGTACATGCACAAGCTGGATGTGGGGGAACTCGCGGCGGTGTGCGACATTGTGCCGGAGGTGGCGGAGGAGGTCGGGAACCGGCACAAGGTGCCGTGCTTCGTGAAGCATACGGATCTGATGGATTCGGGTCTGGTGGACGCGGTGCTGATAGCGACGCCGCACTACGGGCATCCGCCGATTGCGATCGACGCGTTTAGGCGGGGGCTGCATGTGCTGAGTGAGAAGCCGATCGGGGTGACGGTGAAGGAGGCCGGGCGGATGGTCCGCGCGGCCGAGCGGAGCGGGAAGGTGTTCTCGGTGATGTTCCAGATGCGCGCGCTGCCGGAGTACCAGGCGGCGAGGAAGCTGATCGAGGATGGGCGGGTGGGGGAGCTGGTGCGCGCGAATATGATCCTGGGGATGTACCGGTCGCAGGCCTATTATGATTCTGCCGGATGGCGGGCGACCTGGGAAGGGGAGGGAGGCGGGGTGCTGTTGAACCAGGCGCCGCACGGGCTGGATGCGTTCACGTGGCTGGCGGGTGTGCCGAAGCTGGTGACGGCGCAGACGCGCACGCGGGCGCACGACATAGAGGTGGAGGACGAGGCGTTCGCACTGCTAGAGTACGGGAACGGGGCGCACGGGTACATCTTCGCGGGGGTGATCGAGGCGCCGCAGTTGAATCGCGTGGAGATCGTGGGAGATCGCGGGAAGATCCTGTTCGATGAGCAGGGGCTGCGGTTCTGGGAGCTTCCGACGCCGACGAGCGAGTTCACGGTGCAGAGCAAGAAGATGTGGGGGGCGCCGGAGGCAAAGCAGGTGGAGGTGGAGCTGAAGGAGCGGGAGACGGAGCATATCGCGATCACGCGCAACTTCTGTAGGGCGATTCTGTATGGGGAGGAGCTGCTCGCTCCGGGGGCGGAGGGACTCGGGTCGCTGGAGCTGGCGAACGCGATGATTCTGTCGCACTACCGGAAGAAGACGGTTCGGATTCCGGTGAAGCGGAATGAGTACGAGGAGCTGTTGGGGGAACTGCGGAGGAAGTCGAGGCCGAAGAGGGGGGTGAAGGACAAGCGGATCACGGATAGGCAGTACACGGCGAAGGGGAAGTAGGAGAAGCGCGGGAGGAGATCGTTCTGGGGCGCCCGGAGGCGGGCGCCCTTCCTCTGCGGGGGTCAGGGGCGAATGCCGGCCAGCTCGAAGACGCGGAGGACCTGGAGGCGGAAGTAGATGACGATGATGGCGATGATCCAGAGGGAGACGAGGAGTTGGACCCACCAGCGGTCGATGGGCCTCGGTCTGTCTCTATTGGGCTCGTTCATAGACCGGCCTCCAGAGGGCGAAGGACGCTGCGGGCGTCCTCGCGCGAGGTGAGTTCGGTACAGGCGACATGGCTGCCGCGGGCGCCGGGGTGGACGACGAGGGCGGCGCCGGGCTCTCGGGCGGCGAGGTGGCGGTGGGTGTGGCCGCCGAGGACGAGGTCCACGTGGGGAAGTGCGGCTAGCTGACGGTCTATCTCGGCGCCGCAGTGGGAGAGGCAGATGACGATGTCGGCGGTGTCGCGGAGCTCCGCGGCAAGGTTCTCGGCGACGGGGAGAGGGTGCTCGAAGACGTAGTCGGTGACGCGGGCCCAGAGGGATTTCGGGGGGGTGATCTGTGGGGCGAGGCCGATGACGGCGATGCGGCGGCCTTGGGGCCGGTCGAAGAGGGCGTGGGAGCGGATGATGGAGGGGAGGGGCTGGCGCTTGGGGAGGATGTTGGCGGCGAGGATGGGGAAGGAGGCGTCGCGGAGCTTGCATTCGAGGAAGCGGCGCGCGGGGTGGGACTCGCGGTTTCCCATTGCCATTGCGTCGTAGCCGACAGCGGCCATCCGGCGGAGGATGGGCTCGCCGGCGAGCCGGAAGGTGAGGTTGCCGGCGGCGACGGCGTCGCCGGCGTCGAGCAAGAGGGAGTGGGGGTGGTGCTGTTTGAGGTGCGCGAGCTGGCGCGCGGCGGCCGGGGGGGTGGCGGGGGATGGGCCGGGGTCGGGCATGGGAGGTCTACCAGGTGACATAGCTGTGGCGGCGGAGGAACTGGAAGTAGTCGAGCAGGGAGGTGGCGGCCGGGTCGATCCGCTTTGCGAACTCGTCCGGGGTGAGGGTGCGCGCGGCACGGAGCTCTCGGGCGGCGAGATGGGCTGCGTTAGCGAGAGAGCGGCGGCCGTCGCACCAGTTGAGGAGGGTGAAGAGGGCGGTGGACCAGCGGGGGCTGCGGAGGCCTGCGCGGAGCTCGGGGTCGATGCGGTCGAAGGTGACGGGTCCGGTGACGAGGCGGCGCGGGTGGATGGTGGCGAGGACGCCCTCGGGCTCGTGTGCGGTGGGGGTGTGTGCGGGGAGACCGGCGCGGCGGGCGAGGGCGGCGGCCTCGTGGTGTCCGAGGCGCCGCACTTCGCGCTGGAGGGCTCTGATGTGGGGGCGGAGCTGAGGGCGCTGGGGAGCGGGGAGGAGCTTGAGCGCGGTGGGGACGGCTTCGGCGTGGCGCTCGGCGAGGTAGGCGAGTTGAAGGAGGGAGTCGTCGAGATCGGAGTCCGAGATGTGGGCGAGTTCTGCGAGCGCGGCGGCGGTGAGGGCGGCTTTGCCGCGGGCAGCGGCGAGGTGGGCGAAGTCGAGGACGAGGCTGCGATCGGCGGAGGCGATGAGGTAGGCGTAGGCGGCTGTGATGCGCGCGACGAGCGCCTGTGCGCCGGGGTCGAGGACGTCGGGGGTGTCTGCGGAGGTGTGCCACGTGCGGCTGTGGCTGCCGATCCAGGGACAGGGGATGTTGATGGTCTTGTCGGCTATTAAGCTGTCGGTAGCCATGACGAAAGGTCTCTCCCGCCAGGCGCGGACGGGGTCGGCGGCCATGACCTCGCGGGCGACGGCGAGGAGGAGGGCGTCCACATAGCTCATCTGGGAGTGGGGGTTGACCGTTATGTCAAGGGGGTGGAGGGCGAGGTCGACGGCGCCGCCGGGCGCGTCGAGGCAGAGGCCGGCGATGGTGCGGCGGGCGCGGGGGCGCTGCTCGGCCCAGAAAGTGGTGGTGTAGCATTCGGAGACGAAGAGGAGACGAATGGTGCGCGAAGGCTGGGGGAGCTTGCCTTCCGAGATGAGTGACTGGAGGGCGCGGGCCGTTTCGAGCATGATGGCGCAGCCGGAGGCGTTGTCAACGGCGCCCTGCTCGAATTGGTGGCCGAGGAGTAGGACTTCCTCTTTGGTGGCGCCGGGGATGACCGCGGTGGGGGTGGGGAGAGTGCCGGGCTGGAGGCTGGCCCGCACGACTGCGCGGCCTCGTATGGGGGCTTCTGTCTCCAGGCGGCCGCGCAGCTGGGCTCCGCGGCGCGGGGAGATCTGGAAGGACCAGCCGAGCGCGTCGCGGTTGGTGACCGCCCAGCCGCCGGGGTCATCGCTCCAGGCATTGACCCAGGTGACGGCGTCGGGGAGGTCGGCACCGCGCGGCTGGTAGTCGGACAGAATGCCGAGGGCACCGCGCTCCAGCAGGATTCGCTTGACGGAGTGAGGATGAGCGGAGGTGAAGACGATCTTACCGCGTACATCGTCGGGAGACCAGCTCTTTCCGTCGGCTGGGTTTTCGATGTAGATGAGCTCGGCCTCGACTCCTTCGGGGGGCGTGGGAGCGCTCCACATGGCGAGGCAGGCGGGAGTCTCGGCGCGATCGGCGATTCGCTCGGGGCGGCCGTCGGAGGGGATGGTGTCGAAGGTGGCTTCGTCGGCCTCCCAGGCGAGGGGCATCATGGAGTCGCCGAAGACGGTGCGGCCGTCGGCGGGGGCCTCCAGGATCTCGACGCTGCTGAGGCCGGCGGCACGGAGGCGGTCGGCGGTGAGGCGGGCACTCTGGTGGAAGCTGGAGAAGGTGAAGCTGCGATCGATGGAGTGAATGGCCTCGGTGTCTTCCTTGGTTCGCTCTTTCTCAACGCGGGCCGCAAGAAGGGAGAGCAGGTCGCGGAACATGGTCGCACCTCGGCTGTGTGCTTATGTTGAGGATTCCGTTCGGCGGCGATGATACCTGCCGGAATGGGGCGGGGGTGGTGGGTTCGGGAGGAACGGGGCACAGGCAGTGGAAGGACGAGACTGCAGTGTGGTGGCAAAGATGGGCAGACGCGCCGGCGGTGGGGAGGGTGGCCGGTGTAGGCCTTGTGTTCCGGCACGGCGGGACGGCGCGCCGGGTGTGCGGGCGGAGGTAGGACAGTGGGAGAGTTCGGAGTGCGGCCGAAGCAGGTGCCTGCGGTGGAGACGGAGTTCCGTCGGATTCAGACGGCGATCCCGTCGCCAGCGTCGATTCCGGTGCTCGAGTCGCTGTGGCGGGACGAGCCGGATTCGATGCGGGGCCAGCCGGCGGTGGTGTGGGACCGGGCGGAGGGCTTTCAGGTCTACGATGCGTGGGGGAACAAGTGGATTGACTGGAGTTCGGGGGTGGTGGTGGCGAACGCGGGGCACGGGAGGCCGGAGATCGTGTCGGCGATCTGTGGTCAGGCACGCACGGGGCTGCTGCACAACTACTGCTTTCCGAGCGAGATCCGGGCGCGGCTGGTGGAGCGGCTGGCGAAGCTGGCGCCCGAGGCGCTGGAGAAGGTCTTCCTGCTGACGACGGGGTCGGAGACGACGGAGTGTGCGATCAAGCTGGCGCGCACTCACGGGCGCGCGGCGGGGGGCGACGAGAAGATCGGGATTGTGAGCTACGAGGGGGCGTTTCACGGGCGGACGCTGGGGGCGCAGATGATAGGTGGGATTCCGGCGCTGAAGGAGTGGATTGTCAACCTGGATCCCGACATGGTGCAGGTGCCGTTCCCCGATGGATTCCGTTGTGCCGATACTAGCTTCGACTTCTTCCTGCGGAGCCTGGAGGAGAGGGGGTTTGGGCCGGACCGAATCGCGGGGGTGATATCAGAGACGTACCAGGGTGGGAGCGTTGCGTTCTGGCCGCGGGAGTATGCGCAGAAGATGCGCAGGTGGTGTGACGAGCACGACATCGTGCTTATCATGGATGAGGTGCAGGCGGCATTCGGCCGGACGGGGAGGATGTGGGGATTCGAGCACTATGGGATCGTGCCGGACCTGGTGTGCTGTGGGAAGGGGATCACGAGCGGTCTGCCGCTGTCGGCGGTGATCGGGCGGGGGGATCTGATGGACCAGTATCCGCCGGGGAGCATGACGAGCACGCACACGGGGAATCCAGTGTGTGCGGCCGCGGCGCTGGCGAATCTGGAGATCATCGTGGTGGAGCGGCTGGCGGAGAAGGCGGCGAAGGTGGGGGAGGTGCTGCAGGTCGGACTGCGAGAGATCCGGGA
>JALGTG010000280.1 GCA_029821495.1 Candidatus Hebobacteria bacterium
CCGCCGCCTCCTGTAGGGCGGGGTCACCGCACCCCGCCGCCTCCTCCTCCCGCCTCCCCCACGGCCGCCCCCGACCTCACGGGCGTCGCGGGCACCCCGCGGGGGAGGTCAGCCCCCACACTCCCCTCCCGGCGCACCCCACATCCTCCATCGCCACCGCGGACTACCGCACCCGCCCAACGACCTCCCTCCTCACCCCCCTGCCATGCCTTCAGCCGGCTCAGACCCTGAGCATCAGACCACGAGGAATGACCGAGACCGGCGGCGAACAAGTATCCCAGAGGGGCGGTGTTCTCCCCTGGACCCGCGCTGTGTTCTGCCCCCCCATCTGTCTCACTGGCACTGTCGGGAAGGAGGCAGCCATGAGGTCCGTGGGCATCTCGCTCTCCGTGTGGCTCTGCGCTCTGTCTGTCACCTCGGCCTGGGCGGCCGCGCCGGTGATCGAGCGCGTGGACGTCGAGAGCGTTCGCTACAGTGGAACCGTCAGCGTGCGCGTCAACGATGCGGACGGTGTCGATGACCTGGCCTCGGTGACCATCGTCGATCCCTACGGAAGGGTCACCATCATCACCCCGGAGTCCGGGGGCGCTATCCAGTGGATCGTCGAAGGGCCGAATACCATCCTCGCCACCTCCATCGAGGGGTATTACGAGGAGGAGGGGCTCTCCTTCCTGATAACGGCCGCCGACCTCGGCGGCCTGGAGGACAGCCTGACCGCTCCCTGCGCTCCTCCGGTCCCCGAAACTCCCCCGGAGATCGTCTACCCAGACCCGGATTTCGGACTCATCTTCGAGACGGTTCCCACCTTCGCCTGGACCGGCTGCCAGCCCGGCGCAGAGAACTCACTCTCGCTGCGGCGGGAGTTCGATGGCGACACCGACATATGGTCCTATGATGCAGGCCACGCGACCAGCGCGGTCTACAATGTGGACGCCACCGCCACCCAGCCCGAACTCTCTCCCGGCTACACCTATCACCTGGACTTGACCTCGCGCACTTGCGTGGACTGCGGCCTCACCGATCCCCGCGTCTATGTCTCCGTGGTTGACCAAGTAGAGGGAACCTTCGTGGTCTACTCGCAGGATCCCGTGGTCGAAGCCATGGGCTTCGACCGCGTCATCAGGGCAGACTGCGGAGCGTGGATTCTCTCTGTCGAGGACGTCTGCGTTGTTGTCACCGATGGAGATGGGGCCGAAGACATCATGTCCCTCACCATCACCTATCCCGACGGTGCCGCGCACACCATCACCCCGGCCAGCGGCTACTGGGAGCAGCAAGGTCCCCACACGGTCGCAGCCTGTCGCTTCTCCCGCGTCTACATGCCCGAGGAGCCTCCCCCCGTCGGCGTCTACACTCTCCTCGCTCAGGACACCCAAGGCCATCAGGGACAGAAAGCCACCCCCTGGCTCGACTTCTGGCCCGAGCTTCAGATGCTCACACCCCTCCCGGACAGCGTGATCCAGGATAACACGCCTACCTTCTCCTGGGACACAGGCACAGAAGAGGCCGCCACCGAGATCAAGCTCTACCAGGAGAGCAGCACAACTCCGATCTGGCAGCTGCCGCCGACCGCGGCCACCCAGGCCGGCTACAACTCCAACGGGTCTGCGTCACAACCCGAGTTGACGCCAGGGCGCACCTACATCTGTGACTTCAGGGCCTCCAAGTCCGATCTGCCTACCGGCGATCCCGACGTTGACATGAGCATACTCCAGATCACGAGGGCCCGCTTCACTCTCTTCGGGCCCCGGCCTCCTCTTCCCGACTTGCCGGGCCGGCTCGCATATGAGCTCGTCCTCCTCAGTGGCCTCTGGGACTGGAACAGCACCACCAACTCGGTCCTCCTATACGATCCCGACCCCCAGGTGCGCCGCTGGCTGGGCCCCCTGCAGGCCTGGAACCCGGACTGGTCGCCCGACGCGCAGAACCTCGTCTACTGCAAAGACGGTCAGCTCTTCATCGACTCTCTCGATGGCGCGCCCCCCGTCGCAATTCCGGGGCAGGCCGGTAGAGACACCCAGTGGTCGCCCGATGGCAACCACATCGTCTATGCCACAGGTGGTTCATACGACGATCTCTGGATCACCGATCTCAGTGGCGCCCAAGCCTATCCCTTGGTGGCCGAACCCCTGGTGCAGGATCGCTACCCCTCCTGGTCTCCCGACGGGCGCTGGGTCGCCTATCGGCGTACGCCGGACGACTTGGGCCAGTCCCTGTGGATCGTTCGCGCCGACGCCAGCGACGCCCATGCTGTCCACGCCACCGGAGTGGACGGTTACCCCGACCATGAGGTGACCTCCATGGGAGAGGCCGCCTGGTCGCCAGTTGGCGGCCGTATCGCGGTCCATTTCGAGTCGGCCTCGCCTGGCGGCGAGACGATGTCGGGCATCGGTGCCATCTCCCCGGAGGGCGGCATGCTCGCGCCCATCTTCATTGCCCCGCCGGGCGTCGTCTGCTGCGCGGCGCCGCACTTCCCCTGCTGGTCCCCCGATGCCACGCAGATCGCCTTTGCCTCCGCCCATCATCTCCCGGTTGATGAGGAGTGGCCCTTGGGCAAGTTCGAGTCAGGCTCCGAGTTGTGGCTCATGAGCGCCGACGCCTCAGGAGAGCCGGTCCGCCTCACCTACGATCACTCCTTCAACTTCACCATGAGTTGGCGGGCCTACCACACCTTCTCCGACGTCGCCGTAAGCCACTGGGCCGCACACGAAATCGATGCCTGCCTCCGAGCCGGTATTGTCTCAGGCTACGACGATGGCTGCTATCGCCCCGGTTGCCTCCTCTCCCGAGAC